>CAZUVO010000067.1:0-18656 GCA_964623955.1 uncultured Rhizobiaceae bacterium
GAGGTGATGCGATCTCCTCCGCCATCGCCGCACTGCGCAGTGCGGATTCGACGAGCGCCGCGCGCATCACCTCCTGCGCCTCGCGCGGCGCATCGAGGGCGGCGTTCTGGTCCATCAATTCGGCGAGCAGCTCCTGATCGAGGCTGCCCCAATTGACGCCGATGCGCACCGGGCGGTCATACTCGAGCGCCACTTCGATCATGGTCTGGAACTGGCGGTCGCGCTTCTCGCGAAAGCCGACATTGCCGGGATTGATGCGGTATTTCGCCAGCGCCTCGGCGCAGGCCGGGTGCTCGCGCAGCAATTTATGGCCGTTATAGTGAAAGTCACCGATAAGTGGCACGGCGCAATCCATGGCCTCGAGGCGCTCGCGGATATGCGGCACCGCCGCCGCCGCTTCCGGCGTGTTGACGGTAACGCGCACCAGCTCCGATCCGGCCTCGGCGAGCGCGCGCACCTGCTCCGCCGTCCCGTCCACGTCCGCCGTATCCGTATTGGTCATGCTCTGCACCACCACCGGCGCGCCGCCGCCGATGCGGTACGGTCCGACGCGGACGCCGACGCTGGTGTGGCGCGGTAGGTGGGGAAGTCCGCCGTTCATCGCCGGCCGCTCATCCTAGTTGAGCACTTTCTCCTTGGCGCGGTGCAGGAACTCGATGGTCGACGCAATGGTCTTTTCCGGGCACTCCACCAGGTCGGCATGGCCGATATCCTCATAGACGATGATTTCGCAGCCTGGAACATTGTCCGCCACCCATTGTGCCCCGGCGCCGCTGGAGCCGGTCTCCATGGGCGTCAACATATCCTTTTTCGCCGTGATGACGAGGGTCGGATTGCGGATTTTTTTGCAATCCTCGCGGAGATCCATGTTCTCCATGGCGAGGCAGGCCTGCACCACCGTGTCGACCGAATTGAGGCCGACGACGGTGCGCACCATCTCGACGATCGCCGGGCCGTCGGGGCCGTCGAGATAATCCGCGCCCACCGCCTGGGTCAGCACATGATCGGCGAATTGCGGCGAGCAGCCCCAGGTCTGCGCCATGTGGCGCCAGGTGCGGAACATGATCTTGCGCATCTCGTCGCATTTGGCAAAAGCGCAATCGCTCACCACGCCAATGCATTTGTCGGGATATTTGGCGGCGAATTTGAGCGCGATCATGCCGCCGGCGGAGGTCCCCATGACATGGGCGCGGGGGATATCGAGGCTCTCCATCAGGGCGGCGAGATCGTCCGCCCAGATGTCGAGATCATATTGCTGCAACGGCCGGTCGGTCTGGCCGTAGCCGCGCTGATCGTAGCTGATCAGCTTGAAGTTCTCGGCCAGGCCATCCCACACCATGCCGAAATTCTGCCGCCCGAACAGCGAGCCGCCGATCAGCGCCAGCGGATCGCCGTCGCCCATATACTCATAGAAAATATTGATCCCGTTCGCTTCGACTTTCGGCATTGTCTTCTACCCCCCTCTTGATCCGGTTTCGCGCCTATTATGGCGCTCATTCGGATCAAGGTCGATGGCGGGGGGCGACAAAAACCGGGCTACGCCGCCTTGCGCCTCGGCCGCCGGGAGTTGCGCCGGCGCTGGCCGGGCCGCTTGTTGCGCCCAGGCCCGCCTTTGCCCGGCGCGGCGGCGTGCTCAATCTCGGCGGCATGGAACGGATGGCCGGCAAAGACCGGCACGCTCTGGCGGATGGTCTTCTCGATATCGCTTAGGTAAGCGCGCTCGTCATGATCGCAGAACGAGATGGCGATGCCGCCCGCCCCGGCGCGCGCCGTGCGGCCGATGCGGTGGACATAGCTCTCCGGCTCGTTGGGCAGGTCGAAATTGATGACATGGCTGACATCCTCGACATCGATGCCGCGCGCCGCGATGTCCGTCGCCACCAGGGCGCGGATCTTGCCGTTGCAAAAGCTTTTGAGCGCGCGCTGGCGGGCATTTTGCGACTTGTTGCCGTGGATCGCATCGGCGCGGATGCCGCCCCGGTGCAAATGCTTGGCGACGCGGTCGGCGCCGCGCTTGGTGCGGGTGAAGATGAGCACCCGGCTGATGTCCTCGTCGTTGAGCAATTCGCTGAGGAGCGAGCGCTTCTTGTCCTTGGCGACGAAGAGAACGCGCTGCTGCACTTTCTCCGCGGTGCTCGCCGCCGGCGCGATCTCGACCCGCTCCGGGTCGTGCAACAGGCTCTGGGCGAGCTGCTCGATCGATTTCGGCATGGTCGCGGAAAACAGCAGGGTCTGGCGTTCGGCCGGAAGCTTGGCGGTAATCCGTTTGACGTCGGGCAGGAAGCCCATGTCGAGCATGCGGTCGGCTTCGTCGAGGATGAAGGTCTCGATGCGGTCGAGCCGCACATGGCCTTGGTTCATCAGATCGAGGAGGCGCCCCGGTGTGGCGACCAGAACATGGACGCCGCGGCTCAAGGCGCGGATTTGCGGCCGGATATTGGTGCCGCCGAAGACGACGGAGGTGCGCAGGCGAAGATGGCGGCCATAGCTCGTGAAGCTGTCACTGATCTGGCCGGCCAATTCACGCGTCGGTGCGAGGATCAGCGCACGCGGCTCGCCGCGCCGCGCCGCGCCCGGGTTTTCAGCCAGGCGGTGCAGCAGCGGCAGCGCAAAGGCCGCGGTCTTGCCGGTGCCGGTCTGGGCGACGCCTAAGAGGTCGCGCCCTTTAAGGAGCGGCGGAATGGATTTCAGTTGGATGGGTGTCGGGGTGGTATAGCCCTCGTCCGAGATGGCACGAAGGATCGGTTGGGCCAGTTTGAGGCCCGTAAAGTCGGTCATGTAAGGATTGTCTTTCGTTATTGAATCAATCGGGTCCGGCAAGGCCTGATGGCGGTTGCCAGCCTAACGAAACGCCTGTGTCTGTCGGGATAAAACCAAGCCGGCTAGTTATATAAGCGCCGGCGATCGATCGAAAATCGACCTCAAAAGGAGTGTCGCTGGTGCGGCATATGAGGGTTCCGACGCGATAAGTCAAGTTATTCCGATGCGCGCGGCGCCTTGCGCAGCTCTTTCAGCTCGAAGGCATCGGCGTAAATGCCCTTCAAATCGGCGCCGGCGAGAAAGGCGCGTTTCTTGGCGCCGTCAACCATCGGCGGATTGCCGCAGAGGTAAATCCGCCAGCCGCCCAGGTCCGGGTTATCGCTAAAAGCGATTTCATCGGCACGTCCCTTTTCGAGACCGGGCGTCGCCTCCGCGCTCGAGAGGCAGCCGGTATAGGCGAAATTCGCCTGCCCGCCGGCCAGTGCGGCAAGCTCGTCCCGCAGGTAGAGACCGTCCGCCTCGCGCGAGCCGTGATAAAGCCGGATCGGACCGCTGTGGCCGTCATTCAGCGCATCGCGCGCGATCGCCCAGAGCGGTGCGAGCCCGGTGCCGGTGCCGATCATCAGCAGGCTCTGCCCGGGATCGCCCGGCAGATAGAAGCAGGCGCCGTTCGGCCCCTGGATATCGACGCTCTCGCCGATTTGCATCCCGTCGAATAGCCAATTGCTCATCTCACCGCCGGGCAGGCGTTTGATGTGAAACTCGAGATGGCGGTCGAGCTTGGGCACGCTGGCGAGGGAATAGGAGCGGCAGAGCCCGTCCTGGCGTCTCAGATTGAGGAATTGCCCGGCATGATAATAAAGCGGCGTCGCCGGCTCCAAGGTCACCCGGCAGATATCTGGCGCCAGTATCTCGCGTGCGTGGATGACGGCGCGCTGATAAAGCGCCGAATCCTCTCCCGGCACGACGCTGATATCGCCCTCGGGCCGGCACAGGCAGGAGAGGAAATAACCCTGATGCTTCAGCGTGTCCCTGAGGCCCGCTTGCGCATCCTCCGGCACCGCGCCCTCGACACTGCGCAGCATGCAGGTGAGACAGCTCCCCTTGCGGCAGGAATAGCTCGCCTCCACGCCATGGCGCAGCAATGTGTCGAGGACGGATTCGTCCGCCTGGCCCGCATAAGGGGAGCCGTCGAACTGAACGGTCGCCATCGCCGTGGCGCGCCGTACGCCGGTTAGCGGTTGAGCACCTCGTCCCGCGTGCCGGCGGCGGTGGTCATGATCTCGCCGGCGATATCGGCGGGCACGCCGAGCTCGTCCAGCGTCGCCTGGAGGTGGCCGGCGACGGCATCGAAATGGGAATCGTCCATGCCTTGCTCGACCAGCTTGGCATGCGCCGTGCGCAGATCCTTGCCGGTATATTCGTTCGGCCCGCCGAACACCATGGTGAGAAAGGCTTTCTGCTTCTCACGCTGGGCGTCCATGTCGGTATCGTCGAAATAGGTGCTGATATGATCGTCGCTCAGGACCTTGCGGTAAAATAAATCAACCGCGGCGTCGACTGCGGCCTCGCCGCCAATTTTCTGATAGATCGTGTCGGCCATTGGAAAAATCTCCGTAAGTTAGGTATGGCCAACTATCTCGGAAACTGGTTACCAAGATATGAACCGCATCAACCTCCTGTGGCTTCGGCGGCGATCGCGGCGAAGATCGCGTCGAGCTCCGCCGCCATAGCGTCGAGCTCGGAACTGCCATAGGGCGCGAAGACAGCCGTCGGCGTGCGGTAGGTGAGAGTGGCGGTGCCGTCGCCATCATCGGTGAGATAGAAGCGGAGCGGCGCCTCGATACCGGCCTCGACGCTTGCCTCCAGCATGCGCACGGCGAAATCGTTGCGGAACACGCCGATCACCATATTGCCGGCGATCTCGATGCCGCGCCGCTTGGCGCCGGCGCTGGCGCTCGCCTTGGTGACGGCAAAGAGGCCGCTCTTCTTGATCGCGGCGTTTGTGGCTTTGACCAGTTGGGCGAAGGATTTATCGCTCGCCAGGCTCTCGGTGCCGGGATGGGGCCAGTCGGCGGCCCCGGCGCTAAAGACCGGTGCGGCGAGGAAAGTAAGCATGACGGCGAGGATCGCGCCCCGTTTCGCAAGGTGCGGCATTGTGTCTCCCATTCTTGAGCTTTTATCGTTCGCGCCGGATTATAGGTGGCGTGGCAAACACATGGGGTAACAGGAGAGTGAACAGGTGGCCTTCGTAAGCGACACGCACCTGGTGCGCGATGCGCTCCTCAGTCTCGTGGCGGAAGACGCGGCGAGCCTGCCCCTGCTCGCGGCGGAGGCGCTGCTGCCGCTGCTTACCGCCGCCCAAGGTCTTTCCTATCGCACCGGGCGGCGCGAGATCGGCACCGGCGAAAAAGCGGTGCGCCAGGATTTCGACATCTGCATGGCGCCGCCCAAGCCGAACCCGCTGTGGGATCTGGCGGCGGAGCTCGAGGACCATCTCGCCCGCGCTCTTGCCGGCCTGCGCCCGCCGCTCCTGGCCGGGCGGCTCGGGCTCAACGATCTCGTGGTGCAGCGCTATCACGCCGGCTCCTTCGGCATCACGGCACACCGCGATCATGTGCGCTATACCGGCCTGGTCGCGCTGATCCAGCTCTCCGGCAATGGCCGGTTTTTCGTCTCGGATACGCGTTCCGGCTCGGGCGCGCGCGAAGTCGCCTGGCGGCCGGGCGATCTCTTGCTGATGCGCGCGCCGGGCTTCGCCGGGCGCAAGGACCGGCCGTTCCACTATCTCAGCGATATCGCTTCCGAGCGCTACAGCATCGGCCTGCGCCACGATACCCAGCCCGTTTAGGCTTCGATACGCACCCTTTGTTCGGTGGCGAGCTTGTACCATTCGGTATCGGCCTCGCTGCCATTTTCCCACACCAGGGCGGCGAAGCGGGCGGCGCTGTCGAGCGCGGTCAGCGGGTGGTGCCAGGTGCCGGGTTTGTAATTGATGCCCTGCGCGGCGCCGACGATGAAGGCGTCGAGGCGCGATGTGTCGGGCCCGCCATCGGCGGCATCCGGGCAGACCAGCACGAGATAGCGCGCCGCATCGAGCGGAAAGAAGGCCTGGCTCGATTGCGGATGACGCTCCATCACCTTCATCTCAAGCGGCAGCGATTGCGCGTCGCCCCGGGCGAGCAGCAGGTTGGGATTGGCGTCGCTCCGCCCATTGAACAGCTCCGCCTGGAAGTCGTAGCGCCCCGGCGTCTCGGGCACGTCGAGCAGTTGGCCGTAGGGGGCAAAGGAGGTGGCGTCGATGGCGCGTGCGGTTATGGTTTTCATCGCGCTATTATAGGCCGGACGAGCGATCGCGGGAGGCGAAAGTGGCGGAAGCGAAGAGATTGCCCGAACTTGCGGAAGCGGATGCGGGCGACGAAATCAAGGCGATCTACACTGAGATAAAAGCCTGTTGCCGGGTGCCGATGGTGGCGCTGATCTACCGCCATCTCGCGACCCATGACGGCCTCCTCGAATGGTCCTGGCGGGCGCTGGCGCCGGCCATGCGCTCGGGCGCCTTGAGCGCCGCGGCGGAAGAGCTGGCCTCCGTGCCGCTCGCCGCCGAATTGCCGCCGCTCACCCGCGAGAAAGCCGAGGCGCTTGCCCTCAAGCCGATGGACCGCGCGGCGATCGCCTATATCGTCACCGCCTACAACACCGCCAATCCGCACAATATCATCGCCGTGCGCGGGCTGATGACGCTGCTCGCCTCGGAGGAGGCCGGCGGTGGGAGCGGCGGCGATCCCGGCCAACCTGTGCCGCCGGCCGCCTTTCCCGCCTTGCCGCCTCTGGTGCAGTTGGAGGAGATGCCGCCCGAACTTGCCGAGCGAGTGGTTCGCCTGCGCGTCTCCGGCGATGACGGCTCACGCGGCATCGTGCCCACCCTCTACCGCCATCTCGCCCATTGGCCGGATTATCTCTTGGACCAAGCGGACGCCCTGGCGCCTATGTTTCTGAGCGGTGACATCGAAGATACCGCGACGCGCATCGCGACCGGGGCCAACACCGCCGCCGCCCGCCTCGCCGGCGAACTGACGCCGCACGATCTGCCTGCAGGCCGGCCCTCAGGTGCCGCGCGCGAGCAACTGCTCGCCACGCTGACCGCCTTCTCGGCCACCATCCCGGAAATGATCACCGTCGGCCGTCTGATGGCCGGCGCCCTGCCGCGCCGATAGAACGTTTTTCGCTCACTCGCGTTCGCGAGAAACGCTCCATCTCATTTTAGTTTACGCAAATGCGTCGTCGCAGGTGATCCCACCTGCTCGGGATTTGCGCTAGCCCTCGGAAAAGCGCATCTCCGCCGTGCCGAGGGCCTCGATCTCGACCCGCACCTCGTCGCCGGGCGCGCACCAATAGGTTTGCACCGAGCTGCCGGTGAGGACGAATTCGCCGGCGCGCAGTTCGCAGCCGCGCGCGATCATGCTGTTGGCGAGCCAGGCGAGCACATTGAAGGGGTGGCCCATCACGTCGCGCCCGAAGCCGCTGCCGATGCTGGCGCCGTTGATGAACATCTCGCAATGCAGTGCGGCGATATCGAGCTTGCGCCAATCCGTGACCGGCGCGCCGAGCACGCAGCCGCAATTGAAGAAATCGTCGGCCAGCATGGTCGGCAGTTCGAGCTTGGTGTAATCGACGAAACGGTCGTCGACGATCTCGATCGCCGCCATGACGCTCGCCACCGCATCGGCGACGCTTTCCCCATCATAGGGCGCACCATCAGCACCCAGTGTGGCACCCAAGCCGACGGCGATCTCGCACTCCACGCCGGGGCGGCTATAGGCGCTGTGGCTGCGCGCGCCGGCTTCGTGGAACACGGTGTTGCCATAGATGCCGCCGCTGCACGGCTCGTCGATCTTGAGATATTCCTGCATGACCTTGCTGGTGCAGCCGATCTTGTGGCCGCCGACGGGCCCGAGCCCGAGCTCGGCAAGGCGCCGATTGAGCGCGCGCTGCACTTCATAGGCTTCCGCCGCGTCGCCCGGCGTGCAGCTCTCCGGTAGCCGGTCGAGCGTGTCCAAATCGAGCCGCACGCCGCGATAAATCTCGACGGCTTCGGCAATCTTGTCGGGTTTCATGATCGCTCCCCTTTTAGTCGATCATAACCGAAGGGAGCGGAGGAGCGCGAGGGTCAGGCCGGGTTAAAGCCGTTAAGCGCTTCCTGGACTTCTCGGATCACGCTCGGCCAGTCGCCGGGCGCGGGCTGGCGGAAATGGCGCATGTTCGGATACCAGGGGTTCTCGGCGGCGCCATGCGGATAGCGCCAGTCGCCGCCATGGGAGAGGATCGTCCACACCGGGTAGCCGAGGGCGCCGGCGAGATGAGCCACCGCCGAATCGATCGAGATCACCAGATCGAGGCCGGCGATGGCCGCTGCCGTATCGGCGAAATCGGTGATGATCGGGCTGAGGTCGGCGATCCGCTCCTGGCCTTCGATATCCGCCGCCGCCGGGCCGATCTGCAGGCTGTAGGGGGCGATATCGTCGTGCGCAAATAGCGGTGCGAAAAATTCGATGGCGCAGGAGCGCCGGCGATTGATCTTGTTGGCCGGGCTGCCGGACCAGGCGAAACCGACCTTGAGCCGCGCGCCGGTCGGCGCGTCGAGCTGCCAGGGTTCCGCCGCCGGCGGGAGATAGGCTGCGGCCGGCGGCAGATTGTTTGGATGGACGCCGAGAATATGCGGCAGGCTGGCGAGCGCCGCATGGCACGCATAGTCAGGCATTTCGCCGCCGAGGGCGACCGTCTTGGCGACGCCGTCGACCCGGCTCAACAAGCGGGTCAGCGGCTCCTGGCAGGCGAGAATGACGCGCCCGCCTTTCTCGGCCACCAGCGGCGCGAAGCGGATGAATTGCAAACTGTCGCCAAAACCCTGCTCAGCATGGAGCAGAATGGTCGCGCCCTCCAGCGGCGTGCCGTCCCAGCTCGGCCGCGCCGTGTGCGACACCGCGCCGCCGGCGAGCTTGAGGCGCCATTCATATTCGGCGAACCCGGCCTCGTAGTCGCCGGCGCCGAGCAGGTTGAGGGCGCGGTTGAAATGCGCCTCGGCAAGCTCCGGCTCGAGCGCAATCGCCCGCTCATAGGCGGCGCGCGCGTCCGCGCCACGGGTCAGCGCATCGAGGGTGCTGCCCAGGCAGTTCTGCGCCTCGGCGGTATCCGGAACAAGGGCGATGGCGCGTTCGGCTGCCGTGAGCGCCTCTTCCGGCTGGTCGAGGGCCAACAAAGCGTTCGCCAGATTGATCCAGGCCGAGGCGAATGTTTCGTCCAGCTCGAGCGCGCGCCAGGCATGGGCGGCGCCGTCTTCCGGCCGGTTGTCGAGGGTGAGGAGATGGCCGAGATTGCTGTGCGCCTCGGTGAGGGCCGGGTGAATTTCGAGCGCATGGCGCAGCGCCGTTTCCGCCCCGGCGAGATCGCCGGTCTCGAGCAGCGCGACGCCGAGGCTATTGTGCACATCGGCGCGCTCCGAGAGGCGTGCCGCCGCGAGATGCAGCGGATTCACCGCCGTGTCGAACTGGCCGAGCGCGATCAGCGCATTGCCGAGGGTAAGATAGGGCTCGCCGGGCAGGGGATCGGTGGCGATCGATTTGCGGCCGGCTTCGGCGGCCCCGGCGAAATCGCCCTGGGCCATGAGCGCCGCGGAAAGCGAGGCATGGACCGTGGCCGAGGCCGGCGCGGCGACCGTCGCCTTTTGTGCGGCCTCGACGGCATCCTCGACCGCGCCCATTTCCAAGAGCGTCTGGACGAGATTGACATAGGCGTCGGCGAAGCCCGGCTCATGCACGATCGCCAGGCGGAAGTGATCGCGCGCCGCCGCGAGATCGCCCTCCTCTTTTACCAGGCGGGCGAGATTGTAATGCGCGCCGTGATAATCCGGATGCTCTTCGAGCAGCTTGTCGAGGGTGGCGCGCGCCTCTTCGGTGCGCCCGGCGGCTTGATACATGGTCGCGAGATTGTTGCGGAACGGCACATTGTCCGGCGTGACGGTAAGGGCGCGCTCGAGATGGCGCACCGCCTCGTCATGGGCGCCGGATTGGTCGGCGACAAGAGCCAGCATATGCAGCGCGTCCGGCTGGTTCGGCAGGTCCCTGAGAGCGGTTTCGGCATTGGCCTTGGCATCGGCGAGATCGCCCCGGCGATAGGCCTGGACGCCGGCCTCCAAGGCATCGCGCACATCGTCGAGCGCCGGCGCGCCAAGGGCGCGGCTGTCGCGGCTTTGATCGTCGCTGACTGGGGAATCCGCCATGGCGAGAAAATGCCATGCCCGCGTTACCGTATGGTTAACCGGGCGTTACGCCGAGCACCCTGGGCTAATCGACGGAGAGCGCCAAAATCCTGCTCATTTGCGCGCGCGAGAGGCCGCTTTCTGCGGCCCAGGCGTTAAATGCCTCCTGCACCTCGCGGCGCGCCTTCTTGCCTTTGGGCTCGCCCTTGTAGGCGCCCCATTTATTGAGCGCCTTCACCACATCTCCGGTCAGAATGAAAGTGTCCTTGCCGGCCATGCGCAGGAAATAGGGACCCGAGGCGCCGCCCAGCTGGGTGAAGCGCTTTTGCAACTCGTCCCAGAGACCGACGATATCATCCTCCGGCCAGGCGGCGAGCCAGGCGCCGAAGCCGCCATGCTCGGCGGAGATCTCCGCCATCGCCGCGGCATTGTGGCGTGTCGCCTTGATCTTGCCCCAATGGCGGATGATGCGGGTCTCCTTCAAGAGCGCTTCGAGGTCCTCATCCGGAATCGCCGCCACGCGCTTGGGCTCAAATGCGAAGAAGATCTCCTCGAAATCCGGCCATTTGCCGGCGACCATGCTGTGCTTGAGGCCGGAGGAAAATACCCGGAGCATCATCAGCGAGAGATAGCGGTCGTCCGCCATTGCCTTCAGCGCCTTGGCGGATTTCGATTCGGGCAGCAGTTTCTTCAGCGCCGCCGGACCGCCGGCGCGCTTCTCGGCGATCTTCCTGATATCGGCAAATTTAGTCACTTTTCCCATCCCACGATTCTACCCACTTGCCGGCCCGCTTGCTATGCTGAGATTCCAAACGAGGGGAGTGAATAGATGCCGATGATCAACCGCATCGCGGAATTTCAGGAAGACATGGCCCGCTGGCGGCAGGACATCCACGCTCATCCCGAGCTTGGCTTTGAGGAGAACCGCACCGCCGATGTCGTCGCCCGGGAGCTCGAATCCTTCGGCCTCGAAGTGCATCGCGGCCTGGCGCGGACCGGCGTGGTCGGTGTGTTGAAAGGCGCGCCGGGCGAGGGCGCCATCGGTCTCCGCGCCGATATGGATGCGTTGCCCATCCTGGAAAAGAACGAAGTGGATTACCGCTCGACGAATGATGGGGTGATGCATGCCTGCGGCCATGACGGCCATACGGCGATGCTGCTCGGCGCGGCCAAATATCTCGCCGAGACGGGGAATTTTTCCGGCACGGTCTATTTCATCTTCCAGCCCGCCGAGGAGGGCATGGGCGGCGCGCGCGAAATGGTCGATGAGGGCCTGTTCGACAAGTTCCCGGTAAATGGCGTCTATGGCCTGCACAATTGGCCGGGCCTCGAGATCGGCGAATTCGCCATACGGCCGGGGCCGATGATGGCGACCTGCGACTGTTTCGAGATCAGTGTGATCGGCGAGGGCGCGCATGGCGCCATGCCCCATCTCGGCGTCGATCCGATGGTGTGCGCGGCGGAGATCGTCGGCGCCCTGCAGACCATCACCAGCCGCGTGATGGACCCGCTCGATTCCGCCGTGGTCAGCGTCACCATGTTCCATGGCGGCGATGCGTTTAACGTCATCCCGGGGCGCATCGAGCTGGGCGGCACGACGCGCTGTTTCAAGGAATCCGTGCGCCAGGAAATCGAAAGCGGCATCACCCGTATTGCCGATGGGATCGCCGGCGCCCATCGCTGCCGCGCCGAAATCAACTATATGCGCCAGTTCCCCGCCACGGTGAACCATGAGGCGGAAACCGAGCTCGCCGCCCAGGCGGCAACCCGCGTCGCCGGCGAGGCGAGTGTGTACCGCGACCTGCCGCCCGTCATGGGCTCGGAGGATTTCTCCTATATGCTCGAAGCGCGCCCCGGCGCCTATATCTGGATGGGCAATGCCGGCGCCGAGCTCGGCTGCTTCCTGCACAATCCGACCTATGATTTCAACGACGAGGCGCTCGGCTGGGGCGCCAGTTATTGGGCGACCCTGGTGGAAAGCCTGCAGCCGAAATCGGGCTGAATGAGGGGTTAAGGGAACAGGAGACGCGCTGGTGCGGTCGAGAGGACTCGAACCTCCACGGGGTTGCCCCCACTAGAACCTGAATCTAGCGCGTCTACCAGTTCCGCCACGACCGCAACGCGCACCAGCGGCGCGATATCGCTCACGCCGGACTGGGAATGGTGCGGCTGAGAGGACTTGAACCTCCACGGGGTTTCCCCCACAGCGCCCTCAACGCTGCGCGTCTACCAGTTCCGCCACAGCCGCCTATCCACCGGGGCGCAACAAAAAGCAGGGGTTGGGGCAAATTGTCAAGCCCGCTAGCGCGCAGCTTGTGAGTCCGCGGGATTCGCGGATAATGCGGCAACGGAACTTGCCGTAAATTTGACGATACGGGAGACAAAAATGGCTCGGAAGAAAGCGGTTGTGGTCGGTGCGCGCGGCACGACGGGGCGCAATGTGGTCGAGGCGCTGGAAGCTGCGGGCGGCTGGGAGGTTGTGGGCTTGAGCCGGAGCGCGCCGGGTTTTGAGACCAGCGCCACCTTCATCGCCGTCGATCTCGAGGACGAGGCGGATGCCGAGGCCAAGCTTGCGCCGCTGACGGACGCGACACATGTGTTTTATTGCGGCCTGGCCGGTGGCTTCGAGGCGGAGAATATCGAAGGCAATGTGGCGCTGGTGCGCAATTCCGTCGGCATTCTCGACCGTATCGCGCCGGGACTTGAGCGCGTCACGCTGACCCAGGGCGGCAAATATTACGGCTGCCATCTCGGGCCCTATAAGACGCCTTCCGTCGAGACCGATCCGCGCCACATGCCGCCCAATTTCTACTACAACCAGCAGGACTATCTGAAAGAGCTGCAACAGGGCAAAAGCTGGGGCCTCACCATGGTGCGCCCGGAGATCGTCATCGGCCTCTCCGCCGGGGTGCCCTTGAATACGCTCAATTTTGTCTCGGTCTATGCCGCGATCGCCGCCGAGCTCGGTATCCCGTTCGATTTCCCCGGCCGCCCCGCCGCCTGGCAGGCGCTCAACAAATATACCGATGCGGAGATTTTGGGCCGCTTCGAGGCGTGGTCGGCGACCGATCCGGGCTGCGCCAATGAGGAATTCAACATCACGAACGGAGATTGCTTCCGCTGGGAGCATATCTGGCACGAGATCGGCGAGGCCTTCGGCTGCCGCCGCGGCCAGGTGCGGCCCTGTTCGCTGACGGTTCTGATGGAAGACAAGGGCCCGGTGTGGGACGAGATCGTCCAGAAGCATCAGCTTCAGCCCTACAAGATGGACGAGCTCGCCAACTGGATTTTCGCCGACTGGGTGTTCGGCCGCGATTGGGACATTATCCTTGAAGACCGCAAACGCATCCGCCACGGTTATGGCGAGATCATCTACACCGAGGAAATGTTCGCGCGTTATTTCAAGAAAATGCGCGCGCTCAAGATCATCCCGGAAGCCCGCGCCTGAGGCCAGGCGGCTCAGTCCGAGCGGTTGAACGCCCGCGACAATAGGGCGAAAAACTGTTTTGTCGCGGTGCGCGAGCCACGACGGATTTCGATGTGTTTATTACCGAACTCGGCCGGCGTGATATCGCCGTCGCCAACGCCGATCATCGCGTCGTAATTGGTCGCGATCGAAAGGCTCGCGCCGAGGTTTTCCTGATAACGCACCTCCACCGCGCCGTCCGCGACGGCGATGGCGAAAGGCTCGTCATCGACCACCAGCTCCACGCTCAACGCGCCATCCGCCTTGGTGACGGCGCGCCGCAGCGCCTCCTTGAGGGTGACGGCGATGGTCCGCATATTGCCTGGCCGGCGCGTATCCTCCGCCGGCGGCCAGCGGGTGCCGAACGCGGCGAGTTCGAACAGTAAGGGCGCCGTGGCCTCGCCGTGATCGGTCAGCGCATAGACATTGGCGCCATACTCGGTAGCGCGGCGCTCGATCAGGCCACCGGTTTGCAACTGGTCGAGGCGGCTCGTCAGCAGGTTTGACGCCAAATGCGGCATCCCCTGTTGGATATCGCTGAAGCGGGCGGGGCCGGCATGCAAGTCGCGCAGGATCAGGAGCGACCAGCGGTCGCCGACCTTGTCCAGCGCGCGGGCGATCGGGCAGAGCAATCGATAGCTTCGGTGTCTGGGCATGATCTCATTCTCGCCATTGCCGGGGGGAACGCCTGAAGTCTCTCCAATCCCACAGGATTGCCACAGGACTACCCCATCCCCGCCGCCAATAAAATAATCTTTCATGTTTTTAGTATTGACTTTAAAGTTTAATGTATCAAGATAAGGTTCAGTTCGCCAGTAACGCTAAGCGGCGCGCTGAGGCCACAGAAGCTGAGACCACAGAAGCTGAGGTCCCAAAGGCTGAGGTCTCGAAGGCTGAGGTCCCAAAGGCCGAAACCATGAATGCCACCCGATCAGGAGATGACCCATGAACAGCACAGCGACCCTTCTCGACCGTAACCGTCAATTTGCCAGCAATTTCGCCGCGGCCGATTTGCCGCCCATGCCGAAGCTGCGCACCGTGGTGCTGACCTGCGCCGATCCGCGCGTCGACCCGGCGCATATTCTCGGCCTCGAGCTTGGCGACGGCGCCGTCATCCGCAACACCGGCGGGCGGGTGACGCGCGAAGTGATTGAGGAAATCGCCGCGCTCGCCTTCATGGTCTCGAAGATCGAAGGCGGCGAGCCCGGCCCGTTTCAATTGGTCATTATGCAACACACCAATTGCGGCGCCGAACGCTTTGCCGACCCGGAGTTCCAGCACGCCCTCAAGGCGCATGTCGGCGTCGACGTGTCATCGGTGGCGATCACGGACCACGAGCAGAGCCTGCATGAGGATGTCGAGCGCCTCAGGACGGCGCCCGAGCTGCCCGGCCATATCACCGTCTCCGGGCTGCTCTACGATGTCGAGCAGGGCCGCGCCCGCGAAATTATCGCCCCGGCGCCGCTCGCGGCGTAACGCGGGCATCTAGAGCATGCCGGGTTCGCATACGCGCACCCATCATGCTCTATCGCCTTTTTTGTTGAAGCAAATGCGTCGTCGCAGGTGATTCCACCTGCTTGGGATTTGCTCTACTGCACGAAAAGCTCCGCCAGCTCGAAGCGGTCTTGCGTCATATAGGCGAGGCCCTTGGTGCTGATGCGGTAGTAGGGGATCGTCACCAGGGAGACGAATTCGAGATTCATCTGCGGCGTCTCCAATTCGCAGCCCATGTCGCGCCACGCCGCGAGCAGCTTGAACTGCTTCTCGAACAATTCGTCGAACGGCAGGTCCGAGGCGAGACCGTTCAAGGGCGTCGGCAGCGCGGCCAGCACTTCGCCGCCCCGGAGCGCGATAAAGCCGCCATCCATTTTGATGGTTTCATTGGCGGCGGCGGCCATGTCCTCGTCCGACGCGCCGACCAGGACGATATTCTGGTTGAACACATTGGCCGTGGTGCCGATGCAGCCCGACTGGATGCCGAAGCCCTTGACGAAGGCGAGGCCGATCTCGCCGGTCCCCATGATGCGGTCGATCATGCAGATCTTACTGATGCCGTTCTCCGGATCGGCCTGCACCAGCCCGTCGACCACTTTGAGCGTCTCGACCGAGCCTGGCGTCTCGAGCGAGCCGTCGCGCGTGTTGATCACCTGAACCTTGACCGTATCGCCGGCGCCCTCCGGCGCGCGGATTTGGAAATCTCCCGGTGTCAGCACCCGGTCGATATTCATCGTGCCGTAGAGCCAGTCGGGATAATCGGGATTTTCCAGCGGCTCGACCAGCTTGCCGTCCTCGACCCAGACTTTGCCATTGGCCATGACCTTGGAAATCTCGAACTCCTCGAGGGTCTCGACGAAGACGATATCGGCATAGCGCCCCGGCGCGATCATGCCCATATCGTGATTGACCCGGTAGAACTCGGCCGGCTGGATGGTCGACATCTGGATCGCGGTCATCGGATCGAGGCCGTTCTTGACGGCGACGCGGATCGCATTGTCCATCTGGCCGCGCTCGAGCATCCAATCCGGCGTGATGACGTCGGTGCAAAGCTGGAAGGCCCGTGGGTCATAACCTTCCTTGGTGACCACCGGCAGGCAGGCTTCGATATCCTTGCACGCGCTGCCCTCGCGGATGACGATCCAGATGCCGAGCTCGGCTTGGCGCCGCGTCTCATCCGCGTTGACACATTCGTGGTTGTGCATGATGCCGGAGGAAACCCAGGCATTGGTGATCTTGTCGTCGGTCATGCCGGCCGAGTGGCCCTGGATCACCTTGCCCTGCTTGAGGCATTCCTCCATCAGGTTCAGCAAATCGGCGTCGCGCTGATTGCGGTAGAGCATCAGCTCCGGGCTGATCTCCTCGATGCCCTTGGTCTCCGGCCATTCGAGGGAATCGAGCAATTGCTGGATGCTCGGCGCGTTGGGCGAGGCGGGAAAGCCGATGCCGCGGTTCTGGGTGTAGCACATAGTGGGCACGACGAAGATCGGCTTGACCGGTGTGCGCAACAGCTCGTCGAGGAAGAAGCGCGAGGCGCGCAGCCCGTTGACGATGGCGTGGCCGTAAAAGCCGTCGACGATGGTGGTTGAGCCGTGCAACAGGCGGCAGGCGGCGAACACGGTCGAGTTGGCGTAGGTGTGCCATTGGTGGCAATGCGGGTCGATCAGGCCGGGCACGAGGAAGCGCCCGCCGGCGTCGATCACTTCGGTGTCGTCGCCGATGGTGTAATCCATATCGCCCACGGCGGCGATGCGTTCGCCCTTGATGGCGACATGGTCGCTGGGTGCGTGGATCGTCCCGGTATGGCTGTTGACGATCTGGCAGTTCTTGATGACTTTGTCGGCGGGCTCATAGCCCATGGCGACATCGATCAGCGCCTCGCGTTCCAACCCCATCACATCCCCCTTATTTGTGTTTGTGCGGGAATTGTCAGATCGCGAAACGCGGCTGTCAACGGAGCTAGAAGCTCGGCGGCGTGCAGGCCGAGACGAGTTCGCATTCCTCATCGCCGATATTGCGGAAGCGGTGGGGCAGGCGGGAGTCGAAATAATAGGCCTCGCCCGGGCCGAGCACGCGGCGCTGATCGCCGACCGTCACTTCGAGCTTGCCGCGAATCACCACGCCGCCTTCCTCCGATTCATGGCGCAGCATGGCGCGGCCGGTATCGGCGCCCGGCGCGTAGCGCTCATGGAGGATCTGCAGCGCCTTGCCGATCAGATCGCGCCGCACCTGGCGGTAGGAGATGCGCCCGTCGCCGATCTCCAGCAGCTCACCCGCGGCGAAGAAGACCTGCTGGCGCGGCGCTTCCTCGAGGCTGAAGAAATCGGAAAACGACATCGGGATGCCTTGCAGCACCTTGCGCAGGCTGCTCACCGAGGGGCTGACGCGGTTCTGCTCGATGAGCGAGATGGTGCCGTTGGTGACGCCGGCGCGCTTGGCCAGCTGGCGCTGCGACAGATGATGCATCTTACGCACCGCGCTCAAGCGCGCACCGACGTCGAAATCCGCTTCCAACGTCATATATATTACCCCAACACTGTTTAAATGATTAATATATTAAACATTATAAAACGTGTTTTGCAGTAATTCAATAGGTTAAGTGGTGTGATCACTAATATTGTCTAATTTTTTGTAAAATGATATTCTGCAAGAAAGTTTCGGAAATTCCTTGCCGATGGGGAGATGGATGATGTCCGAGAGCAGCCAAAGCGCCCGCTACGAAACCATGCCGAACGATCTTGAGCCGTTATGGATGCCGTTCACGGCCAACCGGCAATTCAAGAACGCGCCCCGCATGTTCGTCTCTGCCGAGGGCATGCATTACACCACCACCGACAGCCGCCAGGTGCTCGACGCCACCTCGGGCCTCTGGTGCGTCAATTGCGGCCATGCGCGCAAGGAAATCACCGAGGCGGTGAGCGAACAGGTCGGCCGTCTCGAATACGGCCCCGGCTTTCAGATGGGCCATCCCGCCTCGTTCGAGTTCGCCGCCCGCCTCGCCCAGTTGGCGCCGGGCGATCTCGACCATGTTTTTTTTACCAATTCCGGCTCCGAATCCGCCGACACCGCGCTCAAGATCGCGCTCGCCTATCATAATGTCTCGGGCCAAGCGTCGCGCACCCGTCTGATCGGCCGCGAGAAGGGCTATCACGGCGTCGGCTTCGGCGGCATCTCGGTCGGCGGCATTTCCAACAACCGCAAATTCTTCGGCAACGCTCTCTCCGGTGTCGACCATCTGCCGCATACCTTCAGCCTGGAGCATACCGCCTTCACCAAGGGCCAGCCCGAATGGGGCGGTCATTTGGCCGATGATTTGGAGCGCCTCGTCGCCCTGCACGACGCCTCGACCATCGCCGCGGTGATCGTCGAGCCGATGGCCGGTTCCGCCGGCGTCATCCTGCCGCCCAAGGGCTATCTCAAGCGCCTCCGCGAAATCTGCGACAAGCACGGCATCCTGCTGATCTTCGACGAGGTCATCACCGGCTTCGGGCGCTTGGGTGAGAGCTTCGCCGCCGAGCGCTTCGGCGTCGTGCCCGATATCATGACCCTCGCCAAGGGCCTGACCAACGCCGCCGTGCCGATGGGCGCGGTGATGGTGCGCAAGCATGTCTACGACGCCTTCATGCAGGGGTCGGACAACGCCATCGAGCTTTTCCACGGCTATACCTATTCGGGTCA
>CAZUVO010000068.1:0-18444 GCA_964623955.1 uncultured Rhizobiaceae bacterium
TTCCTGGTCCTCCAACTGATAAAAAACGTCCAGCATGCCCTCGGCGGAACGGCCAATCGCCTCGAGATAGCGCACCGCCGCCTGGTCCGCCGACCGTTCCTGGGTTTGGCTGTAGCGGATGAGCGATTGCTGGGAGACCGCCTGGCCGGTGCCGAGGATCGCCCCCGCCGCCTCGCCGCCGCCGACGACAATCGCCGCCGCACCGAGGATATAGGCGAGAATCGCCTCCGCCGTGGCGTTTTCCACCGCCTCACGGGTGCGCGCCAAGTGGCCGCCGGCAATATGGCCGGTCTCATGGGCGAACACGCCGATGATCGCGTCCGGGGTTTCGCTCGCCATGAGAAGGCCGGTATTGACGAAGAGATTCATGCCGCCGGCGACAAAGGCGTTGAGGCGCGGATCGTTGACGATATGAACGTTCACCGCGGCGGCATCCAGGCCGGCCACCGCGAACAGTGGCGCGGCATAGGCGTGAATGGTATTTTCAATCTCGGTATCACGAATCAGCGAGAGACCCTTCGCCGAGGCAGGCGGAGCCATCACGGACAACGCAATTAGAACGGCGACGACAATCCCAGTCGCGCGCGCAGAGAATATGGTCAAGCTACTATCCCTGAGGTTCGCCTTGTTACCTAATTGGCTAACGCGCTGGCGTCAATGCGCCGGCGTTGTGGCGCTCGCCGCGATTCTCGGCGGCTGCGAAGTGACCCAGACTCTGCCGACCATCTCGATGTTCGAGGAAACCAGCTATTTCGGCGGCGCCACGGCGGATGAGCCGCGCGCCGCCCTGGTTGCGCGCGACGTCCTCGCCGCCGGCGGCACAGCGGCGGATGCCGCCGTCGCCCTCTATTTCACCCTCGCCGTGACCTATCCCTCGACCGCGAGCCTCGGCGGCGGCGGAGTCTGTCTGGTGCACGCCCCGGACGAGGACGATGGCGATGTCACGGAAATCGTCGAGTTCTACGCCCAGTCCGCGTCGCCCGGCGGCACGCCGCCGCGCCGGCCAAATGCCGTCCCCGGCGTCGTGCGCGGCATGTATGCGCTACATGCGCGCTACGGCCGTCTGCCGTGGTCGCAACTCCTGGCGCCGGCGGAGAGCTATGCCCGTCTCGGCCACCAAATTTCGCGCGCCTTGGCGCGTGACCTGCAGCTTGCCGGCGCGGCATTGTTCAACGACCCGGAAATGCGCAAAAACTTCGTGCAGAGCGACGGCACGCTCTTGGCCGAGGGCCAACGCGTGCATCAGTTGGAGCTCGGCGCCGTTCTGTCGCAACTGCGCATCAAGGGCGCGGGGGATTTTTACGGCGGCTCCGTCGCCCGGGCCTTGAGCACTGGGGCCGAGGAGGCGGACGGCGCGCTGACGATCGAGGAATTGCGTGCCTTTCGCCCGGCCTGGCGCGAAACGGTCGCGATTCCCTTCGGCCACCATATCCTCCATACCGCGCCGCCGCCGGCTGCCGGCGGCATCACGGCGGCGGCGATTTTCCTCCTGTTGGCCGAGGGCGAGCGCTATCTCGACGCGCCTCCCGGGGAGCGCGCCCATCTGCTGGCGGAAATCTCAAAACGCGCCTTTGCCGACCGCCGGCTCTGGTCCGGCGGCGAAAACGCCGCCCCCCTCGACCTTGCCCTGAACGCCGCCATGGCGTCCTACGCGCCGGGCCGGGCGACCGCGTCGGACGCGATGACACCGAGGCCTCAGCGGCGGCTGGAAAATCCCGCCGCGACCAGCTTCGTCACCCTCGACCGCACCGGCCTCGCGGTCACCTGCGGCGTGACCATGAACAATCTGTTCGGCACCGGGCGCGTCGTTCCCGGCACCGGCATTCTGCTCGCCGCCTCGCCGGCATCGGCGGGTAATGCGGCGGCCTCCCTCGCGCCGGTCGTCCTCGTGAACAACAATACCAGTCAGATTTTCTTCGCCGCCGGATCGGTCGGCGGCGCGGCGGCGCCCTCCGCGCTGGCCGGCGTCATGCGCGCCGCTCTGCTCGAAGGCGCCGCCCTGCGTCAGGCGGTGCGTGCGCCACGCATGCACCATGGCGGCATTCCCGATTCGGTACTGACCGAGCCGGATTTTCCGGCCGACGGGCAAGCCAATTTAGAGCAGCGCGGCCACACGGTGGGAACCGTCCAGGAAATCGGCCGGATCAATGCGATTCACTGCCCGGGCGGCGCGCCGAGAAGCCCGGAAACCTGCATCTTCGAATCCGACCCGCGCGGCTTCGGCCTCGCCAGCGGCGGCGAACTCTGACGGATTCGGACGGGATGAAAATCTCCAAGCGCGCCGATGTCGCGCCCTTTTACGCCATGGAGATTTTGAAAAGCGCCAACGAGCTGGCCGACGGCGGCGCGGAAATCATGCATATGGAGACCGGCGAGCCGGTCAGCGGCGCGCCCTCCAAGGTCATGGCGGCGGCGCATGCCGCGCTCGACGACAACCATCTCGGCTATACCGAGGCGCAAGGTCTGCCGCTTTTGCGCGCCCGCATCGCCCAACATTATGCCGATATCTACGGCCACGAAGTGCCGGCCGAGCGGATCTCCGTCACCATCGGTGCGTCCGGCGGGCTCATCCTCGCCTTTCTCGCCGCTTTCGATGCCGGCGACCGCATCGCGCTGGCGGAGCCGAGCTATCCGGCCTACCGCAACACGCTCTCGGCCCTGGACCTCGAAGTGGTCGGCCTGCCGGCCGGGCCCGAATCGCGCTTCCAGCCGACTGTCGAATTGCTCGAGGCGCTGGACGAACCGATCCAGGGCCTGATCATCGCCAGCCCGTCCAACCCGACCGGCACGATGATCCCGCGCGCGCAGTTCGAAGCCGTGGTCAATTACTGCGAGACCAACGACATCCGCATCATTTCCGACGAGATCTATCACGGCATCACCTATGGCGAGGCGGCGCAAACCATTCTCGCCTACAGCTCGAACGCCATCATCGCCAACGGCTTCTCGAAATATTTCGCCATGACCGGCTGGCGTCTCGGCTGGATGGTCTTTCCGCCCGATCTGGTGCGCCCGGTGGAGCGGCTGGCGCAGAACCTGTTCGTCTCGCCGCCGGCGCTGGCGCAGATCGCGGCGCTCGCCGCGTTCGATTGCCGCGACGAGCTCGACGGCAATGTGGCGCGCTATGCCGAGAACCGTAAAATCCTGCAGGAAGCCCTGCCGCGCGCCGGTTTCGGCGATCTCGCGCCGTGCGACGGCGCCTTTTACGTCTATGCCGACGTCTCGCGCCTGACCAATGATTCGCTCGATTTCTGCCAGAAGATGCTGAAAGCGACCGGCGTCGCGGCCACCCCCGGCATCGACTTCGACACCGCGCGCGGCAACCGCTATGTGCGCTTCTCCTTCGCCACCGACCGCGAGACGGTAGAGCGCGCCGCAGACGCGCTGATCGGCTGGCTAAAAGACGAATAGGGGTTGCCGGGTTCGCTGCCGCTCTCCCAACAAGCTCTGTTCGCATTTTCAGTGAAGCAAATGCGTCGTCGCAGGTGATTCCACCTGCTCGGGATTTGCTTTACGAGGTCACCCGCTGCCACCAACCGCTGCGCCGGGGCGCCGGGGCGCCCGAATCCTCGCCGGACTCTTCGCCATCCGGCACTTCGTCCGGAACCGGCTCCGCCGGGCTCGCCGCCAGCTCATCGCCACCGGCGTCGGGGCCGTCCTCTTCCTGGGCGGCCACGGGTTCCTCTTCGTTGGTAGCGGGGGAGGGCGCTTCGTCGGGCTCGCCGCTGTCCGCAGCATTGTCCGGCTCGCTGCTGTCCGCAGCGGGGTTTTCCTCTTCGGAGGCCGCGGCCGGTTCGTCGCCATCCGCCGCTTCCGCCGCGGCTGTCTCGGTTTTCTCGGCGCTCTTCCGGCGTCGGCGCGGGCGGCTTCGCCGGCGCGGCTTTTTCTCTTCTTCGCCGGATTCCTCCGCCGCGGGCTCGGCTGATGCCGCGCTATCCGCGTCTTCCGAACCTTCTGAATCTTCCGCCGCCGCCTCGCCGGCCTGTTCGCCGGAGTCTTCGGCTGCTTCGCGGTTGCGCCCGCCCCGACGGCGGCCGCCGCGCCTGCCACGCCGGCGGCGCTTGCCGCGCGGGCTCTCTTCGCCGTCTTCCGAGGGAGCAGCCGTATCGGCGCTCTCGCCGCTATCGGCCTCGTCCTCGCCGGCGGCGGCTGCGCTTTCGCCATCGTGCTCCTCGCTGGCCTTGGCCGCGCGCGGCTTGCGCCGGCGCCTGCGGCGGCGCGGCTGTTCTTCGCTATCGGCCTCCGCGGACATCGGTTTGCCGTCTCCGTCGCCGGCTGCCGCCGCATCGTCCTCGACCTCCGCGCCGTCAAGGGTGGTGAGGGTTTCGATGGTGTACATCGGCGGGATCAGGCTGGGATCCTCCTCGAACCCGACCTTCATGTGGTAGCGCGTTTCGATTTCGCCCAGCGCCTGACGTTTGTTGTTGAGGATATAGAGCGCAATGTTTCTCGGCACATGAACGAGGATTTTGCCGCTACGCTCGCGCAGACCCTCTTCCTCGATGGCGCGCAATACATGAACGGCGGAGGACGCCGTAGCCCGCACCACGCCGGCACCTTGGCACACCGAGCATTGCTCCGTCGCGGCTTCGAGAATGCTCGGCCGGAGACGCTGGCGCGACAATTCCAGCAAGCCGAACGGGCTGATGCGCCCGATCTGAATGCGCGCGCGGTCGCTGCGCATGGCTTCCTTGAAGCGGCGCTCGACATTCCGCTGGTTGCGGTTTTCATCCATGTCGATGAAATCGATCACCACCAGTCCGGCGAGATCGCGCAGGCGAAGCTGGCGGGCAATCTCGTCCGCCGCTTCCACATTGGTCTTGACCGCGGTCTCTTCGACATTGCGCTGTTTCGTCGCCCGGCCGGAGTTCACATCGATCGAGACCAGCGCTTCGGTCGGGTTGATGACGAGATAGCCGCCCGAGCGCAGCTGCACCTGCGGGCTGTACATGGCGTCGAGCTGGCCCTCGACCTGGTAGCGGGTAAACAGCGGAATGCGGTCGCGGTAGGGCTGCACCTTCGCGCTATGGCTCGGAATAAGCGTGCGCATGAAATCCTTGGCGATGCGGTAACCGTCATCGCCTTCGACAAGGATTTGGTCGATATCGCGGGCGTAGAGATCACGAATCGAACGCCGAATCAAATTGGCTTCCTCGTTGATCAGTACCGGCGCGCTCGATTCCAGGGTCCCCTTGCGGATGTCTTCCCATTGCCTGAGCAGATATTCGAAATCGCGCTTGATCTCGGCGCGCGGCCGGGCAAGGCCGGCGGTGCGCACGATGACGGCCATGCGCGACGGCACCTTCAATTCATTGGTAATCGCCTTGAGGCGCTTGCGGTCCTCGGCATTGACGATCTTGCGCGAAATGCCGCCGCCGCGCACCGCGTTGGGCATCAGGACGCAATAGCGTCCGGCGAGCGACAAATAGGTGGTGAGCGCCGCGCCCTTATTGCCGCGCTCTTCCTTGACCACCTGGATCAGCATGATCTGGCGCTTCTTGATCACTTCCTGGATCTTGTAGCGCCGCGAGAGAAGCGAGCGGCTGACATGTAGACGCCGCTGGGCTTCGTCGTCGATATCGTCGCCGCCCAGGGTTTCCACGTTTTCCGACGGCTTGGCACGAGGGGTCTCGCTCGGCGCCTCTTCGCCGTCCTCGGCCTCGGCCTCCTCTTCGCCGGAGGCCGACGCACTCTCGCCGTCTTCACCTTCGTCAGCACCATCCTCCGGCGCCTCGGCCGGTGGCTCGCTATCTTTTTCCGCCGCATCCTCGCCGCTATCGTCGTCGGCGACGGCCTGCTGCTCCGCGAACAGGGCCTCCCGGTCGGCAACGGGGATCTGGTAATAATCGGGGTGAATTTCGCCGAACGGCAGGAAGCCGTGGCGATTTCCGCCATATTCGACAAACGCAGCCTGCAAAGAGGGTTCGACCCTCATCACCTTGGCGAGATAGAAATTGCCCTTTAGCTGCTTCTTCGCTGCGGTTTCAAAGTCAAATTCTTCGAGCCGCGTTCCGCTCGCCACCACCACGCGGGTTTCTTCCGCATGGCTGGCGTCGATCAACATTCTTTTGACCATAAGTCGGTGTTCTCCGCGACGGCGCCGCTTCGGCCGCGAACCAAGCGCGGCGGCGCTGTCGGATATTGGAAGCCGATTGCCCGGCGCTACCGTCCGTCGAACGCGGCGGGAGCGTCTCCCGCCATGACGGACAGCGCGGGGCCAAATCATGCCGGATCCGATCCGGCTGCAGCTTCGCAGGTGTCATCAATTTCATCTGTTTCGATTGCCGCCCGAATTTCCAGCGATCAGGATAGCCGCATATTCGCGGCAGACCGTCACGGGGGATTTTCGGGTTTTGCGCCACCTCCAATGGTGGACGGGTGAATTATCAAAACATTCGTTCGCGGGCTCATGATACTGTGCGCGGCGTGGCGCGACAAATGTTTTAACGTTTCGGGCGCTACACTTTTCTTCGCAACGCGCAATAAGTCCGCAAAAATGTTAGATATATATCCTTGTATGACAGTGGACGAGTCGCCCTGGTGATACGGGTTCCGGCGCTATTTCTTTGCTTGTTAACGTTGTTAACGGCAATTTTTACTCAATCGGTCGAGGCACGGCCGACGGTCACCGGCGCGCGCGCGGGCGAATCCGTCGATGGCACGCGCTTCGTGCTGGATCTGAGCGAAAATGTGCCGTTTCGCATCTATACCCTGGCCGATCCCTATCGTCTGGTACTCGATTTGCTCGGCGCATCCTGGGCGCTCGATCACAAACAATTGAAGTTGGACCGCGGCCTTGTCGGGACGCTGCGCTTTGGCCAGTTTCAATCCGAGACCGCGCGCATCGTCGTCGATTTGACGGCGCCCGCGGTAGTCAACCAAGCCTTTATCCTGCCGCCGGGGACGTCGGACCGCTACCGCCTGGTGATCGATCTCGGGCCGGTCGCCGGCCAATCCTTTCGCCCGTCGACATTGACCTCCGTCGAAGCGGGAGAGGGCAAACCGGCCCGGCCGGCAGGGGAATCACAAAAAATCGCATCAACATCTGCGCCTGCGGCCGCGGTTGACCCCAATGTTCCGCTGCCGGCGCCGGCACGCCCAAAACGGGTGGCCCAGGCGTCCGGGCAGCGCCTCATCGTGATCGATCCGGGCCATGGCGGCGCCGATCCCGGTGCGGTGGTCGGCAACGCGACCTATGAAAAGCACGTCACCCTGGCGGCGGCCAAGGCGTTGGAGATCATGCTGATCGAACGCGGCTATGACGTTCTGCTGTCGCGCCGCGGCGACAAATATATGTCGCTCACTTCGCGGGTGGAATTCGCCCAAAGCCGCAAGGCGGACCTCTTTATCTCGCTCCATGCCGACAAGCATAAGAGCCGCAAGGTGCGCGGCGCTTCGGTCTACACCCTCTCCGAAAAGGCGTCGGATGCGGAAACCGAGGCCCTGGCGGCGCGCGAAAACGAGGTCGACGCGCTGTTCGATGTCAGCGATTCGGCCGATTATGAAGAGGATGTGCGCAAGATTTTGATATCTCTCGTTCAGCGCACAACCATGACCTGTTCGGCCATATTTGCCGGAGAACTCATCCCGGAACTGAAGAAATCCACCAAATTGCTCGGCCGAACGCACCGTTTCGCCGGATTTCGCGTTCTCAAAGCGCCCGATGTCCCTTCCGTATTGGTGGAAATGGGCTATATGTCGAACGGTCAGGACCGTAAGATGCTGATGTCCGAAAAGGGGCGATATGCATTGATGCGCCGGGTCGCGCAGGCCATCGACGGATATTTTCTGCGCAACGCAACCTGTTCGCAGGCGTCATAAACACGCCACATTTTGTTAATAAAGCTCCGCCACGCTTCGGTTATGGAAACCGACCCGGAATCGCAACGCGAGTAAGCCGACGGCGCGCATGAAAATTTTTCTCTATTCGCTGGCAGGGTTGATCCTTGCCGCCATCATCGTCGTCGCCGGGGTGGTCTATCTGTTCTACCATTATGGTCAGGACCTGCCGGACCACCGGCAATTGGCGGCCTATGAGCCGAACACGATGACCCGCGTTCATGCCGGCGATGGCCGGTTGGTCGCCGAATATGCCAGCGAGAAGCGCGTCTTCGTTCCGATCAACGCCATGCCCAAATTCGTCGTCGAAGCTTTTCTCTCGGCCGAGGACAAGAATTTCTACGACCATTTCGGTCTCGACCCGATCAGCGTCGCCGGCGCGCTCATTCAAAATATCGGCAATTTCGGCTCGGATAAGAAACTGGTCGGCGCCTCGACGATCACCCAACAGGTCGCCAAGAACTTCCTGCTGACCAACGAGGCCTCGATGGAGCGCAAGTTCAAGGAGGCGATCCTCGCCATCCGCATCGAGGACAATTTCACCAAGGACAGAATCCTAGAGCTTTATCTCAACGAAATTTATCTCGGCTACCGCTCCTATGGCGTGGCCGCCGCGGCGCTCAACTATTTCAACAAATCGCTCGACGATCTGACCCTGGCCGAAGCGGCCTATCTCGCGGCGCTGCCCAAGGCGCCGAACAATTACCATCCGACCAAAAAATATGAAGCCGCCGTCGCCCGGCGCGACTGGGTGCTGACGCAAATGGCGGCAAACGGCACGGTGACGCAAAAGCAGGCCGACCTCGCCATGCTCGTTCCGCTGCGCACGCGCCAACGCGACGCCGCGGAATTCGTCACAGCGGATTTCTTCACCGAGGAGGTGCGGCGCTGGCTGTTCGACAAATTCGGCGAGGCCGAGCTTTATGGCGGCGGGCTCTCCGTCCGCACGACCCTCGACCCGCGCCTGCAAGCCCAAGCCGACCAGGCGCTGCGCGACGGATTGATCGCCTATGACCGGCGCCATGGCTGGCGCGGGCCGCTCGCCAATATCGGCCCCGATGCGGACGGCTGGATGACGCGCTTCCGGGCGGAAGAGCAAAAATTGCCGCTCGTGCCCTGGCGCCTCGCCTTGGTGCAAGACGTGACGCCCGAGGCGGCGCATTTTATTTTCGAGGACGGCAGCGGCGGCCAGCTTGCCAAGGCCGATCTCGAATGGGCGCGCGAGACGCGCAAGGGGCAAACATTGGGTGCCAAAATTAGCCATCCGGATCAAGTGTTGGTCGCGGGCGATGTCGTCTATGTCGAGGCGGTCGCGGCGAGCGACACCGGGCCGGCGGGCTTTGCGCTCCGGCAAATCCCCGAGGCAAGCGGCGCCCTGGTCGCGCTCGATCCGCACAATGGCCGCGTGTTGGCGCTCGCCGGCGGATTCGATTTCGCCCTCAGCGAGTTCAACCGGGCGACCCAGGCGAACCGGCAGCCGGGCTCGGCGTTCAAGCCCTTCGTCTATCTCGCCGCCCTCGACAATGGCTTCACCCCGGCCTCGGTGGTTCTCGACGCGCCCTATGTGGTCGATCAGGGCGAAGGGCTCGGCAAATGGAAGCCGGAAAACTATTCACAGAAATTTTACGGCCCCAGCACGCTCCGCCTCGGGCTGGAGAAATCGCGCAATCTGATGACCGTGCGCATCGCCGAGCAGCTCGGCATGGATAAGATCGCCGATTACGCCAAGCGGTTCGATGTCCATCCCAATCTGCCGCTGCTGCCTTCCATGGCGCTCGGCGCCGGCGAGACCACGGTGCTCAAGCTGACCTCGGCCTATGCCATGCTTGTAAACGGCGGGCGGCGCATCACCCCGGCCTTTGTCGAGCGCATCCAGGACCGCCATGGCCGCACCATCTATTCGCGCGACGAACGCGCCTGCGACGGGTGCGGCAACATGTCGTGGAACGATCAGGCGCCGCCGGACCTGCCGGAGCGGCGCGAGCAGATAGCGGACGCAACGAGCGCGTTTCAAGTCGTCTCCATGCTGGAGGGCGTGGTGCTGCGCGGCACCGGGCGTTCGATCAAGGAGCTCGGCATTCCCATCGGCGGCAAGACCGGCACCACCAACGCGTTCCGCGATGCCTGGTTCGTCGGTTTTACCCCCGACCTCGCGGTCGGCGTTTTTGTCGGCTTCGACCAGCCGAAATCCCTCGGCCGGCGCGAATCGGGCGGCAAGGTCGCGGCGCCGATCTTCCGCGAATTCATGCGGGTGGCCCTGGCGGAAACGCCGGCGGTGCCGTTCCGCGTACCCGAGGGTATCCGCTTCGTCCGCGTCGACGGCCAGACCGGCCTGGCCGCGCGGGAGGGCGACAAGAATGTTCTGGTCGAGGCCTTCCGCATCGGCACCGAGCCGAGCCCGCTCAGCCGCCAGGCCGGCCGTCAGGATGGGGGTGACGGAAAGCCGGTTTTGACCGAAGGGTCCGGCGGCTTATACTGAGCGCGCGCCGGGGCCAACCTCGGTCCGCGGCAATCATTTACGAATTTCACACGAGACCCCATCATGCGCGCCGATATTCTTTCCCTGGCGGATCAGATCAAGCAGTCCATGGTTCTGCTGAGGAGGCATCTTTGACCTCGACAAAGCGGTCAAGGATCTCGCGGAGCTGAACGCGCGCGCGGAAGACCCGGATCTGTGGAACGACACCGAGGCGGCGCAGGCGCTGATGCGCGAGCGTACCCGGCTCGACCAGGCGATCACCGGCTACCACACTCTCGAAGGCGAGCTTGACGACGCGCTCGCCTTGGCCGAACTCGCCGAGGAGGAGAAGGACGAGGAGAGCTTCGCCGAGGCGGAAGCGGCGCTCCGCGAGCTGCAAATCCGCGCCAAGAAGCTGGAGCTGGAAAGCCTCCTTTCGGGCGAAGCGGACGGCAATGATTGTTTCCTCGAGGTGCATGCCGGCGCCGGCGGCACCGAATCGCAGGACTGGGCGGAGATGCTCTTGCGCATGTATGTGCGCTGGGCCGGCGCCAATGGCCACAAGGTAGAATGGATCGAGGAAAGCGCCGGCGAGGAGGCCGGCATCAAATCCGCCACGGTCAAGATTTCCGGCGCCATGGCCTATGGCTGGCTCAAGACCGAAAGCGGCGTGCATCGCTTGGTGCGCATCTCGCCCTTCGATTCCAATGCGCGGCGCCATACCAGCTTCGCCTCGGTCTGGGCGTTTCCGGTGATCGACGACAGTATCGACATCGATATCGAGGAGAAGGACCTGCGCATCGATACGTATCGCGCGTCCGGCGCCGGCGGGCAGCATGTCAACCGCACCGACAGCGCCGTGCGCATTACCCATCTGCCGAGCAATATCGTGGTGCAGTGCCAGGCCGAGCGCTCGCAGCACCGCAACCGCGCCGCCGCCATGGACATGCTGCGCGCGCGCCTCTACGAGGCGGAACTACAGCGCCGCGAGGAGGAGGCCCAGGCGCTCAATGCGCAGAAATCGGACATCGGCTGGGGCCACCAGATCCGCTCCTATGTGCTACAGCCCTACCAACTGGTGAAGGATCTGCGCACCAATGTCGAAAATACCAACCCGAGCGCGGTGCTCGACGGCGACCTCGACGCCTTCATGGCCGCCTCGCTGGCGCACCGCATCGGCGTTCTCGGCGACGAACCGAAAGAATCGGCGGACGCCGAATAACTAATCTCCGTACAACTCTGGCGCCATGCCGGCGGCATTGCGCGCCGCTTCGTTGAACGGCGGTTTGAGATCGCCGCGATAATGTTTCGCCACCAGGGCGCGCCAGGTCTCCTTCTCGGTCAGCCCGCGCGCGGCTGAGAGGTGGGCGAACCAGCGGCGCCCCGCCGCGACATGGGCGATTTCCTCATCGAGAATGATCTTCAGCAGATCGGCGCTCTCCGTGTCTCCGGCACGCTGGAGTTTGGCGATCATCGCCGGCGTCACGTCGAGGCCGCGGGCCTCCAGCACCATGGGCACCACGGCGAGGCGGGCGAGGGGATCCACCGCCGTTTCCGCCGCCGCCTGCCAGAGCCCGTCATGCGCCGGCAGATCGCCATAGTGGACGCCGAGCGCGTTGAGGCGCGCCTCCAACATGGTGAAATGGCGCGCCTCGTCATCCGCCACGCCAACCCAGTCGTCGAAAAATCCCGCCGGCCAATCATAGGTTCCACCGAACCTGCCGATCAGATCCCAGGCGAGATCGATGGCGTTGAGCTCGATATGGGCGACGGCGTGGAGCAGGGCGATGCGCCCGCGCAAACCGCCGGGGCGGCGGCGCGGCATATGGCGCGGCGCGAGCAGGCGCGGGGCTTCGGGCCGCGCCGGGCTTGCCGGCATTGCCACGGAACTGTCCACCGGCGGTAAATTCCCGCAGCGCCACGCCGCCGCCGCTTCATGGCTCAGCGCCACCTTGCCGGCGGGCGAAGGTTCCAAGAGAACCGCGCGCGCCGCCGCTGAAAGGTTAGAGCTCGTCGAGGGCATCCATCACCGCTTCGACATGGCCATTCACCTTCACCTTTCGCCACAGCTTGGCGACTTTGCCCTTCTTGTCGATGAGGAAGGTCGAGCGCTCGATGCCCATATAGGTGCGGCCGTAATTCTTCTTCTCTTTCCACACGCCATAGGCATCGCAAATCGCGCCATCCTCGTCCGAGACCAGGGTGAAGGGCAGATCATATTTGCTTTTGAACTTGTCGTGCCGCGCGACTGAATCCTTGGAGACGCCGACGATCTCCGCGCCCTTGCCGGTGAATTCGCCATGGGTCTCGGCGAAGCCGCAGGATTCCTTAGTGCATCCCGGCGTATCGTCCTTGGGATAGAAATAAAGCACCACATGCTTGCCCTTGAGGGACGACAGTTTCAGGCTTCCGCCGCCATCCGTGGCGGCTTTGAAATCCGGCGCCTTGACGCCCTCGGTAACTTCCTTGCTCACAGTCACTCCTTTGCTTCGGCATCCGCCGGCTGTTGCACATAGCGATCGTAATAGGCGCGCACGCGCTCCTGGGTTTGCAGCAGCTTCGCGCGTACCTCGTCGAAATTTTCCACCTCGGCGGCTTGGGCAAGCGCGTCGCGCAGACCGGTGGGATAGAGATTTTCGTCGCGGCTGACGCCGACCGTCAAGCGGAGCAGAGATTGCAGGCGGCGCAGCAAATGGGTGGCCGCCCCCAGCTCCGCCGCGTCCCCGGCGGCCATGATCCCCGATTCCGCGAGACGCTCAAAAACCTTGTCTGTCTCTTGCGAGAGGAGTTCCGGGCGATCCGCCGCTTCGCGCAGTTCGAGATATTGGGCGATGAATTCGATATCGAGCAAGCCACCCCGGACATGTTTAAGCTTCCAGAGGTTTTCCGTGCGGCGCTCCTTGTCGATCCTGAGCCGCATGCTGGCCACGTCGCCCACCAGCGCCGCCGCATCGCGCGGCTTGGCCAACACGTCGCGGATCACCCCGGCAACGAATTCGCCGAGCGCCGGGCTGCCGGCGATGGTTCGGGCGCGGGTCAGCGCCATATGCTCCCAGGTCCAGGCGTCGTTGTTTTGATATTCGGCGAAACCCGTCGCTTCCGAGGCGAGCGGCGAGGAATTGCCGGACGGCCGCAGGCGGGCATCGATCTCGTAGAGCTTGCCCTCCGGGGTGAGCGCGCTCAGCGCGGTCACCAGGCGCTGGCTCAACCGTCCGTAATATTGGCTGAGCGGCAGCGGCCGCGCGCCCTCGGATTGGGTTACCCGGGCTTCGTCGCCGCGATAGATGAAAATCACATCGAGATCGGAGGAGAAGGTCATTTCCCGCCCCCCCAGCTTGCCCAAGCCGACAATGACGAACTCGCCGCCCGGCATGACGCCATGGGCGCGCTGAAATTCCGCTTCCACAAAGGGCAGCAGGCCCTGCAGGGTGGCGTCGGCAACATCGCTCAGCGCCGCGCCGGCTTCCTCGCCGGTGATCATGGCGCGCAGAAGCTGCATGCCGATTTGGAATTCCCGGTCATGGGTCCAGCGCCGCGCCGCGTCGAGGATGTCCTGAAAATCGCTCGCCGCCGCCAGGCTATCACCGAGATTATCGCGCAGCTCCGTGACGGTTCCGATGGGTTCGTAGAACTGCCCGGTCAGCACACCGTCCAGGAGGGTCGGGTGGCGGCTCAAATGCTCCGCCAGGCTGGGCGCGCTGCCCATGATCTCGGCGAGTGAATCGAGCAGCCCCGGGCGGGCATAGAACATCGAAAACAATTGCACCCCGGCGGGCAGGTTGGTGAGGAACTCGTCGAAATGACGGAACGCCGCGTCCGGGTTGACGGTTTGCGACAGGGCGCCGAGCAGGCCGGGCATCAGCTCGGTCAGAAGCTCGCGCGCGCGGGTGCTGCGGGTCGCGCGGATGCGGCCATGGTGCCAGCCGCGCACCGTCGCCGAAACCGCCGTGCCGTCGCCGAAGCCGAGGTCCCTCAAAGTCTCCAGGGTGTCGGGATCGTCCTCGGTTCCGGTGAAGACGAGATTTCCGCCCGAGCCGCCGAGCTCCGGAGAATCCTCGAAGAGGTCGGCGTAATGGCTTTCGACCCGGGAGAGATGGCGTTTCACATCGCGCGCCAGCTCCTCCGCCGAGGCGTTGCCCATGAAGCAGGCGATCGCGGCGAGGCCGGCCTCCTCCTTGGGCAGCAGGTGGGTTTGTTCGTCGGCGACCATTTGCAGGCGGTGTTCCAGGCGGCGCAAATAGCCATAGTCGGCGATCAGGTCCGCGACCGCCTGGCCGTCGGCATGGCCCGCCGCGGCGAGGGCGCGCAAGGCGGGGCAGGTGCCGCCGACGCGCAGCGCCGGCTCCTTGCCGCCCCAGATCAATTGCTGGGTCTGGGCGTAGAACTCGATCTCGCGGATGCCGCCGCGGCCGACCTTGATGTCATGGCCGGCCACGGCGATTTCGTGATGGCCCTTATGGGCGTTGATTTGCCGCTTGATGGAGTGGATGTCCTCGATGGCGGCGAAGTCGAGATATTTGCGCCAGACAAAAGGTACGAGACGGTCGAGGAACTGCGCGCCGACTTCGGCATCGCCGGCCACCGGGCGCGCCTTGATCATCGCCGCGCGCTCCCAGTTCTGGCCGAGGCTCTCATAATAATGCTCCGCCGCCGCGGTGGAGACGGCAAGCGGCGTGGCGCCCGGGTCCGGACGCAACCGCATATCTGTGCGGAAGACATAGCCATCCGCCGTCCGCTCGCCGAGGAGCGAGACCATTTCCCGCACCATGCGGTGCAGGCCCTGCTGTGGGCCCCCGTCGCCGGCATAGTCGATCTTCTCGCCATCGAAGAGCACCAACAGATCGATATCGCTCGAATAGTTCAGCTCGCGGGCGCCGAGTTTGCCCATGCCGAGAACGACGACGCCCGAATTCTCTTCCGGGTTCTCCCGGTCGCTCAATGTCAATTGACCGGATTTCTCCGCCTGAAAGAGAAGATAATTCAGCGCGGTGGAAATCGAGATTTCGGCGAAGCGGGACAGTCCCTCGCAGACTTTCTCCAAGGGCCAGGCGCCGGCGATATCAGCCATCGCGATGGTCAGGGCGACGCTGCGTTTCGCCCTGCGAAGCCCGGACATGATTTCCGCCTTGCCGTCCCGCCACAGCCGCCGCTCAGTGAGCGCAGCCAGCTGGCCCGCGAACGCCGCGTCGAAACCCCGGTGCAGCACATCCTGCAATATGGCCGGATCGTTTCTCAGCGCCTGAGACAGGAACGGGCTGTTGCCGAAAATCGCCGTCAGGAATGCCTGGCCGTCTTCGCGCGCGGCGAAATCGGCCATGAAATCGGCGAGCTCGGGTTCCGCGCCCGCTCTTGCGCCGGCCGCCTGGCGCCACATATCTAACTCGCGCAGCGCGCGCTCGGGTTCAGCGGGCTTCGGCAAGACGCCGTTATCTGTTAAGAAAGATGGACTCGGCATGTATCGAACAGCAGGTTGATTGAACTCGCGCGATCCTCGGGCGCAACCTGCGCGACATCGGAGGTTGGGTCAAGATTCCGGCATTCGGCCGGCGATAGCCGCATATGCACAAGTCGTTAAAATACATCATCCACATCGTGGCGGCGGTGTTCGGCAGTTTGGCGATTATTTTCGCCGTCGCCTCGTGGCGGCTGTCGAGCGGGCCGATTTCGATCGCCTTTCTCTCGCCCTATCTCGAGGAAGCATTCGAATCGGAAGATCTCAGCTACCGGCTGGATTTCGAGGACACCGTCCTCACCTGGGCCGGCTGGAATAGAACCCTCGATATTCTCGTCACCAACGCCCATGCGGTCGGACCCGACGGCAAGACCCTCGCCACGGTGCCGGAAATTTCCCTCGGCCTCAGCGCCTTCGCCCTGCTGAAGGGCGACGTCAAACCGACCAGCATCGAATTGCTGCGCCCGAGCGTCCATCTGGTGCGCAATCCGCAAGGCCGGCTCGAATTCGCGTTTGGCACCGAGTTCGAAGAGCCCGACGAGGCGGTCAACGCCCTGGTCGCGGACTTTCTCGCGGCGCACGGGACGGATCATCCACTCGGTGCGTTAAAGCGGATCAGCATTCTCGCCGCGGCACTCGATGTCGACGATGAGCTGCTCGGCCTGTCGTGGCGCTCATCCGAGGCGGATTTGATATTCGATCTCAACGATCAGCGTATCGACGGCGACCTGTTGGCCGATATCGAAATCGGCGATGTCGACTTCAAGGTGGTCGCCGCGACCTCCTTCGAGCGTGACGGCGGGCAGGTCGAGACGAAGCTTCGGATCGGCGAGATGGTGCCCGCGCGCGTCGCCGGCCTGTCACCGAAACTGGCCGCCTTTGAAGGGCTGGACCTGCCCATTTCCGGCGATTTGGAATTCACCCTCGACCGCAACGGGCAGATCGCGGAGACCATAAGTTTCGACCTCACGGGCGGGGCGGGGCGGGTCGATATGCCGGATCTGATTCCGGCGCCGACGCAAATCACTGCCCTTGAAATCCGGGGAAAGGCGGATGTCGATTTCAGATCGGTTGAATTCGAGGAACTCCTCGCCGAAACCGGCGGTCCCGTCATTAGCTATCGCGGGCATTTGACCGGCACGCCAGAGGACCCTGGCATGCGCGGCACGTTCGAATTCAGGGAGATGCCGTTCAAGGATCTGAAGAATTACTGGCCGGAATTCATCATGGCCAATGCGCGGCCCTGGATATTGGAAAATGTGGTCGACGGGGTGATCACCCACTTCACCGCCGAGCTCGACGTCAAGCCGGGCGAGATTGAATTGGTCGAGGCCGGCCAGCGGCCCGACGCGCTGGACGTCACCTATGCGTTCCGCGACGCGACGGTGAATTATTTTGCCGGGCAGCCTTACGCCTTCGGCGTCGACGGAGAGGGCCATATCGACGGCGCCAATATGACCCTCCATTTTCGCGACGGCACCGTCGAGGAGATGTATGCGCCGACCGGCATCGCGATCGTGACCGATCTCATGCTTGATTCGGCGACGTTGACGGTTATCGGCCATATGGAGGGCCCGGCGCAAAACGCCGTTAGCCTTGTCGACCGTCCGGGCCTCGGCTACCCCAGCGCGATGGGCATGCGGGCGGAGCAGTTCAGCGGCCATGTGGTGGCGGAGCTTGGCGTGCAGATGCCGTTTCGCAGCGACGTCCGATTCGAGGAAGCGCAATTCGCCGCCGTCGCCCGCCTGACGGATATTTCGGTGAACGATCTGGTCGGCGAGCGCAGCGTGAGCGATGGCGATTTCCGCCTGACGCTGGACGAATTCAATATGGAAGTCGTCGGCACCACCCTGGTCGAAGGCATGCCCGCCACCGTCAAGTGGCTGGAAAATTACGGCCCCGGCGCGCCCTATCGCAGCAGATACGATATTTCGGCGCTGCTCGACAGCGACGCCCAGAAGAAATTCGGCTTCCAACTGGCGCCCTATGTCGAGGGGCCGTTCGACCTGCGCATGACCCATACGGTGTTCAATGACGGCACCCAGCATATCGCCGCGGCGTTCGATGGGCGTCAGGTGAAGATGGATTTCCCGGAACTGTTTTGGCAAAAGCCGGTGGGCGACGAGGCCTCCATCCTCGTCCTTGCCGAACTGCGCGACAATGAGGATGTCGATATCACGAATTTCGAATTCACATCGAAGGCGCTGCGCGTCAAAGGCCGGGCGCGCATCAAACCGGAAAATGGCGAACTGGTGGAAGCCGAGTTGAGTCAGATTTTGTTCGGTGACAACGACGTGTCGGTCAGCTACCGGCGCGATGACGACAATAACAATATTCTGGAAGTGAAGGGAAAGAGCCTCGATATTCGCCCCTATATCGACCAGTTGTTGGATTCCGAGCAGGGCAATCTGCCGCCCTTTATTGTCGAAACCCATGTCGACCGTTTGATCACCCGCGCCGACCAGCAGATCACGTCGGCGCGCGCGCGGGTCGTCAACACCGCCGAGCGGCTGGAATCGGCGATCCTCACCGGCACCCTGGTGACCGGCTCGGAGCTTCGCCTCATCATCGAGCCCGACGGCGCAAAGCGCCGCCTCGTGGTGCGCTCCGACGATGCCGGCTCGGTCGCCCGGGCGTTCAACATTTATGACAATGCGATCGGTGAGGTCAGCAAGGATGACATGGTCACGTTGAT
>CAZUVO010000069.1:0-15276 GCA_964623955.1 uncultured Rhizobiaceae bacterium
TGCCGCCGGCCTCCTCGCATTTGGCCGAGAGTCCGGTGCCGGCGCCGCCGCCGACGATCGGCTCGCGCGCCTCGACCATGGCGTGGAACTTCTTCAAGAGCGCGGCGCGTTCGAATTTGGGCATGGTCTCAATCTCCAAAGATGTCGCGCCAGGCGGCGACGAGGGCGGCGGCGAATTCCGCGTCGTTGATATGGTGGGGGCAGCGTACGAGCTGGCGGTTTTCGCTGACGGTTACGGTGGCCTCGAGCGCCTCGAACAGGGCGGCGTCCGCCTCCGGATCGTGGAACGGCATGTCGGGTGCGTCGATCAGCGACACGCCTTTTTCCGGGATGAGAAATCGCACCGGGCCGGTGAATTTGTTGAGCTTGGCGCCGATCCATTCGCCCATGGCGCGGTTCTCCTCCGCCGTAGTGCGCATCAGGCTGACTTGCGGATTATGGATATAGATGTTCCGCCCGCGATATTTCTCCGGGATGGTTTCCTCGGCGCCGAAATTCACCATGTCGAGGGCGCCGCACGAGCCGACATAAGGCAGGCCCGCCGCCGCCAGCGCATCGAGGCGGCTTTCGCCGGCGCTGAATACGCCGCCCATGAGATGATCGCATACTTCAGTGGTGGTGACGTCGATGCAGCTCTTGACGAAACCGTTCTCGGCGAGCTTTTCCATCGATTGCCCGCCGGTGCCGGTGGCGTGAAACACCAGGCAGTCATACTCCGCCTCCAAGAGCGCGCGCACCTGATCGACGCAATCCGTGGTGACGCCGAACATGGTGAGGCCGATGGCGGGTTTTTCCTCGCCGGCCTGGGGCACGGTGTGGCACATCATGCCGGCCAAGGCATGCGCGGCATTGCCGAGCACGGTGCGGGTGATCGGGTTGAGCCCGGCGATATCGGCGACGGAATAGACCATGGCGATATCGTTCGGCCCGACATAGGGCGCGACATCGCCGGACGCCACGGTGGAGACGAGGATCTTGGGCACGCCGAGGGGGAGGGCGCGCATGCCGCTGGCGATGAGCGCCGTGTTGCCGCTGCCGCCGGCGCCGATCATGCCGCCGATATCGCTGCGCGACGGCACGAAGCGGGCGAAGGCATCCGCCATGGCGGTGACCGCGCGGCCGCGGTCGTCGCCGCCGAGCACGGCGCCGATACCGTCCGGATGGTGCGACGCCACTTCGGTGGCCGTCACATCCACCGCGCCCGCACCGCCGCCGCTGGTGCCGAGATCGACGAGGCAGGTTTTGAGCCCGGCGGCCTCGATCAGCTCCGTGATGTAGCGCAGCTCGGCGCCCTTGGTGTCGCAGGTTCCGGCGACATAGGCCTTGGCCATATTCCGTGCTCCCGATGGCTTCGTTGGTTATGGTGTAGCATGACCGAGGCGCGAATTTCGAGGAGTGCGCGATGAATGCGACGCAACGGATGGTGAGGGCGCGCGGCGGCGCGGCGATGCCGGCGCTCGGCCTCGGCACCTGGAGGATGGGCGAGCGCGGCAACCACAAAAAAGACGAGATCGCCGCCCTTAGGCTCGGCCTCGATCTCGGCCTCGGCTTGATCGACACGGCGGAAATGTACGGCTCCGGCGGCGCCGAGAAGGTCGTCGGCGAGGCCATCCGCGGCCGGCGCGACGAGGTCTATCTCGTCTCCAAGGTGCTGCCGAGCAATGCCTCGCGCAAGGGCACGATCAAGGCTGCCGAGCGCAGCCTCAAATTCCTCAAATGCGACCATATCGATCTCTACCTGTTGCATTGGCCGGGCTCCTATCCGCTGGAGGAAACCTTCGAGGCGTTCGAGCGGCTGGCCGCCGAGGGCAAGATCGGCCGCTACGGCGTCAGCAATTTCGATGCCGAGGATATGGCGGAAGCCTTTGCCGCGCCGGGCGGCGAAGGGATCTGCGTCAATCAGGTGCTTTACAATCCGGCCCAGCGCGCCGTCGAGGCGGAGGTCATGTCATGGTGCGAATCCAACGACGTGGCGCTGATGGCCTATTCGCCGCTCGACCAGGGCAGCATTTTGCAGGACGCCGTGCTGGAGCAGATCGCCGACCGCCATGGCGTGACCACCGCCACGGTCGCGGTGGCCTGGACCTTGCGCTTCCCCAACATCGTCTCGATCCCCAAGGCGACCGCGCCCGAACATGTCCACGCCTGTGCCGCCGCCCGCGACGTGCAGCTGACGGACGAAGACCTAGACGCCATAGACCGCGCCTTCCCGCCACCGGAGCCGGGCGCGCGTCTGGCGATCTATTAGTTCAAGATTAGACCAGTTGAACTCCCCCGGAATGCGTCTTCGCATTCCGGCAAGCGTGCCAAGCCAAGGGAGCGGACGCGACCGCCCGGCGATTGAGGGGCAAACAAAAGAGCGCCCGAGTTAATACGAGGTAAGCCAAGGGAGCGGACGCGACCGCCCGGCGTCTGAGGGGCCAAACAAAAAACTATCTCGCCGACGCGATTAACCCACCATCGACCACCAAATCCGCGCCGGTGACATATTTGGCTTCGTCCGAGGCGAGATAAAGCGCGGCATAGGCGACGTCCCAGCCTTCGCCCATATGGCCCATCGGGACCTGCTGGTTGCGCTTTTCTATGAGCGCCGCCGCGTCGCCGGCGCCATATTGTCCGGCGAGGCGCACTTCGACGAGCGGGGTGTGCATCAGCCCGGGCGAAATGACATTGCAGCGGATGCCCTGGGGCGCGTATTTCACCGCGACCGCGCGGCTGTAATGGGCCAGGCCCGCCTTGGCGGCGTTGTAGCCGACATGATCATTGCCGATATGGCGGTGGCCGGCGATGGAGGAGATATTGACGATCGCGCCCTTGCCCTGGCGCTCCATATGCGGGATGGCATATTTGCACGCCGTGAAGGACGAGGTGAGGTTGAAATCGAGCTGGCGCTGCCAATCCTCCAGGCTGAGATCGACCGCGCTGCCGGGGATCGAGCCGCCGACATTGTTGACGAGAATATCGATGCGCCCGAACTTTGCGACGCAGGCCTCGATCATGGCCTCGACCTGCGCGGCGTTGGTGACATCGCAATGATGGGTCTCGCACACACCGCCTTCCGAGGTGATGATACCTTGGGTTTCCGCCGCCGCCTCCGGTACGAGATCGACAGCGAAAATGCTGGCGCCCTCGCGGGCAAAAGCCGTCGCCGTGGCCTTGCCGTTGCCCCAGCCCGGCCCGACCGCGCCAGCGCCACCATGTTTTCCAACCGCATATGTCCGTCCGTCTTTATATTTTCCCCAGTGGCGAATTTAACTTTCCCCACAGGCTGACGCTAGTATCCTTTGGTCATGAGGGACGCGATGGTGAAATGGTCGCTGCTGGCGCTCTTGCTATACGGCGTGGCGGGCGCGGCCTGGGCGCAGGAGAAGCCTGCGCCGGATTATTTTGCCGCCCAGGCCGCCTATGAGCGCGGCGACAATGAGGCGGCGTTCGAGATATGGCTCGTGCTGGCGCGGCGCGGCGATGTCGATGCGCAGTACAATGTCGGCGCGCTTTACGACAATGGCTGGGACGTCGAAAAGGCGACCCAATGGTATGCCCGCGCGGCGGGACGCAATGTCGCGCCGGCGGAGCTCGTGCTGGCGCATATCCTGAGGCGCGGCGAAGCGAGCGTGCGCGACGACGATCAGGCGCTCCGGCATTTGCGCTCGGCGGCGCATCGCGGCTCCGCCCGCGCCCAGTTCGAGCTCGGCGTCGCTTATGACCGGGGTATTGGGGTTACGCAAAACTATGCCACCGCCGCCGTCTGGTACGAGAAAGCGGCGACCCAGGGCCTGATGGAAGCGGTCTACAACCTCGCCACCCTGTTCGACGAGGGGCTCGGCGCGCCGAAGGATCACGCGGCGGCAATGGCGTGGTACCGCCAGGCGGCGCGCGCCGGCAGTGCCCAGGCCGAGAACAATATCGGCAATCTGCACGAGAAGGGCCTCGGCGTGCCGCAAAATTACGAGCTGGCGGTCGATTGGTACAGCAAGGCGGCGGAGCAAGGCCTGGCGATCGCGCAGAACAATATCGCCACCATGTATCATCTCGGCCATGGCGTGCCGCGCGATTTCAAGGAGGCGGCGCGGTGGTACCGGGCGGCCGCCGATCAAGGCGATCAGTCGGCGCAAAACAATCTCGGCCTGCTGCTCGCCAATGGCCTCGGGGTCGACCGCGACCTCGTCGCCGCGACGAAATGGTTCCTGCTCGCCGCCGCAGGCCCTGACAAGGAGTTGGCGCTGCGTGCCAGCACCCACAGCCGGGACCTTGCGCTCAGGCTGGTCGGCGACGATCTGGTGGCGGTGCAGGATGCGGTCGACCGCTACGCCGACGCCGCCGCCGCCGAGGCCGCCCGCAATGCCGCACGCGATGTTCCCGTGCCGCTCGCCACCGCCGCGCTCGGCAATCCGACGGTCACCGCGCAGCGCCTGCTCGCCGCGCTCGGCTATTATGAGGGCGCCATCGACGGGCTTGTCGGCCCGGTCACCCTGGAAGCGGTGCAGCTGGCGAAGAGACAGGAAAAGCTTTCCGTGCCGGCGAAAATTTCACAGGAATTTATCGCCGCGCTGAGCGAAGTTCACCGCCGGCGCGGCGCGCAATAAGCCGCCGTTCCGGCCGTGATCAGGTCAGGGCCACCGGTGCCTGGGGAACTTCCTGCCAAAAATCCGCATCGTGACCGTAAAATATCCGCGCGCCGCCGGTTTGCAGGCGGCGCAGGGTTTTGAGCGATTCCATCATCTTCTCCCGGTCGTAAACGATATTGGGGAGATGCATGTCTTCGAGGGTCTTGCGGAAATAACAGGCGTCGGCGGCGAGCACGACATCGCCGGAGGCGAGCCGGACCTTGAGCGACTGATGCCCCGGCGTGTGGCCATGGGTGGGCACGGTGACCACCGTGCCGTCGCCGAACAAATCAAATTCGCCGTCGATTTGCTGGACCTGATGGCCGTGATCGTAATCCGCCGGCACATAGGAGTTGTCCGCGATCATTTCCGGCACCTGGCCGGCTTCCCACTCCTTTTGCTGGATGATGATCTTGGCGTTGGGGACCAATTCGTTGCCGCCCATATGATCCCAGTGAAGATGCGAATTGATGATGTAGTCGATCGAATCCGCGGCGACATCGAGCGTCTCGAGCCGCGCCTTGATTTCCTCGCCGGAGCGGAATTCGACTTCGAACAAATCGGCCAGCTCATCGCCTACCCGGCCGCGCACATCGGTCTGGGTGTCGGGGTGGAGGCCGCTGTCGAACAGCACCCGGCCTTTCGGGTGCTCGATCAGATAGGCGGGAACCGGAAAGCGCACCCGGCCCGGCATATCCGCCATCATCAAATCGAAGGCGCCGCTGATCCAGCCGCAGGTCATGGCATATAGTTTTATCGTCATATCGCTTCTCCCCGATTTTTCCTCAGGTCAATTCCAGCGGTGCCTGTGGGACATCTTGCCAAAATTCCGGATCGTGGCCGTAGAAAATCCGCGCGCCGGCGGTTTGCAGGCGGCGCAGGGTTTTGAGCGATTCCGTCATCTGCGGCTTGTCATGGACGAGATTGGGCAGATGTAAATCCTCGAGGGATTTGCGGAAATAGCAGGCGTCGGCGGCGAAGACGATATCGCCGGACGCCAGCTTCACTTTGAGCGATTGATGCCCCGGCGTATGGCCGTAGGTCGGGACGGTCACCACCGTGCCGTCGCCGAACAGATCATATTCGCCGTCGATCAATTCGACCTGATGGCCGTGGTCGTAATCCTGCGAATAGTAATTGTTGGATTCGATCAGCTCCGGAATATGGCCGGCTTCCCACTCCTTTCTCTGTACGACGAGTTTGGCATTGGCGATCAGTTCATTGCCGCCCGTATGATCGAGATGGAGATGGGAGTTGATGATGTAATCGATCGATTCGGGAGCGATATCGAGCGCTTCCAGGCGCGCGGCGATTTCTTCTCCCGGGCGGAACTCGGCTTGAAACAGATCGGCCATTTCCTTGCCGATGCGCCCCGGCGCGTCGGTTTGCAAATCGGGATGAAGGCCGCTGTCGAACAGCACCCGGCCTTTGGGGTGATCGATCAGAAAGGCAGGTACGGGAAAGTGGATACGGCCCGGCGCGTCGGCCAACATCAAGTTGAGGTCGGCGGTCAACCAGCCGCAGGTCATCGCATATGCTTTTAACGCCATATCGCTTTTCCCGCTCTATCCCGCGTCACCAATAGCGCATCGAATCCCGGAACAGTTTGTCGAGGTCGTCGCGCGTGATATCGCGCGGTGCGATATCGAGCAGCCGTTTTTGCGGCCACGTGCGCTCCGTCAGCGCTTCGATATCATCTTCGCCATAGCCGAGATCCGTGAGACCGTTCGGCATGCCGGTCGCGCGCATCAGTTCGATCACCTGGTCCGCCAATACCTCGCCCGCCCGGTCCTCGGGAATGTTGCGAACATCCGCGCCCATCGCTTCCGCCGCACGGAGATGACGTTCCGCGGCGGACGCGCCGATCAGGCGAAACACGGCGGGCGCATTGACGATTACCGAGATGCCGTGCGGCACCATGGCATGGTCGTCCGGCCAGCCTTCCGGGCAGTAGTCGCGCACCAGCCCGGCGACCGCATAGGACATGGCGTGCGGCACATGGCAGCCGGAGGAGCCGAAGCCAATGCCCGCCAGCATGCCGGCGAACATGAGCGGCTCGCGCGCCGAGACATCCTCCGGCGCGCTCATGGCGCGTTCGATATTGGCGCCGATCAGGCGAATGGCCTCGCCGCAGGCAATGTCGCTATAGGGGTTGGCGCCTTGCAGCAAGGGCCGGTGGTTCGGCGTCTCGGGCGCCGGGCGCTCGGTATAAGGCCGCGCGGTGAGCGATTCGATGGCATGGCTGAAGACATCGAACGCATTGGCCGCCACCACAGGCTTGGGCAGGGAAGTGAGCGCGCTCGCATCGAGGATGCCGAGGCTCGGGCGCAGCTCGCGGTGGGCGATGCCGGTCTTCATCTCCATGTCGAGTATGTCGAAGATCGCCATGCCGGTACATTCGCTGGCGGTGCCGAATGTGGTCGGGCAGGCGATATGCGGCTTGAGCGGCCCGGGCACCGGCCTGGCCTCGCCGACCGGCTTGTTGACATAGGTGAGCAGGTCCGCCGGATAGGTGGCGTAGAGATTGCTCGCCTTGGCGGTGTCCATGACCGAGCCGCCGCCGACCGAGACGAAGCCGTCGAAGCCGCCCTCGCGGGCGAAGGCGGCGCCGGCGAGAAAGGAGCGGTCGGTCGGCTCGACCTCGACCGCGTCATAGATCTCGACCTCGAGCCCGGCGTCGCGAATCGATGTGGCGGCATTGGCGGCATGGTCGAGCTTGGCGACCCGGGCGTCGGTATAGAGGGCAACCCGGGTCATGCCGAGCGCCTTGGCGTCATGGCCGATTTCGGCGATAGCGCCGATGCCGAACTTCAGCTTCGTCGCCTCGATGGTATAGGCATATTCGCCGGCCTCGCGGCGGGTGAAATAAGAATCGAAAGCCATGACGGTCCTTGCGCTAATGTCCTGAGCAGAGCGAATGTCCGCCGCCGGGGAGGGCGCGTCAAGCAATCATGGAGAGGGGTGCCGGGTCAGATGCGTTTGCGGCACAGGCTCAGGCCGTCGCCGATCGGAACCAGGCTAAAACTCACCCGCGCATCCGCCTTGATCTTGGCGTTGAGCGCGTCGATCGCCTCGGTATCCGCGTTCCACTCGCCGGGGCGGCCAATCCGGCCGAGATGGAACATATTGTCGAGCGCCAGCAATCCGCCGGGCCGCAGCAGCTTCAGGCATGCCTCGTAATAGCCGTCATAGCCGGATTTGTCGGCGTCGATGAAAGCGAAATCATAGCTATCGGCCTGACCCTCGGCCAACAGCGCACCGAGCGTGTCGCCCGCATCTCCCAGGCGGAGGTCGATCGCTTCGGCAACTCCCGCTTCGCGCCAATAGCGCTCCGCCGTCGCCGTAAAGTCGGCGTCTTTGTCGAGCGCCGTAATCCGGCCATCCGGTTGGATGGCAAGCGCCACCGCGAGCGCGCTATATCCGGTAAAGACGCCGATCTCGAGATAGCGCCGGCAGCCGATCAGCTCGGCGAGCAAAGCCATGAAGGCGCCCTGCTCGGGCGTGATCTGCATGATCGCCCATTCATGGCTTTCGGTTTCCTGGCGCAGGCGCCGGAGAATGTCCGCTTCGCGGAAGCCGGTGGCGAGCAGATAGTCGTGCAGCGCCTCTGTTAGTTCGGTCGGCCGGTTTGCCATGGCAATTCGGCCGACGATGCAGGTCAGCCGCCTTTGTTATGAACGAGAAACGCCGTACCGTCCTCCGAGAGCGCCGGTGCGGTCGAGACCGTCCGCAGGGGCGATACCTCGGCCGGCGGTACGACCCAGTAAGCGTGATCGCCGTCGAGCAGGAGGTTATAAAGCACGGTTTCCGAGTTCGCGGCAACGGCGCCCAGGATCCTGAGATGCTGCCGGCCAAGCGCGGTATCACCCGTGCCGCTCGGGTCGCCGAGCGCCGCGAGGTGCCAGTAGTCGCGCTGCATGGTCACCACCGAATCGCCCACTTCCAGCCTGGAGACCTGGAGCGACGGGTTCTCATCCGCCGTCGCCGTCGGGTCGATCGACTTCCAGCCTTGGTCGGTCATAAAGGGATGCTCCGCGGTGACGAAGGGCACGCCGCCGTCAAACCCGTAAAGCAAGCGCCCGCCGAGGGTCACCCACTCGAGCCCGGTGACAATATTGTGCGCGCCGTCCTGGCCCAGCACGACATCGCCGACCGCAATATTCCCGATCTCCTTCAACTGGCCGTCCGCCATGACGATTTGCGTGTCCGCGGTGAAGCAGCTGCTGCCGCCGCCGCCGCTGCCGCCACCGCCGCCTTGCGCCGCGGCAACGCCGACGCCGTCGGAAACGCTCGCGGGCGGGGTGTCCTGGCTGGCGGGCGACACGTCGACCTCGCCGGTCGGCGAATCCACATCCGCGGTTTCGCCGGCATTGACGTTCGCCGGCGCCCCGCCGCCGCGCGGCGCAACGGTAACGGCGCCGGAATAAACGGTTACCTGGGTGGTGCCGTTGGCGGCCACTTCGACCGAGAAATCCGTGCCGCGAATACCGATAACCGCGACGGGAGTGAATATTTCGACATTCTGGCGTGGCATCTGCCCGCTGACGAAGCGGAACAATCCCCTGCCGAGCTCCGCCACCATCTCGCCGGTCCCCAGGTCGGGATCGAAGATGAAGGAATCGAGAGTTAGCGAGCTCGACGGGCCGAGCCACAAATCCGTATCGTCGACAAAACGAATCTGCGCGTTCGATTTCTTGACCGTCTCGATCAATTCATCGGCGAAGACGCCGTCATTAATATAAAGCCGTTCCGAATCGCCGCCGGAGACGGTTCCGTAAAGCGCGAGATGGACTTCCTCGACATTGCCGATTTCCGATGAATCGGCGTGCGCCGGGAGGCTTGCCGCCAAGCCGAGACTGAAAACGATTGAAATAATGAGCGAGCGCAAAGTGAACATTGTCGGAATCTCCGCAGATCAAATTGTCCCAGTTCCATGACAACATGGATTGGTAAAATTGTGCTTAATCGCGGAGGTGGCACCGATCAAGGCGCCGCAGAGGGGTGAGATTTACTCGCCGGAATCCGACTGTTTCGCGGCCGCCGGGTCGCTCGAAACCAACCGTAACTCCCTGATATTGCTCTGCTCGCCGGCTCTCACATCGGATTCGGAAATTGGCTCGTGCAGGGATTCGATGGCGCTCGTGAGTTGCGAGATTTTTTCTTTCTCGCGATCTATGTGGTGCTGCAGGGAATCGCATTTGCGCGCGATTTGGGGATCTGTGGCGCGCAGCGGCTCGACCCGGTGGAGCGCGCGTTCGAGGCTGAGCAGGTTTGCATGGCGTTGGCGCCGGACCGCTTCCGGGTCCGCTTCGGTGCCGAGCGACGCGACCACGCGGTGTTCCGTCCCGGTCGAAAACGTCACTTCCTCGACGATTTCATAATAGGCCGATCCGCCGATATGTTTTTTGCGGATATGCATGGCGCTATCTAATCAGAAAGCGGCGCGCGCGACAAAGGTTACAAAATCAACCGAGAAACAGACGATAGGCAGGATTTTCGGTTTCCTCGCAGTAGTTGTAGCCGAGCGCGTCGAGAAAGGCGTAAAACTCGCCGCGTTTCGCCGGCGGCACCTGCATGCCGCACAGCACCCGGCCGAAGGCGGAGCCGTGATTGCGGTAATGAAAGAGGCTGATGTTCCAATCCGCATTCATATGGTTGAGGAAGTTCAGGAGCGCGCCGGGGCGTTCGGGGAACTCGAAGCGATAGAGCAGCTCGTCGGCGACCTCGGCGGTATGGCCGCCCACCATGTAGCGCACATGCAGCTTGGCGGCGTCATTGTCGCTCAAATCGACCAGCTCATAGCCTTTCTGCGCCAGCTCGGCGAAGAGCGCCAGGCGTTCCGCCTCGCCGCCGGTCTCGACGCCGACAAAGATGCGCGCGCTACGCCGGTCGCCATAACGATAGTTGAACTCGGTCACCTGGCGCTTGCCGAGGGCGCGGCAGAAGGCGCGGAAGCTGCCCGGCCGTTCGGGAATGGTGACGGCGAAGACCGCCTCCCGCCGCTCGCCGAGCTCGGCACGCTCCGCGACATGGCGCAGCCGGTCGAAATTGACATTGGCGCCGCTGTCGATGGCGATCAGCGTTTTATTTTGGCTGCCGTTGCGTTTGACATAATTCTTCAGCCCGGCGACGGCCAGCGCGCCGGCCGGCTCGGCGATCGAGCGCGTGTCTTCATAGATGTCTTTGATCGCGGCGCAGATCTCGTCGACGCTCGCCAGCACCGTGTCGTCGACCAGTTTGCGCGCGAGGCGGAAGGGCTCCTTGCCGACCTGGCGCACGGCGACGCCGTCGGCGAATATGCCGGCATGGTCGAGCCGCGCGCGCCGGCCGCGCTTGAGCGCGAGGCTGAGCGAGGCCGCGTCCTCGGGCTCGACGCCGATGATTTTGACATCCGGACGCAGCGCCTTGACATAGGCGGCGATGCCGGCGATCAGCCCGCCGCCGCCGACCGGCACGAACACCGCATGCAACGGGCCCGAATGCTGGCGCAGGATTTCCATGCCGATGGTGCCCTGGCCGGCGATCACCTCGGCATCGTCATAGGGGTGGATGTAGGTCAGGCCGCGCTCGGCGGCGAGCGCCAGGGCGCGCTCATGGGCGTCGTCATAGGCATCGCCGTGAAGAACGGTTTTGGCGCCCCAGCGGCGCACCGCGTTCACTTTGATCTCCGGTGTGGTGCGCGGCATCACGACAAGCGCCTTGATGCCGAGTTTCTGCGCCGACAGCGCCACTCCTTGCGCATGATTGCCGGCCGAGGCGGCGATCACGCCTTTTGCGGCGTCGGCCTCCGACAGGCCGGAGATCTTGTTGTAGGCGCCGCGCAGTTTGAAGGAAAAGCAGGGCTGCAAATCCTCGCGCTTGAGCAGCACCCGGTTGCCGAGGCGCGCGGACAGCAGGCCCGCCGTTTCCAGCGGCGTCTCCTCGGCGACGTCATAGACCCGGGCGTTGAGGATCTTCTTGATATAGCGTTCGGGCATGGCGGTCCCGTGGCGGCGATGAACGGAGCGCGGAATGTATGTGCTTCCCCCAGCCCCGGCCAGCCCTTTCGCGGGCGCGTCCAAACTTTTTGTGAGATTCGCCTTCTCCGGTGGATTGCCGGGGGCCGATGACCGATAATCCCGTCCGAATTAAGCGATAGGTTCAACCAAAAACAGGGAGTGATGAAATGGCTGTTTATGTGATTGCCTCGGCGACGGTGACCGACCCGTCCTGGATCGAGGAATATGGTCCGGCGGTCGCCGCGATGGTGGAAGCGGCTGGCGGAAAATATCTTGTCCGCGATATGGCGCCGAACCATCTCGAAGGCGACAGTGCGGTGCCGACCGTGATCGTGGTAATCGAGTTTCCCAGCGAGGCGCAAGCCCGCAGCTTCTACGATGCGCCGGAATATCAGCGTTTCAAGGAAATGCGCCTAGCCGGCACGACCGGCGATATGTTCATGTTGCAGGGACTCTAACCCGCAAGGTCTTCCAGCCCGTTATAGCGGGCGAAACGTTCCAGCAGGTGGGCGCCATAGGTGAGGGCGGCCGTTGGCCGCGCCGTTCCGATAAGGGGCGATAGCTCGGCGTCGAGGTTGGGCTCGTGGAAATAACCGATGGCGCCCCGTGCCCGGCCCGTGTCGACGACCCGGTGCGGCGTCGCGCGCCATTGGCCGGCGGTGAGAAATTCCATCGCCGTGCCGAGATGAACGGATACGCAATCGGCGCGCGGCGGAATATCGAGCCAGCGTCCGTCCGGCGCTTCCGCCTGAAGGCCGGGCTGGCGCTGCCACAATAAAGAGAAGGCGCAGGCATCGACATGCCGCCCGGTGATGAGGGGCGTTTTGTCGGGCCGGGGCATTTCCTCTTCGATAGTCGCGCCGCCCGGCTTGCGCGGATAGTTAAGGAGGCGCAGCGTCGAGCCCGCCTCGGCGAAGCGGCGCGCGATCTCGTCCGGCGCCAGGCCAAGAAAATCGCTGGCCGCCCGGAGGAGGGCGGTGCCGGTTTTCTCCATCGCGCCGTGATAGGCCAGCATCGCGGCGCGCCAGCCGGGGTAGGGCTCATGCTCCGGCCAGATATTGGCCTCGGCGAAAATCGCCGCGCCGGCCAGGGCGGGGCGGGGAAGCGGGCGCTCGGGGCCGATATCGAAAAACTCGTTATAGGCCCAGCCATCCTGGAGCGTCGAAACATAGCCCCGGTAGCTGCGCGGGCTGTCGGCGCGCAAGCGGCGCGTCGCCAGGTACAGCTTGACCGCTTCCGGCAGATCGAAGAATGCCAGCAGATCGGCGGTGTCGCGCGCCACGCCCGCACCGGACGGCAGGCCCGTGGCGACAAAGGCGCCATCCGCTTCGAGCGCCCGGCCGACCTCCGCGATGGCCGCCGCGCGCGCCGCTCCGCCGGCGGCAAAGAGGGCGGTCATATCTATCGTCCGGGCGGCGCCGGTGCTGTTGTTCGAATTCGTCATCGCGACGATCTTGCCAAAGCCCTGGGAAGAAGGCGATGGTAGCCTAATCCCGACCGCGATACCGCAGGAACGGCACAAGGCATGAAACGGCTGCTCAATCTCGACCACTATCCGCTCGACAAACTCGAGGGCGCCGGCGCGCGGTCACTGGTCGACGATTGCCGTGCGGCGCTGGCGGCGGACGGCATGTTCAATCTCGACGGGCTGTTGCGGCCGGCGGCGATCGAATCATGTCTCAAAGAGTTCTCGCCGCTCTGGGCGGAGTCCGCGTTCACCCACCGGCGCGAGCATAATATTTATTTCGATGACGAGATCCCGGAACTGCCGGCGGGGCATCCGGCGCTGAAGCGCTTCGAGACCGTCAATCATACGATCTGCGAGGATCAAATCTTCGGCGGCGTGCTGAGCCGCATCTATCGCTGGCCGGCGCTCGCCGAGTTTCTCGCGGCGGCGACCGGTATGCCCCGGCTCTATCCCATGTCCGACCCGCTCGCCTGCATGAATGTCATGACCTACCGCGAGGGCGAAGCGCTCAACTGGCATTTCGACCGCTCGGAATTTACCGTCACCTTGCTGCTGCAAGCTCCCGACGCGGGCGGCGAGTTCCAATATCGGAGCGATCTGCGCGGCGCTTCCGATCCCAACTATGACGGCGTCGCCGCGTTCCTGGCCGACCCCGACGCCGAGGCGCGCAGCTTGGCGCTCAGCCCCGGCACGCTCAATCTGTTCCGCGGCAAATATGCGGCGCATCGGGTAACGCCGGTCGTCGGCGCGCGTCCGCGCATCATCGCGATATTCTGCTATTACGAAAATCCCGGCGTGCAATTCAGCGCCGAGGAGCGGCGCGGGTTTTACGGCCGTACCGAGGCGGTGGAAGCGGACACGGAATGGTTGAATTCGTAGTATAGGGAGATTATAGTAAGGGTATTGCAACTTTGAGGACATGTCATGCCAAGACGTGTCTTGCGCGATCGCACCACCGATCCGATCGATAAGCATGTGGGCCAGCGCCTGCGCGAGAGGCGCACCCGGCTGGGGCTCAGCCAGTCGGCGGTGGGCAAGGAACTCGGCATCACCTTTCAGCAGCTGCAGAAGAATGAGTGGGGCATCAACCGCATCGGCGCCAGCCGGCTTTACGCGCTGAGCAAAATCCTCGCCGTACCGGTCGAGTATTTTTTCGAGAACATGCCGGCCCCGGCGCGCAAGCTCGGCCGGCAAGCCGGACGCCCGGAAGACACCGGCGCCCGTCCCGCCGCCGACGATGCGGAGACCCTGAGACTGGTGCGCGCCTTCTACCGTATCGACGATCCCAAGCTGCGCTCCAAATTGATGGAACTTTGCCGCGCGCTGGGCGACGAGGAGAAGTGAGCGCGACAGGTTGAGGAAATCACGCCGCCGGCTATTTTCCAATTGCGCTCATCGGCGAATGCAAGCAACCTGATTAAGGTTAATGCCCCGATTCGGGGCCTAGGAGACCATTCATGAGGCGGCATGGGATTCGGCCGGCCGCCCTTCAAAAGGGAGACCTATCGTGAACCAGGGCGAACTTATCGATGCTGTTGTGAAGAACAGCGGCATGAGCAAGAGCGATGCGTCGAAGGCGGTGAAGGCAGCGCTGGAGGAAATGGGCAAGTCTCTGAAAAAGGGCAAGTCCGTGCGCACCACGCTCGGCACATTTTCGGTCTATAAACGCGGCGCGCGCAAGGGCCGCAACCCGGCGACCGGCGCGGCGATCAAGATAAAAGCCAGCAAGGGTATCCGCTTCAAGGCTTCCAAAACTCTGAAGGACAAGGTCAACCGCCGCTAAGGTCCCCCGCGAGCGGGCATCAATTGCCCGCTCGACAAACCGCCTTTAAACGGCGGCGGCGCTGGGGCGGGATTCCACTTCGCCGAGCCAGCGCGCGATGTTGGCGCAAGAGGCCGGCGGTTCGACCTCCACCCGGCCAGCGAAGCGGATGGTGACGAAGGTGGTGATATCGGCCACCGAGAAATTGTCGCCGGCGACGAAGCGCGCGCCGCCCAAGCGCGCATCGAAATGGGCGAAGAAACGGTCCATGGAATTGCGCCCGCGCTCGACCAGCTCGGCGATCTGCGGTACGCCGCCGGGCACGCCGGGCAGGCCGCGATCCTCGAACACGGGCGCGGAATTTCGCAGCATGTCGGCCGCCGCGAGATAGCCCATAAATTCGGCCCGCCGGCTCCACATCTCCACCAGCGCCTTCTCCTT
>CAZUVO010000069.1:15286-18362 GCA_964623955.1 uncultured Rhizobiaceae bacterium
AAATAGCGGCAGATCGCCATGGATTCGGCGATGCAGGTGCCGTCGTCCAGCTCAAGCGTCGGAACTTGCGAGATTGCGTTGACCGCGACATAGGAATCGGCGAATTGCGCGCGCTCGCGGGTGTTGATCTCGACCGTGGGAATCTCGATGCCTTTTTCGGCCAGGAACATGTTCACCCGCTGGGGGTTGGGCGCCATTTTAAAGTCATAAAGCTTCATGGGATTGCGAGCTCCGGGAGTGCGGGGTGTACCGTCGGCAGTGTGCGGCCCGGCTCGGGCGAGTCAAGCGCCGGCGGTATCCAGCGCGCCGCCCGCCGAGCCGGGAAATTGCTCGAGGCCGTCGCCGATCTCATAGAAATCGCCTTTCTCGCCCGCATAGATATGGCCGATCGTCTTCAGGCCGCACGGCTGGTCGAGACTGCCGGCGGCGATCGAGGTGGTGGCGAACCCCGCCGGCTGCCAGAACAGGCTGGCGCCGCATTCGCGGCAAAAGCCGCGCCGCGCCGTCGCGGATGAGTCGTACCAGGCGAGGCCGCGATCCTCGATCATGGTGAGGCCGGTATTGGCACATTTCGTATAGGCGCCGAAGGCGCCATGCAGACGCCGGCACATACCGCAATGGCAATTCACCACGCCGCGCAAGGGCCCCGTTGCTTCATAGCGCACCGCGCCGCATTGGCAGCCGCCGCTGTGGGACGTTGGGGAATCTGTCATTTTAGCATTTCCATCTTTGTTTGTTGAACCCTCAAACGCCGGGCGGTCGCCTCCGCTCCCTTGGCTTACCTCGTATTAACTCGGGCGCGTGGTCACGCTTGCCGGAATGCGAAGGGCATTCCGGAATTAATTGAGCAAACCCAATCCGCGGGCGATCTTGCGGTCGATGAAGCGCTTGGGCAAGAGGGCGGGGAAGGTCCAGTTCATGAATTTGCCCTGTACCGGCGCGTAGCGCGTCTTCGGCGAGGGCGTGGTGAGCGCCTCGTGGATGACCTCCGCGACGCGCTCCGGCGGATCGCCCTTGGGCCCGATATCCAGAACATAGGCAAGGAGGCGCGCGAGGGCCGGGGCATATTCGCTCTGCTCGTAAGGCGCGGTATCGATGTCGCGCGCCTTGTCCCAAATCGGCGTGGCGACCGTGCCGGGGGCGACGATGATGACGTCGACACCGAACAGCATCAACTCGCGGCGAAGGCTTTCCGAGACCGCTTCGAGCGCGTGTTTGGAGGCGCTGTAGGGCGCCATGAAAGGCATCCCGCGCTTGCCGGAGACCGAGCTCACATTGACGATCCGCCCCGGTGCGCCGCGCCGCGCCCGATCGGTTCCGAGCAGCGGCAGGAACGCCTGGGTTACGGCAATGGCGCCGAGCAGATTGACTTCGAATAGCCGGCGAAATTCGTCGAGCGGTAAGAGGGCGGTGGGACCGCCGACGCCGATGCCGGCATTGTTGACCAGCCCCGCGAGCTTGGCGCCGCCGAGGGCCGCGTTTACCTCGGCCGCGCTCGATGCGATCGCCGCGCCGTCGGTGACGTCCATCATGAGCGGGGTGAACGCATCGCCCAGCCGGCCGCGAAGCCGTTCGCCATCCTCCCCGCGCCTCACCCCGCCGAAAACGTGAAAGCCTTTTGCGACGAGATGCGCCGCCGTGCTTTCGCCGATCCCGGTCGAGCTACCCGTGATCACCACCGTTGCCGCATTCATGTGCGGCAGTATAACGGCGCAACTAGGAAAAATCCGCGCGATGGCGCATCATTCGGGATGGAATCGCGCGGCGGAATAAAGGCATGAGTGCAGGGCGGCTGGAAAATTTCATCGACGAGGCGGAAGCTTTTCATGATGCCGAGGCGGCGGTCGCCCGGCTGGCGGAGATTTACGCCAAGGGGCGCGATCTTCTGGGCGCGCATTTCGAGCGCTTCGCCGGCGGCGAGCAAAACCTCGAAAAAGCCGATGCGCGCTATCCGGCGGTGTGGATCGACGTGGCGCCCGGCGCGGACAGCGACCGCGGCGGCCTGTCCTACGGCGCCGTGCCCGAAGCGGGCGCCTACAGCGCCGTTCTCACCAACCCCGATCTTTTCCGCAGCTACTATCTCGACCAGTTTCAATTGCTGCTCGACAATCATGGCGGGCCGCTTTGGATCGGCATTTCGCGGCGCCAGATTCCGTTGACCTTCGCGCTCGAGACCTTGACCGCCGATTTGCGCCACGAACAGGTGGCCGATCTGTCGCGCCGCTTTCACATGCCCGACCTCGCGGAGATCGACGACAATGTGGCCAACGGCATCTATCGCCACCTGGCCGGAACGCCCAAGCCGCTCTCGCTGTTCAGCGCCGAGCGGGTGGATTATTCGCTGTCGCGCCTGAGCCACTATAGCGGCACCTCGCCGGAGCATTTTCAGCGCTTCGTGCTGTTTACCAACTATCGGCGCTATGTCGATGAGTTCATCGAGTACGGCATGGGCGAAATAGAAGCCGGCGAGACCTTCCGCGCCTTTGTCGAGCCGGGCAATGCGGTGCACGTCAATCCGCGTCTGAGCGATGCGCCGTCATCCGGCACGCGCGCCGCGAAGCCGCCGCAAATGCCGGCCTATCATCTGGTGAAGGACGGTCATTTGGGCGTGACCCTGGTCAATATCGGCGTCGGCCCGTCCAACGCCAAGACGATCACCGATCATGTCGCCGTGCTGCGCCCCCATTGCTGGCTGATGGTCGGCCATTGCGGCGGCCTGCGCCGCACCCAACGGCTCGGCGATTACGTTCTCGCCCATGCCTATGCCCGGCTCGACCATGTGCTCGATCACGATCTGCCGCTGGAAGTGCCGATCCCGGCGATCGCCGAAGTACAGCTCGCGCTGACCGCCGGGGTGGGCAAGGTCACCCAGCAGGACGGCCAGGAATTGAAGCAGCATTTGCGCACCGGCACCGTGGTCTCGACCGACGACCGCAATTGGGAGCTCAGATATGATGAGCTCTCGACCTTCTTCAATCAATCGCGCGCCATCGCGGTCGACATGGAATCGGCGACCATCTCGGCCAACGGTTTTCGTCTGCGGGTGCCTTACGGCACGCTGCTCTGCGTCTCGGAC
>CAZUVO010000070.1:0-18038 GCA_964623955.1 uncultured Rhizobiaceae bacterium
GAATGAAGGCGCCGAACTGGCCGACCACCATCTTGCCGTCGCGGTTGGCGACGAGGGGGAACTCGTCATGCTGCTCGCGGATACCGGGCGACATGGCGGTGCGGAAGAGCACCGCGTCCATCTCGTGGCGCGCGCTGCGGAGCGCATTCTCGATAATGTCGAGGTCGACCGGATCGACCGGCACCGTCTCGAACGGCGTGTTGTTGGTCTCGATAACCGTGGCGGGCATGGCGTGCTCCCTTAGCTCGAATCCTGGGGGCGAATCAAAATATTGCCGATGGCGTCGATCTCGCCGACATGGCCGGGCAGGATCAAGCTGGTCGAATCCAATTGGGTGACGATGGCGGGGCCGGCGATGATATTGCCGCATTTCAAGAGGTCGCGTTGGTATATCCCGGCCTGGTGCCATTCCCCGTCGGCGTAGATTTTCTCCTCGGCCAGTTTGGCGGCCGACGCATCGGCGGCGCCCGCGTCGATACGCCCGGCGCCGGCCAGGGTCTCGCGTCCCTGAACGATGGCGCGGAGATTGATGATCTCGCGCTCGGTATCGATGGCGAAGGTGTAGAGCTTCTCGTGCAGATTGTCGAAACTCTCGCCGATGACCTCGAGGCCGCGTTGGTTGAAGGCGTCGATATCGACCGGCACGGGCAGCGACAGCACCTGGCCGGAATAGCGCACATCGACCTCGTAACTGCTCGAGCGCTCGGATTCGGGGATGCCCTCGGCATCGAGCGTGCGCGATGCCGTGGCGGCGAGATCGGCGAATATCCGGCCGACCTCCTCCGCGCTGGTTTCGGAAAAGCGCCGCATCAGGCTGCGCGACGCGTCGTCGCGCGAGCGCGTGGTGGCGTCGCCGTAAGCGCACAGCACGCCCGGCCCCGGCGGCACGATCACCGGCCAGCATTCGAGGATACGCGCCAGCGCATTGCCATGGAGCGGCCCGGCGCCGCCGAAGGCGATCAGCGCGAACTCGCGCGGATCGTTGCCCTGCTGCACCGAGACGAGGCGGAGCGCGCCGATCATGTTTTCGTTGACGATGTCGTAAATGCCCTGGGCCGCGCGCTCGATCGAGAAGCCGAGCGGCTCGGCGATGGTCTGCAGCGCCGCTTCGGCCTTGGCGCGGTCGATTTCCATATCGCCGCCGAGGCGCGCCGAATCGGGGAGATAGCCGAGCACGATATTGGCGTCGGTCACCGTCGGCAACTCGCCGCCCTTGGCATAGGCCGCCGGGCCGGGATCGGCGCCGGCGCTCTCCGGGCCGACGCGGAGCGCCTTGGTGAGCTCGGGCACGTGCGCGATCGAGCCGCCGCCGGCGCCGACCGAGCGCACATCGAGCGACGAGGCGCGCACGGTGAGATCGCCCACCGTGGTCTCGCGCCGGGTTTGCGCGACGCCGTCGCGAATCAAGCAGACATCCGTCGAGGTGCCGCCCATGTCGAAGGTCAGGAGATTGTCGAAGCCGGCCTGGCGGGCGATCCAGAGCGCCCCGGCGACGCCGCCGGCGGGCCCGCTCATCAGCAGGTTGACCGGCACCGTCTCGGCGCCGGCCGGCGTCGTCAGGCCGCCGTCCGAGCGTAAGAGATGCAGCTTCACGCCGCCGGCGCGGCGCGTGAGCTCGTCGTTCAGATTGCGCACATAATTGGCGACGATGGGCCGTACATAGGAATTGCACACGGTGGTGATGGCGCGCTCATATTCCTGCATCTCGGGGATCACGTCGCACGAGAGCGACACCGGCACGCCGGGCAGTTCCTCCTCGGCGATTTTCCCCGCCGCCCGCTCGTGACTGTCATTGGTGTAGGAGTTAAACAGCGAGATGGTCAGCGCGTCGATGCCGAGGCGTTTGAGAAGCTTGAGCGATTTGCGCAATGCCGCTTCGTCGAGCGGCGTGACGATATCGCCCTTGGCGCCGATACGCTCCTTCGCCTCCACCGTCAGCTTGAGCGGTGCGAGCGGGGGGGTCTGGTTGAAGATCACCCAGGCGCCGAGCCCGCCCGGCACATAGGAGCGCGCGATCTGCAGCACATGGCGGTAGCCCTCGGTGGTGACCAGCCCGACCCGCGCGCCGCGCCCGGTGAGGATGGCGTTGGTCGCAATCGTGCTGCCATGCATCACCTGGTCGATCTCGCTTGGGCCGATGCCGGCGAGCTCGCACACCTTGTCGGTGCCGTTCAGCACGCCGACGGACGGGTCCGCCGGGGTCGACGGCACCTTGGCGATATGGAACGAGGAATCCGTCTCGTTGATCAGCAGCAGATCGGTAAACGTCCCGCCGACATCGACGCCCAAGCGATACGACATTCTCTCCCTCCGGCCTTTTGTTTTATGGGCCTTGGCCGGCGAGTATTTCACGGAGTAGCGGGAGATGAAACGGCGGCGGGAACGGAATGCAAATACGTCGTCGCGGGCGCTACCGCCAACTCGGGATTTTTTCTCTTTCGTTTTCGCAAATGCGTCGTCGCGGGCGTTACCGCCCGCTCGGAATTTGCGCAAAGAAAAGGCGGGCCGGCTAACATGCCGGCCCGCCAGTATTGGGGGGACCCTGAGTAGGGTTAGGGGTCCATATCCGCGCAAGGGAGCCAAAAAACCCGGCTCTTGGGGGGGAGCGGCGGACACGGACTGGCCGTTACAATCGATATGGTGTCGGCGCGCCGCCGGTTCCAATCAAAAAGTTGTGAACATTGTTAGCTTTGGTTAATAGATCGGATCATGATTAAGCGGAACCACGGCGTGGTTCCGTTTAATCATGTGAATCTGATCGACAACAAACAGTCAGCGCACATCGTGGCTCGGCGTGCGCACCAAACGGCCGCTCACCACGGCTTCGATGTCGCCGCGCCCGATACCGATGTCGGAAAGCTGGCGGTCGCTCATGCTGTGCAGGTCCTGGGCGGCCCGGCTGCGGGTGCGCCACTGGCGGATGGTTTCAACGATGGAATCGATAAGCATTTTCTGGTTCTCCTGGGTTCGAATTGCTGCGCATTCCGTTGTTTTTTAGCGGATTGCTTAAGACGGAATATGGCGCTTCCAGGATTTTCTGCAACGGACAGTTCAGTACTCCTGATATGCGTTAGTTGCATATCAAATCGGGTCTTGCCCCGCGAATACTTAATAGCTGGTTAACCGCTATTTCTTTCCTCGGCGCGCGCCCGGGCGGCGTCGCCGAAAGCGGTGAAGATCGCCATGGAGAAGGCGTTGTCGCGCACCTTCCATTCCGGGTGCCATTGGACGGCGAGGCAGAAGCTGGCGCTGTCCGCCCCGCTCACCGCCTCGATCTGGCCATCCGGCGCGGTGGCCTCGACGCGCAGGCCCGGCGCCGGCGCGTCGATGCCTTGCGCATGGAGCGAGTTGACCGCCGTCTCCGGCTCCGGCCAGAGTGCCGCCAGCACGCCGCCGGGCTCAAGCGCGATGTCATGCACCGGGTCATATTGCACGTCGCGCGGCTGGCTCTTGTCCTCGCGGTGATCGATCCGCCCGGGCACCTCATGCACCGCCTGATGCAGCGTGCCGCCGAGGGCGACATTGAGCTCCTGGCAGCCGCGGCAGATGGCAAGCAGCGGCACGCCGGCCGCCACCGCATCGCGAATCAGCGGCAGGGTGAAGGAATCGCGCTGGGCGTCGTGCATCGTGTCGGGCGCGCTCGCCGGCCCGTCATAATGATGCGGCTCCACATTGGACGGGCTGCCGGTAAACATCAGCCCGTCGACGCGCTGCAATATCTCCGCCGCGTCGCCGTCCTCGGCGAGCGAGGGCAGCATCAGCGGAAAGCCGCCGGCGCCGTCCCGCACCGCGGTGAGATATTTCTCGCCGACCACATGAAAGGGATGAATGCCGATCTCGCGCACGCAGGCGGAAAGCGCGATAAGGGGCGCCGTGCTTGCCATCCAGCTACCGGTCCGTGCGCTCTTCGCGCGGATCGTCGAACACGAAGAGCTTGGCGTCGAGATCGACATTGGTCTCGATGTTGAAGAGCGCAACAGTGGTCACCAGCCCCTGGGCATCGACCACCTTCCACCGCTTAAGCTCCATCGGCGCCTCGCTGAAATAAAGCGTCAGGCTGCCGAGCCCCGGATCCTCGCGCTTCACCAGGGTAATGGCGAGCGCGCCGGAGCGGCGCTTGAAGCCGGTGACGACGAGGTCTTCGTTGAACCTCACCTCATCATCGCTGATCGCCCCCAAGGGCGTGTCGAAGATCGGCCAGTCGCTCACCTGGCCAAGCTCGGTATCGTGAAAATGCAGAAAGATCCCGTCGCCGACGATCAACACCGGCGTCGGCGGCAGATACTCGACCCGCAAGCGCCCCGGCCGGCGGAGATAAAAGATGCCTTCCGCCGAACCGCCCTCCGACGAGGTCTGAAAGAACCCGGCGCGGATGGAGTGGATCGTATTGAAGTAATCCTCGGTCCGCGCGAGCCAGGTCGCGTCTTCCTCGCTGAGCACGGCGGGGGTGGGTTCGAAGGCGTCCTCCTCCTGGGCCTGCGCGGGCGCGAAGGCGAGCAGGGCGAGGAGCGCAAGCATGAATGCCGCGCGGGCGGGGAAGATGCGGATCATACCGCACCTATGTAAGCGCTAGAGCCGCCCGCGCCAACCTTGTTCGGTTGCCGTCATACTCTATCCCCTAGCACCAAAGACTCATTCAAACGGCACCACCAACCGGAATGCACTTCCTGCATTCCGGCAAGCGTGACTACGCGCCCGAGTTAATACGAGGTAGCCAAGGGAGCGGAGGCGACCGCCCGGCGCTTGAGGGGCCAAACAAAAAAGAGCGCTCACGCGCTTGGTTTGCCCCTTCTCCCTAATCCCTCTTCCCCTCGGGGAAGAGGGACTTGTCATGGGAAGAGAGGCTTATTCGGGGGCGATCTGGATATCGAGCAAAGCCTGGCGACGGTCTTGTTGGATGGCGTTTCGGGCGCGCTCGAGGGCGGCGGGGAGGTCGGCGGCGTGTGTAACGCGCTCGGCGTGGGCGCGGCTCGCTTCGGCCACTTTTACGAAATCGGGCGAGGGCGAGAAATCGGTGAGCGGCATGGCGTTGGCTTCAGCCGCGGCGCCGTCGGGGTAGAGCTCCTTCGTCGCCCGGCGCACCGCGTTCCAGCCGGAATTATTGAGCACGATGGTCAGCACCGGCAGATCGTAAGCCTCGGCAATCTGGTGGCAGGCAACTGGATTGGCGAACATGTAGGAGCCGTCGCCGATAGTCGCCACCACCAGCCGGTCGCGCTCGGCAAGCTGCATGCCGTGCGCCGCGGTCAGTCCCCAGCCGAGACCTCCGGAATGGGGCTCCTGGTAATAGCGATCCGCCCGGGTGAAAATCATGTCGGCGAGCTGGCAGCCAAGCTCCGAGAGGACGATCGAATCATGCTGCTCGGAGAGCGCGCCGACGCAGCGCGCGACCCAGCCCTTGGTCATTGGCTCGCGGCGGCCCGCTTCGGCCTGTCGGTGCCGCGCGGCGCGCGCCGCGTCATTGCTTTCGGCCAGCGCCGCACGGCGCGCCACAAGCGCCTCCGCCCGGCCCGCGAGATGCGGCGCCATGGCATCGGCAAGCTCGCCAAGCACCGGCGCCACATCGCCGGCCAAAGCGATATCGCAGCGAAAACCGCGCACCGGCGTGGCGGCAAACAACGGGTCCTGGCCGATCTGGATTACCTTGCAGTCGGCGGGCGGCGCGTGCAGCGCCGGCGCCCACGGGGTGCGGGCGTCGATAGCCAGCACCGCGTCGGCCTGACCGAGGCGCGCGCCGGGATCGTAGCCCGCATGCATCGGATGCTCGGTCGAAATCGAGATCTGCGTCGGCCAATATTCGACCACCGGCACGGCCCACTCCTCCGCCAGACGCGCCAGGGTGGCGAAGCCCGCCGCGCCGCCCGGGCCGCGTTGGCAGACGATCAGCGGGCGCTCGGCCCGCGCCAGGATCGCCGCCGCGCGCGCGACATCCTCGTGGCGCGGCACGGCAGACGAGGGCGCCAGACCCGGCGGCGCCGCGAGGTTCTCGGGCGAAACGGTCTCGCACAGCACTTCGCGCGGCAGGCTGAGATAGACCGGCCCGCGCGGCAGGGAATTGGCGATGGCATAAGCTCGGTCGGCGGCGTCCGTGGTCTGCTCGGCGGCGCGCAGTTCGTAATCCCATTTGCACGCCTCGCGCACCAGGGCGTGCTGGTCGCGCATCTCCTGGCCCCAATTGATCGGGTTCAACCGGCCGCCGAACCGCCCGCTCTCGGTCGCCGGCGTGCGGCCCGAGCAAAGGATCGTCGGCACCTGCCCGCTCGCCGCGTTGAGTGCGCCGATCGCGGCGTTCGCCAGGCCGACATTGGTATGCACCATCACCGCCTGGGCGCGCCCCGTGGCGAGGTAATAGCCATGCGCCATGCCCATCGCCGCATGTTCGTGCGGTGCGATAATAGGCACGGGCAACACCGCTCCCGGATCGCCCCCGGCCCGCGCCATGCCCTCGATCACCGGCGGATAATCGGTGCCCGAATTCACGAACACGTAGTCGACGCCGAGCGTCTTGAAACGGCGTAAGAGCGCCTCGCCGGCGGTGATTTTCTGTTCGGTCATTTAGGTATCATCGGCTGGGGGTCGGGCTACCACAAGCGGGAATAAGCCCTTCTTCCCCGCGGCGCGCAATCGCCAGAGGGTTGGACGGCCTGGCCTGCACATCTCCTTTTCTGGAAAATACGCTCACCCCAGCATGCAGAAAGGGTTGGGAAGGTGGGGGAGAACCAAGCGCGCGGAAGCGCGCTTGCATCGGCGGATCAATCGGTCCTGACCTCATTGATCCTACCGAGTTGTCATTTAGTTATATTGAGAGATTGATATATTGATTAAATATTCAATTTTATGGCAATATGATTATGAGATACAACCAGAATGCGGCATCAATAAGAGTCATTTACATGTTATAGCAGTTTTTTGTTTATATTGGTTGTAAAAGCGTTTTTCTATATAGAAAAATTAGCAATTCTTGGGCGGTGAAGAATTGTTTTAGCAATTTGCTATTCACGTCGCCTTGAATTTTACAATCTGTCGTCCCAACTAAGTTTGCGCCAAGAGTAAAAATGCGGTTGCGTGAGGAAGCAGAATGTCTATTTACTTGTCAATTCTCACTTTGATTGTAGGGTGCATTGCAATTTGGATTGCGCATAAATCCTTCAAGCAATCCAGAAAAATAGCAGAGTTGCAGGGATCATTTAAAAAATCAAACTTACAGTTTGAGTTTATGTTTAACGAGTATTTTCCGGAAGATTCAATAGAAGTATTTATGTTCATGCCGTTTCGGAAGGATAAACATGTATGGATTATTGATACAAATTTGACAATAAATAATACGGGAGAAAAAATCGCGAAAAACATAGAAATATTTATCAGGGTTCCGCGACCATTAGACGTAACAAATCTCGGTGAAGTTAAATTAGAAGGTGGAACTATTAAGGGTCTAAAACACGAAACACTATATTCAGATAAGGAAGAGTATCCGGTAGTTCATACTATGAAGGTTGATGATATTAAGTCCAATCAGAAACTAAACATCAATTTTCCCTTTGTCATTACCATGCCTACTAATTTTGAAAGTGAAGTTGAGGCAAAAACAAAGGACAATGTTAATGTAACACTAGCATATGAGGCGCACTATAGTTACATAATTGATGTTTCGGTATATCCAGAAGAAGGAGAGCAAATAAATCAACGTTATAATTTACGTATTTTGGATTGTTCGAAAACAACGCCTCGAGATCAGATAATTGAAATGTCCAAGGATCTCGGCGAGAAATTTTCAAAAGAATATGAAAAAGAATGTGATACCATAACAAAAAAACTTATGTTCCACTTGAATAAAAATCATCCCTTAAGATCAAGTCCCAAAAATTTGTCGGTTATAATATTTGATGGGGAAGTGAAAAGAAAAGATCTTTATAAAGATCTTGTATACAGTCCGAAAAAAATATCGATCACGAGTGGAGTCCGATTCTCAAATTTTATTTTTGTTCCAACGTTTATGATAAAAAAATAGTGTGAATTCCTAGGCGATTTATAGAAACTTGGCGTTTTGGAGTCTTTCGGGTTAAGGGGGCCAGAGTCAGTCGATCATCGCTGGTGCCAAGCTATGGTCGACAGTACCCCCGCCCGGCGTTCGAGGACCAAAAAAAAGCGCTTACGCGCTTGGCTCGCCCTTCTCCCTAATCCCTCTTCCCCTCGGGGAAGAGGAACTTTTCACTTGGGTCAGATGCGGTCGACGAGGACTTCTCTCTTCCCCGCATGATTCGCCTGACTGATCACGCCCTGGATTTCCATGCGTTCGATCATCCGGGCGGCGCGGTTGTAGCCGATTTGCAGGTGGCGCTGGACGAAGCTGGTGGAGGCCTTGCCTTCGCGCGCGACGAGTTCGACCGCACGGTCGTAGAGGGGATCGTCGGCCGCGGCCTCGCCGGTGTCGGGCAGCTCGCTCTCCGGCTCCTCGGTGATCGCCGGGATGTAGTCGGGCCGCGCCTGGGCGCGGAGCGCGTCGGTCACCGCCTCGACTTCGGCGTCGCTGACCAGCGGGCCGTGCACGCGGGTCAGGCGCCCGCCGCCTTCGAGATAGAGCATGTCGCCCTGGCCGAGAAGCTGCTCCGCCCCGGCCTCGCCGAGGATGGTGCGGCTGTCGATCTTGCTCGTGACCTGGAAGCTGATGCGGGTCGGGAAGTTGGCCTTGATGGTGCCGGTGATGACGTCGACCGAGGGGCGCTGGGTCGCCATGACGATATGGATGCCGGCGGCGCGCGCCATCTGCGCCAGGCGCTGCACCGCGACCTCGATATCCTTGCCGGCAACCAGCATGAGATCGGCCATCTCGTCGACCACCACGACGATGAACGGCATGGGATCTAGGTCGAGGGGCTGATCTTCATAGACGGGCTCGCCGGTCTCGGCGTTGAAATGGGTATGCACGCGGCGGCTCAGCTCTTCGCCCTTGCGGCGCGCTTCGGCGAGACGCTTGTTGTAGCCGGTGATGTTGCGCACGCCGAGCTTCGACATCGCCTGATAGCGGTTTTCCATTTCGCGCACGGTCCATTTCAGCGCGACCACCGCCTTGCCCGCATCGGTCACGACGGGAGTCAGCAGGTGCGGAATATCGTCATAGACCGAGAGCTCGAGCATCTTCGGGTCGATCAGGATCAGCTTGCACTGCTCCGGCGGCAGGCGGTAGATCAGCGACAGGATCATGCTGTTGACGGCGACGGACTTGCCCGAACCCGTCGTACCGGCAACGAGGAGATGCGGCATGCGCGCGAGGTCGGCGATCACCGGCGCGCCGCCGATATCCTTACCCAGCGCCAGCGTCAGGCTGGCCGCGGTGTTCTCATAATCCTCGCTCGCCAGCAGCTCGCGCAAGAAAACCATCTCGCGGTCGGTGTTGGGCAGCTCGATGCCGATCACATTGCGCCCGCGAATCGTCGCGACGCGGACACTCACGGCACTCATCGAACGCGCGATATCGTCGGCCAGCGCGATCACCCGCGCGGTCCGCGTGCCGGCACGCGGGATGAATTCATAGAGCGTCACCACCGGCCCCGGGCGCACCTTGTCGATCTGGCCATAGACGCCGAAATCCTCGAGCACATTCAGCAGGAGCTCGGCATTCTGCTCGCGCGCGCTCTCGGCCAGCGACGGCTTGCGGCCTTTCGCGGATGACGGCGTCGACAACAGATCGAGCGCCGGCAGTTCGAATTCATGGCCGTCCTTGAGATCGAGAGTGCGCTGGCTTTCGCGCGCGGCGCGCTTCGACGGCTTCGGCTTCTTCGCCTTCGGCTCCACCACCTTCGCCGCCTTGCGCGCCATTAGGCTGGGCTCGCGTTTCTCTCCCGCCGCCGGCGCGTCGTCGGCGATGCCGTCGTCATAGAGATGCGGCTCGGCGCGCAATTTGCGGCCGCCGCCAAGCCCAAGCGCCGGGAGCTTAATTTTTGGCCGCCAGTCGCGCCGTTCACGCACGCGCTCGTTGCGTGGCTCTTTTGCTTTCTTCTCGCGCCGTGGCAGGGCGTCCGGATCGGCGAATTTCGGCGTCGTCTTGGCATGCACCCAGCGCGCGCCGCGATAGAGCCCGACCGCCGATCTGGCGAGCAGGAACCAGAGACCGCGCAGAATCCCGCGCCATTCGCGCCACGGCAGGCCGAACGAAATACCGGTGGCGATGGCGGCAAGGGCGAAAGCGATGATCGGCAGGGTCGCGCGCCCTGCGCCCCATTGGGCGAGCTGTCCGGCCACCGGCTGGGCGATCACCGCGCCGCCGCCGCCGCCGAAACCGGCTTCCACCGGCCAGCCCAGGGGCGTGGCGAGGCCGGCGAATCCGGCCGCCGCAAGCACGATGCCGATCGGCGCGAGGAGCGCGCGCAGCCAAAAGAGACGCACGCCCCGGCAGGACAGCAGCGCCCAGGACCAGGCAGCGAGAATGACAATCAGAAATGCCGAGGCCGCGCCGACCGCCTGAAGCAGCAGATCCGCGGCATAGGCGCCGGGCAGGCCGGCGGAATTGGCGATGGAATTGCTGTTGGCGGTGTTGAACGAGGGATCGGCCGGATCGTAGCTGATCAACGCGAGCGCCAGCACTCCGGCCAGGGCGAGGACGACCAGCCCGGCGAGCTGAACGCTGCGCCGGCGCAGGAATTGGCTCGCCGCTTGAGGCAAAAACGGTGTGCGCCGGGCGCCTTCGCTGCTTGCCGTCACGGCGTGGCGCGCCATTTCGGCGCTGTGTTATTGGGCGTGCCCAAAACCGCCTCCTGCCTTTAATAACAAGGGGTTGTCTGCTGCTCTTGCGAATCGAGCTTAACAGACTAGCAGGTGCGGCGGAAGATGTTAATTAATACGTGCGGGCCGGAAGCGGCGCTTTCGCGTCCCGACCGGCCCGCACTGGCCCAGACAGGGCCCCCCAACTGGGTTAGCCTATTGAAATATATCGCCTTTCTTCATCAGGCGACGGATTCGCCATGGGCCCGGATATCGAGGCCTTCGCGTTCGCTTTCCTCGCTTTCGCGCAATCCGATGGTCCATTCGATGCCTTTGAGGATGACGAAGCTGACGACGGCCGTATAGGCGATTGTGACCGCGACGCCGTAAAGCTGGGTCAGAACCTGGCCGCCATTGCCGTCGACCGCGCCGGGCGCGCCGCCAATGGCTTCCATGGCGAACACGCCGGTGAGGATCGCGCCGACAATGCCGCCGACGCCGTGCACCGCGAAGACATCGAGCGAATCGTCATAGCCGAAGCGCCGCTTGAGCCACATGGCGGCGGCGAAACAGGCGATGCCGGCGACCCCGCCGATGGCGAGCGCACCCGGAGCGTTGACGAAGCCCGCCGCCGGAGTGATCGCCACCAGGCCGGCGACCGCGCCGGAAATGATGCCGAGCACGCTGGGTTTGCCCTTGATCGCCCATTCGCCGAGCATCCACACCAGGGCGGCGGCGGCGCTGGCAATTTGCGTCACCATCATCGCCATGCCGGCGGCGCCGTCGGCGGCGAGCGCCGAACCGGCATTGAAGCCGAACCAGCCGACCCACAGAAGCGCCGCGCCGATGACGCTGAGCGTTAGATTGTGCGGCGCCAGATTCTCGCGCCCGAAGCCGACGCGCTTGCCGAGCACCAGGGCCGCGACCAGCGCGGCGACGCCGGAATTGATATGCACCACCGTGCCGCCGGCGAAATCGAGCACCCCGGCATCGGCCAGGAAGCCGCCGCCCCATACCCAATGGGCGACCGGCACATAGACCGCCAGGGTCCAAAGCACGGCGAAAACCAGAAGCGCGCCAAATTTCATGCGTTCCGCCGTCGCCCCGGTGATCAACGCGACGGTGATGATGGCGAAGGTCATTTGGAAGGTGACGAACACCGCTTCCGGAATGGTGCCGCTGAGCGACTCCGGGGAGAGGCCGAGCAGCATGACATTGCCGAAGGAGCCGTAAAACGCGCCGCCATTGGTAAAGGCGAGGCTATAGCCGGCGATCATCCAGAGGATCGACACCACGCAGGTGATGGCGAAGCTTTGCATCAGCATGGAGAGCACGTTCTTCTTGCGCACCATGCCGCCATAGAAGAGCGCGAGGCCCGGTATCGTCATCATCAGCACGATGGCGGTGGATGTGAGCAGCCAGGCGGTATCGCCGCTGTCGAGGGCCGTAGCGCTATCTTCCGCGAAGGCGTGGCCGGCCAGCGCCAGGCCGAATAAATTCGTGACGCCGATGATCAGCGCCCGCTTGAGAAGTCTCATGTCCCGAATCCCGAAATTTTTTGTTTTGGTTTCGGGACTCCAACTTCAAGAAGCGTGCCAACTCACGGCGAATCGTATTTTATATTTATTTCAATAGTTTAACAGAGGGCCGCCAGATTGCGACGGTCGCCGTCTGCACAAATATTGGGCTGCTCTAACAGCCAGCCTAATTTTTGAGCAGTTTACGCCGCCAGAACAGGCTCCAGGGCGGCGGCCATGCGCAGCAAACGCTCCTCCCAGTTGGGCGGCGCCATCAGCATCAGGCCCACGGGGATTCCGTTATCGTCCTTGCCGCACGGCAGCGTAATCGCCGAGCAGTTGAGGAAATTGCCGAGCCGCGTGTTGCGCAGCGTCATGATATTGGCCGCCATCCAGGCTTCCATATCCTGTTCGAGCTCAGCGATGGGCGGCGGCGAGATGGCGATGGTCGGCATGGCGAGCACGCCAACCTCGCGGATACGGGTATGAAGCGCCGGCGAAACCTTCCTGAGCGACTGTTTCGCCCCTTCCACCGTGTTCGCCAGCATCTTGCCGCCGAGGCGGATGCGCTCGAGGATCGGGCGATAGACCAGATTGGGCCGCGCCTCGATATATTCGTGCCACAAGGCGTGGCATTCGGCGGCGTGGAACGGCCCGAAATGGCCGATCAGCTCCTCGATCTCGCCGAATTGCGGTATTTCCGCCTCGCCGACCGTCACTCCGGCGGCTTCCAGCCGGGCGATGGCCGCGCGCGCCGCGCGTTCGACCCCGCTGTCCAGATCCTGCCACACCAGATTGGCCGGCAGCGCCAAATGAATGCGCGCCGCATCGCCGCCCGCCAGGTCCGGCGGGTGCGCATTGCCTGCGCCGTAGCGCCCGGCCAGCGCGGTGAAGAGCGCCGCCGCATCGGCCACGTCGCGGGCGAGCGGACCGACACTATCCATGCTGGTCGAAAGGCCGAGCACGCCGTCGAGCGGCAGCAGGCCGAAGCTGGTTTTGAGCCCGACCAGCCCGTTCCACCCCGCCGGCACACGCACCGAGCCGCCGGTGTCCGAGCCGATGGCGGCGGCGGCGAGGCCGCGCGAGACCGACACCGCGCCGCCCGAGGTCGAGCCACCGGGCAGGCGCGCCACGCTCGCGTCGAACGGATTGGCAGGCGTGCCGTAATTGGGATTGATGCCGAGGATCGAGAAGGCGAATTCGGTCTGATTGGTTTTGCCGAGACACACCAGCCCAGCTTGCGTCGCGCGCGTCACCACGGTGGCGTCCTTGGTGGCGACGCGCTCCTGCAGCACCTTGGCGCCATGGCCGGTGACGTCGCCGGCGGTGTCGAACAGGTCTTTCCAGGAAATCGGCACGCCGTCGAGCGGGCTCAATCGGAGACCCGCGCGCGCCCGTTCCGCCGCGGCGGCGGCCTCGGCCCGGGCGCGCTCCGGCGTGGTGCGGAGATAAATGTCGTGCGCGGTGTCGATGCGCTTGATGCGCTCGAGAAAATGCTCGGTAAGTGCCACCGGGTCGATCTCGCCCCGCCCAATGCCTTCGCCGAGAGCCAAAGCGCTCATCTCATGCAAATGCGTCGTCATGTCGCTTATGGTTACCATATGCTAGATTTAATCCACTAGGTTATGCTGTGGCCCCCGAAAGGCGGCGGCGAGTTTAGGCATATGACGACGGACGGGCAAATAGTCGCGGATGTGGCGATCGCCGGCGGCGGGCTGGTTGGGCTCAGCCTCGGCATCGCGCTCGCCCGCGCCGGGATCGAGACGGTGGTGCTCGACGGCGAAGACCCGGCGCGCATGAAAAGCGCCGGGTTCGACGGCCGCGTCTGCTCCATCGCCTATGGCTCGAAGCGCGTGCTCGACGCCATCGGCGTGTGGGCCGGCATGGCCGGCGAGGCCGAGCCGATTCTGGAAATCCGCGTCTCCGACAAGAACGCGCCGCTCTTTCTTCATTACGACCATAAGGAGGTCGGCGAGGAGCCGCTCGGCTGGATCGTCGAGAACCGCGTCACCCGCACGGCGCTCCTCGACGCCGCCGCCGAATGCCCGGCCCTCACGCACATGGCGCCGGTATCGGTCGAGGCCTTCACGCCTTCGGGCGAGCGCATCGCCGCCAGCCTCGCCGATGGCCGCAGCATCACCGCGCGCCTCGCCGTCGCCGCCGACGGCAGACGCTCGCGCCTGCGCGAGGCCGCCGGCATCAAGACCCTGGAATGGTCGTACGATCAAAGCGGCATCGTCTGCACCGTCGGCCATGAGCGGCCCCATCGCGGCATTGCCCATGAGAGATTTCTCCCTGCCGGCCCCTTTGCCATTCTGCCGATGACGGGCAACCGCTCCTCCCTGGTATGGACCGAGAAGACCAGCGGGGTGCCGCATCTCCTTGCCCTCGACGAAGACGGATTCCACGCCGAGCTGGCCGCCCGCTTCGGCGATTTTCTCGGCGATCTCGAGACCGCCGGCCCGCGCTGGTCCTATCCCCTCGCGCTGACCCATGCCGAGCGCTATGCCGGCACGCGCCTCGCGCTCGCCGGGGACGCGGCCCATGCGATCCACCCCCTCGCCGGCCAGGGCTTCAATCTCGGTGTGCGCGATGTGGCGGCGCTGGCCGAGCTGATCGTCGATCGCCACCGCCTCGGCCTCGATATCGGCGCGCCGGACCTGCTGGCGCGATACGAGCAGTGGCGGCGCTTCGACGCGACGGCGATGATTGCCGTTACCGACGGGCTCAACCGCCTGTTCTCCAACGATATCGCGCCGGTGCGTCTCGCGCGCGACATCGGCCTGGCGGCGGTCAACTGGGCGCCGCCCTTGAAGCGCCTCTTCATGCGCCACGCCATGGGCACGGTCGGCGAGCTGCCGCGCCTCGCGCGGGGCGAGCCCCTCTAGCCCTTCGCCGGGCGTTGGCTATATATAAAGGCAGGGAAGAGGAGGATTATGTCATGAGCGAAAAAGCGACATTCGGCGCCGGGTGTTTTTGGAAACCGGAATATATCTTCCGCCAGGTCGACGGCGTGACCGCCACCTCGGTCGGCTATATGGGGGGCGAGACCGCCAATCCGAGTTATGAGCAGGTCTGCACCGGGCGCACCGGCCATGCCGAAGTGGTCGAGGTCGAATATGACCCGGCGCGCATCAGCTATGAGGAGCTGCTGGATATCTTCTGGCAGTGCCACGACCCGACCCAGCGCGACCGCCAGGGGCCTGATATCGGAACGCAATACCGCTCCGCCGTGTTCGCCCACGGGCCCGAGCAGGAGGCGGCGGCCAAGGCTTCGCGCGACAGACTGGCGGATGCCGGGCGGGTGGTGACCGAGATCGTCCAGGCCGGCGACTATTGGCCGGCGGAGGATTATCACCAGCAATATGTCGAGAAGAGCCGGCACAGCCGCTTCGGCATGCGGTAGACGGCAATGGATACGTCACTCGCAGGCAAGCGGGCGCTGGTCACCGGCGCGGGAGACGGCATCGGCCGCGAGATCGCCGAGGCCTATGCGCGCGAGGGCGCGGCGGTTGCCGTCCATGGCAGGAGCGCGGAACGCATCGCGGCGACGCTGGACGCGATCAAGAGCGCCGGCGGCCGCGCCGTGCCGGCCATCGCCGATCTCGCCGACGAAGGCGCGATTGATAGCATGTGCGGCGAGGCGGTGTCGGCCCTCGGCGGGCTCGAAATCCTGGTCAACAATGCCGGCATCTGCACCTTGCAGCCGACCCCGGACATGGCGCCCGAGACCTGGAAGTCGATCATCGCGATCAATCTCACCGCGCCCTTTCTGATCACCCGCGCGCTCTATCCGGCGCTGATCGATGCCGGCACCGACGGCCGGGTGATCTTCATCTCCTCCATCGCCGCCGGTTCCCATGCCGCCGGCTGGGGCGCCTATGCCGCGTCGAAGAACGGCCTCAACGCCTATATGCATTGCCTCGCGGACGAGCTCGGCGGGCACGGCGTGCGCGTCAACACCATCGCGCCGGGCTGGGTCGAGACCAAGATGGCGCAATCCCTGCATCAGGGCATGGCGGAGGATGCCGGGACGGACTATGAGGCGCTCTATGCCGGCAATATGCGCGACAATATGTTAGGCGAATTGCTGACCGCGGATACGATCGCCGATATGGCGGTCTATCTGGCGAGCGAACGCGGCAGGTTTATCGCCGCGCAGACTCTTGCTGTTTGCGGCGGCTGTGTGCCGGGTAGCGGCGGGGGCCGCGCCGCCGAGGCGGCCGCCGGTTCCTGATACGCCGTGCCGGTCGAGGTCGCCCATAAATCCGTCACCATTTCCGGCGGCGTGACGCTGCGCTATCACGAGGCGGGGGCGGGAAAGCCGCTCGTCATGATACCCGGCTGGTCGCAGAGCGCGGCGGAGTTCAAGCATCAAACCGCCGCCCTCGCCGAGGGCCGCCGCGTCATCGCCCTCGACATGCGCGGCCACGGCGAATCCGACAAGCCGGCGGGCGGCTACCGCATCAGCCGCCTCGCGGCGGATCTGCGCGAGGTGCTGATCGCGCTCGATCTCCAGGACGTCGATCTTCTCGGCCATTCGATGGGCTGCTCGGTCGGTTGGAGCTATCTCGAGCTGTTCGGGCCGGAGCGTCTGTCGCGTCTCATTTTCGTCGACGAGGCGGCGGCGGTCACCGGCAATCCGAGCTGGCCGCAAAGCGAATTGGACGCGCTCGAATGCTTCTTCGCCGATCCCGCCGCCTTGGCGGAATTTCAGGGCGCGGTGCGCGCGACGCCGGACGCGGAAGGAACCGCCGATCTCCTGGCCGGCATGTTCACCGAAGGGATGCCGCGCGATGAGCTGCTCTGGGTCGCCGGCGAAAATCTAAAACTGCCGCGCCAACACGCCGCCGATCTTCTGTTCCATCATGCGATCATCGATTGGCGCTATCTGATCCCGACCATCCGCCTGCCGACCCTCGTCATCGGCGGCGAAGCCAGCCTCTTCCCGCCGCACACCCAGCACTGGATCGCCAATCAAATCCCCGGCGCCGAATGCGTCATCTTCGCCGCCGACGAAGGCGGCTCCCATTTCATGTTTTTGGAGAATCCCACCAAATTCAACGCGGCGGTCGACGCGTTTCTCGGTTGAGCAGATTTATGCCCCCTGGAATGCTCTTCGCATTCCGGCAAGCGCGACCGCGCGCCCGAGCTTATGCGAGGTAAGCCAAGGGAGCGGAGGCGACCGCCCGGCGCTTGAGAGACAAATAAAAGAGAGGGGCCTGTCACTAAGGCTCCCGGCTCAAGCCTTTCTCTTCCAGGGCAACCAAATACTGCCCCCAGATTTCCTGCTGCTCCTCGCCGAGAAAGCGTAAGTACGCCCAGGAATAGATGCCGGTGTCGTGCATGTCGTCGAACTTGAGGCGCACGGCGTAATTGCCCACGGGCTCGATTTCCATGATGCCGACATGGCGCCGGCCGGCGACGATGGTTTTGCCTTCGCCGTGGCCCATGACCTCGGCGGAGGGCGATTCGACGCGCAGCAATTCCGCCGGATAGCGGAAGCATTCGCCATCGTCGAAATCGACTTCCATCGCCTTATCGGCGCTCTTGTAGCGGATTTCGGTCGGCCAGGGGGCCGGTGCCTCGGTCGTGGCCATGGCGGCGTTCAGTCGCCGTCGAGGGCGCGCGCTTCGTCCGGCAGCATGATCGGAATGCCGTCGCGGATGGGATAGGCCAGCTTGGCCTTTTCGCTGATCAGCTCCTGCGCCGCCGCGTCATAGACGAGCGCCTCCTTGGTCACCGGGCAGACCAGGATTTCGAGAAGCTTGGGGTCGACCCCGGCGCTGGTTTCGCTCATGTCTTCTGCTTTCTATTTGCTCG
>CAZUVO010000070.1:18070-18320 GCA_964623955.1 uncultured Rhizobiaceae bacterium
CCATGCCGTCGCGCTCATGCGCCGCCATTTCCAGGAGCGCCTGAAACATATCGTTGCGCTCCGCCGCTTCGCGGCATTCCAAAAGCGCCTGCTTCTCGCTCGGCCCGAACGGGCAGGCCATGGCGAAGCTGGTCATCAGATCTTCATTTTCCAAATCGTCGATCGCCGACCAGTCGGCATCGATGCCGCGCGCCTCGAAAAATTTCTTCAGCGCCGAGATCAGCCGGTCGCGGTCGGGCAGGATTGCATT
>CAZUVO010000071.1:0-18058 GCA_964623955.1 uncultured Rhizobiaceae bacterium
AGACGAAGGGGATGGTGTACCAGATGGCGCCGAAATGCGGCGTGTAATAGAGCGGCTTGTCGTTGCGGTGGGTGATCGCGGTGATCTCGAAGGCGCGCGGCGTGCGGTAGGCGCGGCCCATATAGCGCGCCCATTCGGGATGTAAGGGCGCCTCGCCCTGGCGGCCGAGCTGTTCCGCCTGATCGGTCTCCCACACCCGTTCGCCCTCGACGACATAGCCCTCAATGACCCATTCCGACTGGGCGATGGCGTAGGCGTCGACGGTCTTGGCCTTGACCAGATCGATGGCCGAGCCCTGCAGCGCGCCGGCCATGCCGATCTTGTCGGTCTGGCCCGGGAAGATCACCGGATTGAGGGTGCCGACCGCCATCAGCTCGGCGCCGACCGGCGGGCTGCAATTGACGGTGACCGGAATCTTCTCGCCGGGGTGGCGCTGGCACACCACGTCGCCCTGGCCGCCCGGCACCATATTGATCGAGGCATATTGCTGATTGTCGCGGAACGCCATGCGGTACATCGAGATGGTGTTGCCGCCATCCGGCACCCAGGGCGCGCCGATCAAATGACAGCCCGAGCCGAAGATGCGCCCGCCATCCTCATTGGTATGGAGCACGATGGGCAGGATATCGGTGACCCGGTCGATATCGCCGGCCTCGATCACCGTCTCCTGCACCGGCGCATCGCCGCTTTCGACATAATTCGCCGGGATCGGATTGCGGTAGGCGTCGAGAATCTTGTGTTTGATGTCCTTATATTCCGCCACGCCGCACAGCTTGGCGGTGCGCTCCGGCGTGGCGTAGAGGTTGGAATACATCCGCGCGTTGGGATAGTCCTTGATATTCTCCGCCACCAGCGCCTTGGAGCCGTCGAACGCCTTGGTGATGGCGGTCATTTCGATGATCGGATCGACCTCGTTTTCGATCGAATGGACATCGTCGCCGAGCCAGTCGAGGGTTGTCCTGAGGCTTTTTAGCGCCTCGATGCGCCCCGTCTTTTCACTGTCCTTTGTATTCACGCGTCCGTCACTCCCAATCGGTCAAGTCAGGTCGGCAACCTATCACCGCTCCCTGTTATTACCAATCCATGTCGAGCGCGCCGGTGATGAACTCCGCCACCGGCGCGGCGCGGGTGCAGAATTTGGCGAAGCGTTTGATGAAATCCGGCGCCAACGCATCCGCCTCGTCGGTGTAGGCGGCGAGGATGAAATCCTTGCGCTTGAGGTCCTCGATCAGCGGATGCTCGGCGTCGAAGCCGCGCGGCGGGCGCTTCAAGCTGTCGCCGACCAACTCGATTCCCGCCGTCTTCAGCGCCTTGGCGGTCGAGAGCCGCTTCCAGCGCTTCGGATCGGCCACCATCGCCTCGCGAATCTTGCCCAGCGTCGGGCCGTCCGGATGCCAGATGCCGGCGCCCATGAACACATTGCCCGGCTCCATATGGAGATAGAAGCCCGGCGCATGGGCGTTCTTGGCGCGCTCGTGGCGGAAATGCGCGCCGGCATGGGTCTTGTAGGGCGTCTTGTCCTTGGCGAAGCGCGTGTCGCGGTAAATACGGAAGAGCGAGCCGCCGACGGGGCGCGCATCGGCCATGAAATGCTCGCTGATCTTCTCCAAATGCGGCGCGAATTCCTCGATAAAGTGCAGCATCGGGCCGCGCAGCTCATCCTCGTAGCGCGCCTTATGGGCTTTGAACCAGGGCCGCTCATTGTTCTTTTTCAGGTCGCGCAGATATTTGAACAGGCTCGGTTCAAACTGAAAATCCTGGCCCATGACGTATTCCCCATTGTTCGCCCGCTTGTGCTGTAGTTCTATCCCGATCAAAGCTTAGCTGGGAGTGGTTTTGCAAAGGATTGTTATCGGCATCACCGGGGCGAGCGGCGCCATATTGGGCGTGCGCACCCTGGAGGCCTTCGCCGCCGCCGGGGTGGAAACCCATCTCGTGGTGAGCCGCTGGGGCCAGCAGACCCTCGAGCATGAGACCGGGCTCAAGATGGACGATCTCCGGGGGCGGGCGGACACGCTCTATAGCTCCGGCGATATGGCGGCGGCGATCTCGTCCGGTTCGTTCCGTACCATGGGCATGGTGATCGTGCCGTGTTCGATGCACAGCCTGGCGGCGATCTCCCTCGGCATGGGCGAAAATCTCGTCCACCGGGCGGCGGATGTGGTGCTGAAGGAGCGCCTGCCGCTCGTCCTCGTGCCGCGCGAAACACCGCTCAACGATATTCACTTGGAAAATATGCTGCGTCTCAGCCGCATGGGAGTACGAATCGTGCCGCCCAATCCGGCATTCTACAATCATCCGGAAAGCGTGCAGGATATTGTCGACCATATCGTCGCGCGTATCCTCGATCAGTTCGGCGTCGCGTCGGATTTCTCGCGGCGTTGGGACGGCGAGATGCAGCGCACGCGGTAGACGACAGGGAGGAAGAGACCGTGGCAAAGAAGACGAAAAAGAGCAAAACGATCGGCTGGGGCGTCGTCGGCTCGACGAGCTGGTCCGAGCATACGTTTTCGCCGGCGATCGAGCAGGCGCGGGGAGCGGAACTGCGCGCCGTGCTCGCATCGACCCGGGCAAAGGCGGCGGATTTCTGTCAGCGTCACGGCATCGAAAACGGCTATTCCAAGATTGACGATTTCGTCGCCGACAAATCGATCGACGCGGTGTGGATCGGCGGGCCGACCCATATGCACAAAAATCATGCCGTGGCGGCGCTGAAGGCGGGCAAGCATGTGCTGTGCGAAAAGCCGATGGCGATCTCGCCGGCCGAGTGCCGCGCCATGATGCGCGCCGCCAAACAGGCGCGGCGCAAACTGCAAATCGCCTACAACACGCGCCACAGTCCGAAGATGCAGCAGCTGCAAAAGGACTGGCGGGCGGGCCGCTACGGCAAACCGGTGCACGGCCGCGCGCATTTCTATTATCCCTATCCGGTCAAGATTGGCGGTTGGCATTCGCGCGAAAAGCAGGTCGGCAGCTGGGTGTTCAACGATATCGGCACCCATCTGATCGATCAGCTGCGCTGGTTTCTGGGCGACGCCAAGAAGGTCATGGCGGCGCATAAATCGAGCCCAAGCTGGGGCTACAAGACGCCGGATCATGTGGCGGCGATGATTGCCTTCAAGAACGGCTCGGTCGGCACGCTCACCGCGTCCACCGGCCTGGCGCCGGGCGGCTCGCGCCTCGAATTCTATGCCGACAACGGCTTTGTCATTATCGACAATGGCATGCTCGGCATGGCGGGATCGATCACCAGCGGCCTCAAAGGCGGCAAGGCGCGCACCGTGAAGCTGCCCTTCTCGCCGACCTACAAGCTGCAGGTCGAAGCCTTCGGCCGTCACATCTCTGCCCGCGCGCCCTATCCGCTGAAGCCGGAGGACGGGCTGGAAAATGTCAAACTGATCAGCCAGGCGCGCGGCTGGTAATCGGAAGGAACAATAATAATGGCGTCGGACGAATTGCATTATCTCACCGGGCTCGAAGCCGGGCGGCGTATTCAGGGCGGCGAACTTTCTTCCGCCGAACTGACCGGCGCGATGCTGGCGCGCATCGAAAAAATCGATGCCGAGCTTCACGCCTATACGACGCTTTTGCCCGAAAGCGCGATGGCCGAAGCCGCCGAGGCGGATGCCGCGCTGGCCAAGGGCGAGGTGCGCGGGCCGCTGCATGGCGTGCCGATCGCAGTGAAGGACCTCGTTGCCATGAAAGGCGTGCGCACCAGCGCCGGCATGCCGGTCCTCAAGGACCGCATCACCGATCACGACGCAACGGTGGTAACGCGCCTGCGCGCTGCCGGCGCGGTGATCCTCGGCAAGCTCGAGCTGACCGAGGGCGCTTATGCGGCGCATCACCCGGACATCACCGATCCGTGCAATCCGTGGAATCTCGATTACTGGCCCGGCGTGTCGTCGAGCGGCTCGGGCGCCGCCACCGCCGGCGGGCTCTGCTTCGGCTCGCTCGGCAGCGATACCGGCGGCTCGATCCGCTTCCCCTCGCTCGCCTGCGGCACGGTCGGGCTCAAGCCGACCTGGGGGCGGGTGAGCCGTTACGGCGTCTGGCCGCTCTCCGAGACCCTCGATCATATCGGACCGATGACACGCAGCGTCGGCGACGCCGCGGCGATGTATAACGCGCTCGCCGGCGAAGATGCGAACGACCCGACAACGCTCACCGCCCCGGTGCCGGATTTTCTCGCCGCCCTCGACGACGGCGCGCGCGGGCTCGTCGTCGGCGTCGACGAGGCGTATAACAGCCGCGAGACCGATCCGGTGGTGCTCGATGCGCTCAATACGGCGATCGAGGTGCTGCGCGGCGAGGGTGCGGAAATTCGCGCCGTCACCATGCCGCCCTATGACGATGTGGTCGATAATTGGGTGGTGATCTGCGGCGCCGACGCGGCGGTCGCCCATGCCGACACCTACCCGTCGCGCAAGGACGAATACGGCCCGGTCACCGGCGGGTTGATCGAGACCGGCCATACGGTGAGCGCCGTCGATTACGCCCGCGCCACCATCATGCGCAAGAATTTCTCGGGCGCCCTGGCCAAGCTGTTCGACGGCATCGACATGCTCGCCGCGCCGGCGATGGTGGTGCCGACGCCACGGCTCGACGGCATGGACGATCTCCTCGGCGCGCCGGGCGCGTTGGAGCGGCTGATCCGCTTTACAGCGCCGTTCGACCATAGCGGCAGCCCGAGCCTCTCGCTGCCCTGCGGCTTCGCCGATGACGGCATGCCGCTCGGCTTCCAGCTCATCGGCCGCCATCTCGGCGAGGACTTGCTGCTCCGCGCCGGTCATGCCTTCGAGCGCGCCACCGTGTGGAATTCGCGCCACCCGGATATCTAGCATGGCTGGCGGAGACAGAGCTCCCGCTTGCCGGAGCGCGGCCGAGATCGCCGCCGCCGTCGCTGCCGGAGAGACCAGCGCGCTCGCCGAGACGGACGCAGCATTAGCCCGTATCGAGGCACGCGACGGCGAAGTCCATGCCTGGCGCTGGCTCGATGGGGATGTCTCGCGCGCTCAGGCACAAGCGGTCGACGCGGCGGCGAAGAAAGGCCCGCTGGCGGGCGCCGGGGTCGGCCTCAAGGATATTATCGATACCAAGGATTGGCCGACCGAGAATGGCGTCGGCACCGACAAGGGGCGGCAGCCGAGCGAAGATGCCACGGCGGTCACCCGTCTGAAGGATGCGGGCGCGGTGATCATCGGCAAGACGGTGACGACCGAATGCGCCTTTCTCTCGCCGGGCGAGACGCGCAATCCGCACGATCCCGAGCGCACGCCGGGCGGCTCGTCGCAGGGTTCGGGCGCGGCGGTCGGCGGCGGCATGGTGCCGCTCGCCCCCGGCAGCCAGACCGTCGGTTCGGTGCTGCGCCCGGCGTCGTTCTGCGGCGCCTGGGCGATGAAGCCGAGTTGGGGGCTCATTCCGCGCAGCGGCATGCTGCAGCTCTCGCATATTCTCGATCATATCGGCGTCTATGGCCGCTCGGCGCGCGATCTCGCGCTCACCATCGATGCGCTGTCGGGCGATGACGGGCGCGATCCGGCGAGCCAGGGCACGCCGCCGAGCCGCCTTGCCGCCGGCCTCGCCAGCCATGCCACTTCCCGCCCGCGCTTCGTTTTTCTGCGCGACTACGCTTGGCCGGAGATCGAGCCGTCGAGCGCCAAGCTGTTCACCGATCTCGCCGAGCGCCTCGGTGCGCCGACCGTCGACATGCCGCCGCTCTATGACGGTATTTTCGACGTGGCGCAGGATATTCTCGCGCGCGATCTCGCATCGAATCTCGGCGAACGCTACCGCACCGCCGGCGAGCTGATCACGCCGGCTTTGCGCGAATGGTTCGTGCGCGGCTTTTCCATCGGCACCGATTCCTATCTCACCCGCATGGATGCGCTGCAAAAAATGCGCACGGGATTTCCCGATGTGATCGGCGAATTCGATGCCGCCATCGCACCGGTGACGGCGGGCGAGGCGCCAAAGGATCTCAGCAATACCGGCAATCCGAAATTCCTCCTCCTCTGGACCTCGATCGGCGTACCGGCGATCAGCGTGCCGGCGTTCAAGGGGCCGGCGGGGATGCCGGTCGGCGTGCAGGTGATCGGGCGGCGCGGCGCGGATTTGGAGACCTTGCGCGCCGCTGCCTGGCTCGGCCAGGAGCTCGGCGCCGAGATGGTGGCCTAGCCGTCGCGTGCGGCGAGATTCATGAGCGCCATTGATTCCACCCTGATGGACGGCCACCGCCCGGTCATTCGCGGGCGCCGCCATATGGCCGCGGCCGGCCATTACCTCGCCGCCCAGGCGGCGTTCAACATTCTCGAAGCCGGCGGCAATGCGACAGATGCCGGGGTCGCCGGCGGCTTGGTGCTGAATGTGGTGCATGGCGAATATGTCAATTTCGCCGGGGTTGCGCCGATCATGGTCTATGCGGCGGAGAGCGGGAAGGTCGAGACCATTAGCGGCCTCGGCACCTGGCCCGCCGCCGCCAGCGCCGAGATGTTTCAACGCGATCATGGCGGCGAGATTCCCGAAGGAGTCTTACGCACCGTGGTGCCCGCCGCGCCCTGCGCCTGGATCAGCGCGCTGCAGCGCCATGGCACCATCTCCTTCGCCGAAGCCGCGGCCCAGGCGATCCGCTTCGCCGCCGAGGGCTTCGTGATGTATCCCTTCATGGCGAGCATCCTCGCGGCGCATGAGGAAGATTATGCGCGCTGGCCATCGAGCGCCGAAATCTATCTCCCCGGCGGCGCGCCGCCCGAGGTGGGCGACCTTTTCGTGCAAAGCGATCTCGCGGCAAGTATTTCGTACATGGCGGCTGAAGAGCAGGCGGCAGCCGGGCAGGGCCGGGTGGCCGCCCTGGAGGCGGCGCGGAATGCGTTCTATTCGGGCGACATCGCCGAAAAAATTCTCGCCTATCACCGAGACAATGGCGGCTTGCTGACGGCGGAGGATCTGGCGGGGTTCCGCAGCGCCGTCGAAGCGCCGGTGCGCGCGCAATTCCTAGGTACCGATGTCTATGGCTGCGGTGCCTGGTGCCAGGGCCCGGTTTTGGCGCAGACCCTGGCGCTGCTCGACGGCGACGCCCTACGCGCGGCGGGCCATAACAGCCCGGCCTATATTCACCGGTTCACGGAAGCGCTGAAGCTCGCCTTCGGGGACCGCGAACGCCATTACGGCGATCCGCGTTTTGTCGATGTCGGGCTCGACCGGCTGCTGTCGCCGGAATATACCGCCGAGCGGCGTGGGCTGATCGATGACGGGCGCGCGCGGCTGCCGGAAAGCCCGCCCGCCGCCGGCGAGCCGGGAATGCCGCCCGACACCTCTTATATCTGCGTCGTCGATGAAGCGGGCAATGCCTTCTCGGCGACGCCGAGCGATGTATCCTACGACACGCCGGTCATCCCCGGCACCGGGATGTGCCCGTCCTCGCGCGGCTCGCAATCCCGCGTCGATCCGGCGCATCCCTCTTCTGTTGCGCCGGGCAAGCGGCCGCGCCTTACGCCCAATCCGGCCCTGGCGATCCGCGCCGGCGAGTTCGTCATGCCGTTCGGCACGCCGGGCGGCGATGTGCAATGCCAGGCGATGCTGCAAGTGCTGCTCAACATCCTGTTGTTCGATATGAACCCGCAGGCCGCCGTCGAGGCGCCGCGCTTCGCCACCTACAGCTTCCCCAACTCCTTCGCGCCGCATGACAATTTTCCCGGCCGGCTCAATCTCGAGGGCCGCATCGCCGCGGAGACCGAGCTCGCGGCGCTCGGCCATGATGTGCGCATGTGGCCGGACTGGTCGCCGCTCGCCGGCGCGGTATGTTTGGTGTTGCACGATGTCGCGCGCGGCACCCTCGCCGGCGCGGCCGATCCGAGACGCCCCGCGATGGCGGCTGGCAACTAGCTTACGCGGCGGATTATCCGACCCGGTGCGTTTCCATGAGTTTGCTGCCCTCGTAACGCAGCCGCTTGCACATCACCGCGAAGCTATCGAGATTGTCGACAATGCGCGCAAAGACGCAGCCTTGGTTCGGATGTGGTGTGTCGCCGAACCACAGCGTGGTCGGAAATCTCATCTCGGCATGGCGGCCATAGGCCCAGGTGATCTCCTTGATATAGGGGTCCCAAATCAGGTCTCCCGGTGCCAGCTTCGTGCTGCGGTTTTCAAGTTCGAGGCCGAGTGAAGGCATTTCGATGCGGTCGAGATAGAAAGCCGCGTGGCCGAAATAGGCGCAATGGATGACATGCCCGCGATAGGGCAGAATATCCCAGAACGCCTGACATGTTTTGGGCGCCGCGTTTTCGAGTAATACGCCGCCGAACTTCTCGCCCTCGATCGCGAATTCGAAACGCCGCGCATCCTCGGGCACATTGTTCGGCAACTCGAAATTGTCATACCACCAGCCGTCCCACATTTCGCGCTGCGCATCCGCCGTATTCTGATCAACAGCCATTCCGGACCTCTCATTTCTTGCTGCTCATTTCATCGAGCGGCGGGGTTATCCCACCGCGACAGGCAACAGGTTGATCCTCGAATGGCTTTAGTAAAAGAGCCAAATATTGCTATATTTCTAATACCAATTGGCGAGGAATATTGCCCACCATGACCAAGCGGACGAACCGCTCCCGGCCGACCACGGTGGCACTCGACCCCGGCTCGCCAATTCCGCTCTACCGGCAAATATACAGCCGGGTTCGCGGGGCAATTCTGAGCGGTCAACTCGAATCCGGCGAACGGCTACCCTCCACAAGGGCACTCGCGCAACAACTCGGTGTTTCCAGGACAACGGTCCTCACGGCTTACGAACAGCTGCTTGCCGAGGGCTACGTGACGGGTCGCGTCGGCGCCGGAACTTCGGTCGCCGATATTGCGATCGAAAAGCGGCCGCGCCGGCGGGGAGATCATGGGAGAGGCGGCCACCTGTCGCGGCGCGGCGCGAAAATTGCGCGTCAGATCAACGTGCCGGAGGATTCGCGCGTTGCGGCGGCCAACCCGTTATACGCGTTTCGCGTCGGTGTGCCGGCTCTCGATGAATTCCCCTACGGGCTGTGGGCCAGGCTCCTCGCACGGCGCGCGCGTTATTCGCTGCGCAGTCTCGCCGACTATCAGGCCTTCGCCGGCTACCAACCGCTGCGCAAGGCGATCGCGTCGCAGCTTGCCGTATCGCGCGGAATCGATTGCGACGCCGAACAGATCGTCATGTTCGCCGGCGCTCAGGCCGCGCTTGATCTCGCGGCGCGCGTGCTGCTCGATCCGGGCGACGCCGTATGGATGGAAGAGCCCGGACATCTCGGCGTCAGGGGTGTCCTGGTTGGCGCCGGCGCCAAATGTGTCGCGGTACCGGTGGATGCGGAGGGGCTCGATGTTGCCGCCGGTATCGCCCGCCATCCGCAGGCACGTCTCGCCTTCGTCACGCCGTCGCGCCAGTTTCCGCTCGGCGTGCCGATGAGCTTCGCGCGCCGCCTGGCATTGCTCGAATGGGCACGCGACGCCAAGGCCTGGGTGCTGGAGGACGACTATGACAGCGAGTACCGATACCGTGGCCGGCCGATCGAGGCGTTGCACGCGCTCGATTCGGACGGGCGCGTTATCTATGTCGGAACGTTCAGCAAGCTGCTGTTTCCGTCCCTGCGCATCGGCTATCTGGTCGTTCCGCCCGAGCTTGTCGATGCGTTCATCGCGGCGCGGCGGTTCTCGGACATGCACCCGCCGACACTCGAGCAGGCGGCGCTAACCGATTTCATCGTCGACGGGCATTTCGGCCGCCACATCCGGCGCATGCGGACTCTTTATGCCGAGCGTTCGGCGGCGCTGGTCGAAGGCGCCGCGCAAACAGCCGGCGGCATGATCCGGATCGTTCCGCCGGCCGCTGGCATGCATGTCGTTGGCTGGCTGCCGGACGGCTTCGATGCGGCGGAAATCAGCCGGCACGCGGCGGCGCTCGGCATCGAGGCCCGTCCGCTCTCGCTTTATTGCGCGGAGCACACGACCCGATCCGGCCTTGTTCTCGGCTACGGCGCGGTCGACACCGGACGGATCACGGGCGCCTTGAGAAAACTAACCAAGGCGATCCGGCAAACCGGAACGGAATTACGCGGCTGATTTTAGATCGAGGGCGATCTTGACTGCATGGGTGCGGTTGGCGGCGCCGAGTTTGCGCAGGATACCCTTCATGTGGAGCTTCACGGTCACCACCTGAAGGTCGAGGACCGCGGCGATCTCCTTGTTCGACTTTCCTTCGATGAGCTGTTTGAGCACGTCCTGCTCGCGCGGGGTGAGATTGCGCAAGGGGCTGTCCGCCGGCAGGCCGTCCGTCGCCTCCTCGCCGCCGCCTTCTTCATAGAGCGCGGCGGGGATGAACTTCTCGCCCGACATCACCAGGCGGAGCGCGTTCAGCATGGCATCGCCGCCGAGGGTCTTCGGCATATAGCCGTTGGCGCCGTGATCGAAGGCATCCGTCATGTCCTGATGGCGGATCGAGCCGGAGAGGATGACGATGGGCGTATCCGGGCGGCGCTTGCGCATGGCGTCGACGCCGTCAAAGCCGGTGCCGCCGGGCATGTTGAGATCGAGAATGATCAGATCGAGGGCGTCCGCATTGCCGGCCAGCGCCTCGGCCTCGCCATAGGTTTCCGCCTGCAGCACCTCGACATCCTCGGCCAGACGCGTGCAGTAAAACGCCAGCGCGTCGCGCACCAGCTTATGGTCGTCGGCGAGTAGAACCCGCATATCCCGTCTCCCGGTATCGGACGGATTGCCCCGCCCGATTCGCCGCCATTTTCCCATATTCCGAAGCGCCGCGAAACGCGCGCCGATTGGGCTTGTTACGGCGATGGTTACAGGCGCAACAATCGCGAAATTTCAGAGTAGTATCAAGTAATAAAAACTCCACTATCTGCTGTAAAAATAATATTCAAAAGAATATACACCCTATACTAAAGAATATACTGCCAATACCTATTGGTGTCGTTAGTATCCCTATGTTTCGTATTAATAGATAGTTAAGAAAATATTATTTGCAGGTTCCATTTGTTACTCGGGGAGCTTGCAAAGTGAATACCTTTCATTATGGGCCGGTCCGTCTGTTTGGCGGGCGTTTTATCCGCAACAGAACTCAGCCGATCTTTGCCCGGCGAACCACCGACAATTCGCGCAAGCCCGCGGCCCGCCTCGGCCGCTCCCTGATCTTTGTCCTCGCCTTTGCCTTGGCGCTCGCTTTCGTCACCTCCGGCAATCATGCCGCCGCAGCGGACTCCCCGACCGTTGCCGGCATCGATTCCGTGCCCGTCTTCGGCGCCACGCACAAGAAGGTCGAGCAGTCGAAATCCTTCCGCAATTGGCAGCGCATGCTGAAGCGCTATGCCAAGCAGGAAGACCGCATTTCCAAAGGCCGCGCGCGGATGAACGAGAAGGGCGGCGAGAAGCTGTGGAACGATCTGATCGACCGCCTGCAGGGCCTCGACGCGGCCACGCAGGTGGCGGAAGTTAATAGCTATTTCAATAAGTTAACATATCAAAGCGACACAAAGAATTATGACGTCAAAGACTATTGGGCGACCCCGTATCAGTTCCTGAGCCGCGCCAAGGGCGACTGCGAAGACTTCGCCGCGGCGAAATATTTCGCCTTGCGCACGCTCGGATTCGAGGCCAGCCAGCTGCGTCTCGTGGCCGGCTACGATAAGGCCCGTGGCGGCGCCCATGCGGTCACCCTGGTCATGCTCGACGGCCAGGTTTTGATGCTCGATATCGGTAAAGGCGGCGTCATGGAAATGGCCGCCGCGACCCAGTTTAAACCGTTTTATTCGGTCACCGAATCCGGTGGCTGGCTGCACACGAAGCGCGCGTAATGGAGATCCGCAAGCTCCCCATGAGGCGCGCAAATGTGTAGCCGGCCATCCCTAACCGTTCGCGGGCCCCCCCTAGGGGGGCTCGTGCGCGGTCCGCCGGTTAACCGGCAGCCGGTTCCAGCGCGCCCTTGATCGCATCGATTAGGTCGCGCAACGCTACCGGTTTGAGCAATACGTCGGAGACGCCGAGCTCCTTGAGCTCGCGCTCGACCTCGCCGGTGAAAAAGCCGGTGACGACGACGATCGGCAGGTCGGCGTGGCGCGCGCGCGCCTCGCGCACCAGGTCGGCGCCGCCGCCGCGCGGCATGCGGAGATCGGTGATCAAGGCATCCGGCGGCTCCTCGGCCATCTGTTCGAGCGCGGCGAGGCCGTCCGGCGCCTGGGTCACGCGGTAGCCCTCCAGGGTGAGGATGTGGCTGAGCATTTTCGACGCCACCGCCTCGTCCTCGACGAGCAGGAGATGGGCGCCGTTATTTTGCGCTTGTGCGGCCATGCTCATGCGGCGTCACCTTCCAGCGCGTAGGGCAGGGTGACGGCGAAGCAGGTGCCGCCGTCTTCCGCCCCGGCGTCGAGCTCGCCGCCCATCTCGCTGACGATGCTCATGCTGACCGACAGCCCGAGGCCCATGCCGCGGCCGACTTCCTTGGTGGTGAAGAAGGGCTCGAAGATGGAATTGAGCTTGTCCTCGGCGATACCGCCGCCATTGTCGCTGACCGCGATGCGGATGCTGCCCGCCCCGGGATCGTCGGCCAGGGCCACGCCGATACGCCCGCTATAGCCGTCCACGCCGTCGCCGCGATGTTCCACGATGGCGTCGCGCGCATTGCTCAGGAGATTGACCAGCACCTGTTCGAGGCGAATGGGATGGCCCATGACGTTAGGGGCGCTCTCGGGGATTTCGGGTGTGATTTCGATATCCTCCAAACGGTATTGCTCCTGCACCATCTCGACCGCGCGGCGCGCACACGCCGCCGGGTCCATCAGGCTGGGCTCGAGCTCGTCGCGCCGGCCAAAGATGCGCAAATGGCCGATAATATCGGCCATGCGCTGGCACTGCTCGACGATGATGCCGAAATGCTCGCGCTCCGTACCGGGCTCCAGCGTGCCCTCGTCGAGCTCCATCAGGCAGCGGTCCGCCGCCATGCGGATGATGTAGAGCGGCTGGTTCAGCTCATGCGCCATGCCCGCCGCCATCTGGCCGAGGGTGGCGAGCTTCGAGGTCTGGATGAGCTGGGCCTCGACCTGCTTGCGCTCGGTGATGTCCTCGGTGATGGAAAGAAAGTGCGTCACCTCGCCTTCGCCGTCGCGGATCACGCTGGTCATCTCGCGGCACCAATAGGCGCTGCCGTCGGCGCGGCGCAAGCGGAACTCGCGCGTCGCGGTGCCGCTCTCCTCGGCTTCGGCGAGGATGCGTTTCGGGTCCTGCGGCGGCGAAGCGCCGCGGTTCCAAGCGAACAGGTCGCCGCCGAGATATTCCTCGACATCGAGCCCGGTGATCTCGCCGAAGCGCGCATTGACATATTCCGCCGTGCCGTCCGGGTCGGCGATGATCACCGCGTGGGGGCTCTGCGCCACGGCGCTCGACAGGCGGTGCAATTGGCGCTCGGATTCCTTGCGCTCGGTGATGTCGAGGGAGACGGTGACCACATTGCGCACCCCGCCATCCTGATCGCGCAGCGGCGATTTGGTGGTGAGCAGGGTGCGGCTGGTGCCGCCATCGTCATAATTTTCCTCGACCCCGGCGACCGTCTTGCCGTTGGCGAACACTTCCTGGTCGATCTCCCGGCTGCGCCGGCCATATTCCGGGCCCATCAGATCGCCGACCGTTTTGCCCACCGCATCGTCCGGCGCGACGCGCATGGTCTCCGCCAGCTTGCGGTTGACGAATTCGAAATTGGCGTCGTGGTCGGTCGCGCTGATCAGGGCGGGGACCGTGTCGATCACCAGGCGCAGCATCTCCTCGCTCTGGCGCAGCGCCTGATCGCCGAGGCGGGTGTTCTTCTCGAGCTTCTCCTCGAGCTGCGCGCCGTGGCGCTCGAGGTCGAGCTGGTGGCGGCGGAGGCGCATGAGGTTTCTGAGCCGCGTGCCGAACTCGCGGGCATCCACCGGGCTGGTGATGAAATCGGTCGCGCCCGCGTCGAGCGCCCGGTAACGGAAGGATTTGTCCTCGAAGGCGGTGACGATGATCACCGGCACATCCTGGCAGCCCTCCTGGGCGCGGAAGGCGGCGGTGAAGGCGGCGCCGTTCATCGTGCACATCTTGAAATCGCTGATCACGATGTCGGGGATGCGCTCCTTGCACCATTCGAGCGCCTTGATCGGATCGGCGAAGCTCTCGATCTCGGCCTCGGGCATGATCGAGCCGGCGAGCTTGGCATAGATGCGCCGGTTGGTGATCTGGTCGTCGATGATGACGATGAGCGGCATGGCCTAGCCGTAGCCCTGCGCCTGGCGGCGCGTTGCGTAATAGTCGCGCTGATAGGTGTCGCGGAAGGAGCGCGGGCGTTCCGTCGCCGCCCAATCGAGCAGCGGAATATTCTCCGCCAGCGCCGTCTCGCGCGCGGCCAGGATGGTCTCGACCTCCGCCGCCGGCATCGTCTCGACCATCACGTTCAGCCCGTCGCAATCGGCGACATGGGGCAGGATGCGGCGCACCAGGCGCTTGCCCTGGCGCGCGGTGTTTTCGTTGAGGCGCGCCTCGGCGGTGAGCTTGCCGATATAGATCGCATCGACGATGGCGCGGTCATGCTCGCGGTTGAGATGCTCGACCTGCACCTTGCCGAGCACAGGCTCGAGCAGGGGGTGAAGCGTCTCTTCCTCATAGCGGAAATGCGGCCCGGTATGGCCGCACAGCTCGATATGCAGTTTGGCGGCGCGCTTCACGTCCTGCTTCTCAAACGCGTCATAGAGGCCGAGCAGAATATCGCGCAGCTCACGGTGATCGGTATGGGAGAGGTCGCGAAAGCGCTCATGCGCCGATGGGGCAGCGGCCGCCGCCGCGTCTTTCGCCTCGCCTTTTTTGTTTTTTCTCGCAGCCATCGCGCCGGCCATGGTTTCGCGCTCCGAACGCCTTGTAAACCTTATTCTTCCCCGCTGTCCAGCGATCCGGCGCTTGCCGCCGCAACCCGGCGGAGGCATAGTATTACGCCTGATTTCAAGGAGAGCGCACATGACCGCCTGCATCGTCGGCTGGAGCCACACACCGTTCGGAAAGCACGAAAATGACGACGTCGAGTCGCTGATCGTCGAGGCCGCGCGCGGCGCCCTTACCGATGCCGGCCTCGAAGCGTCGGAGATCGACGAGATCTTCGTCGGCCACTGCAATGCCGGATTTTCGCGCCAGGAATTCACCGCCTCCCTCGCGCTCCAGGCCGATGACGATTTCCGCTACACCCCGGCGACGCGGGTCGAGAATGCCTGCGCCACGGGCAGCGCCGCCATCCATCAGGGCATCAAGACCATCGAGGCCAAGCGCGGCCGCTTCGTCCTCGTCGTCGGCGTCGAGAAGATGACCAGCACGAAAGGCCCGGCGATCGGCGAGAACCTGCTGCGCGCGTCTTATGTAAAAGAGGAAGCCGATATCGAGGGCGGCTTCGCCGGCGTGTTCTGCAACATCGCCGATAATTATTTCCAGCGTCATGGCGATCAGAGCGACGCGCTCGCCAAGATCGCGGCGAAGAACCACAAGAACGGCGCGAGCAACCCCCTGGCGCAGATCCAGAAGGATCTCGGCTATGATTTCTGCCGCAACGCGTCGGACAAGAACCCGCTGATCGCCGGCGGCCCGCTCAAGCGCACCGACTGCTCGCTGGTCTCCGACGGCGCCGCCGCGCTGGTGCTGACCGATGTCGAGACCGCGCTCCACATGCCGAAGGCGGTGATCTTCCGCGCCGCGGCCCAGGTCAACGACTATCTGCCGATGAGCCGGCGCGATATTCTTATGTTCGATGGCTGCGAGAAGGCCTGGGGCCAGGCGCTGGGCGATGCCCGCCTCACCCTCGACGATCTCGATTTCGTCGAGACCCACGACTGCTTTACCATTGCCGAGCTGATCGAATATGAAGCCATGGGCCTCACGCCCCGAGGCGAAGGCGCCAAGGCGATCCATGAAGGCTGGACGGAAAAAGACGGCAAACTCCCGGTCAACCCCTCCGGCGGCCTAAAATCCAAAGGCCACCCCATCGGCGCCACCGGCGTCTCGATGCATGTCCTCAGCGCCCAGCAAGTGACCGGCACCGCAGGCGGCATTCAGGTCGAGGGCGCCAAGCTCGGCGGGATCTTCAATATGGGCGGCACGGCGGTGGCTAATTTCTGTTCCATTCTTGAACCCCTGCGCTAGGCCGTGACAGGCCCTTCTTCCCCAGCGGGGAAGAGGGGTTTGGGGAGAAGGGGAGAGCTAAGCGCGACAGCGCTCGGGCGGTTGCGTGGTAATTAAATAAACCGCCACCGTAATTGTTTGCGGTACTTAACTAAACTGTCACCGTAATCATATCCATCCGTAATTACTCTATATTCTATTATATGCTGTAACCGAGACGATGGGTCGATATAATTGGATGAAGATGGAAAATGATCAAGACCAACGTGTTGAAAATGTAGCAAAGGCCCTCTATCAACACGCTTTGGAAAGGGCAAGGATAGACGCAGGCAAGTACGATTTTGATTTGTCTGACGCTATTTCGGTATTTAGAAAAATGACAACTGAGACTGATACTGGAATCGCAATTGTTTCTGCCGCCTATTTTGATGAATGTCTCAAAAATTTATTTTTCCTAGGAATTGATAATACCAGTAAATCCCAATTCGATAAGCTTGTTAATTTCGGCGGCCCGCTCGGAACTTTTAGCTCAAGAATTAATTTAGCATTTGGATTCAGCATGATTTCAAAAGATACTCATCAAAGTTTAGATTCCATCAGAAAAATTAGAAATGAATTTGCTCACTCGCCATTCGATATTACATTCAACACCGAAAGAATAAGAAATAAAGTCATAGAAATTAAACAAAATCACAAAAAATTTTTACTTGAAGTGCGTAAGTCTAAAAAATTAAGAAACTCAACGAAACCACCTAGTCGACTGATTATGAAGGAAATGTTCCTTATCAAGTCTGCGATGACGCTTGCGGTCATGGCGTCGGAGATGATTGTGTTTCCAGTTGCAAAACAAAATAGAGTCTCTATTTCTGCAATTATGCACGACTACGATAACTTGCCAGACAATCTTAAGAACATAAGGTTAGATTCCGCAAAATGCATTTTTGAAATATTTGGAATTAGGAAATATTAATTTCCTTTACAGTTCGCGCCGACATGTTATTCCGGCGCCATAATTATGGTGACAGTATACACAATTATCGCACAACATAGCGTGCGCTTACGCGCTTTGCCCGCCCCTTCTACCCAACCCTTCTTCCCCCGGGGAAGAAGGGCTTAATACAATTCCGCCTTATCATCCACCGCATGCCCTTGCTTCGGAATCAACATACTCCGCTCATAGGTCATAAACACCGTGCCGTCTTCTTTGTGGCCGGTGGTTTTCACCGTGACGATACCGGCATGCGGGCGGGATTTTGATTCGCGTTTGCTGAGGACTTCGGATTCGGCGTAGATCGTGTCGCCGGCGAAGACCGGGGCGGTGAGTTTGATCTTGTCCCAGCCGAGATTAGCGATGGTCTTTTGGCTCACGTCGGCGACGCTCATGCCGGCGACGATGGCGAGCGTCAGGCCGCTATTGACCAGCGGCTTGCCGAATTCGCTGCTCTTGGCATAGTCGAGATCGAAATGCAGCGGATGCTTGTTCATGGTGAGGAGCGTGAACCAGGTATTGTCGGTTTGCGTGATGGTGCGCCCGGGCCGGTGCTCGTAGATATGGCCGATCTCGAAATCCTCGAAATAGCGGCCGTAATCCTCGCGGAAGCGGTTCTCTCCGACCTCTTTCATGCGTGCCACCATGGTTCATCTCCCTTTTCTTCGGTTTGGTTGGATCAATAGGATCGCGGCAGGCCGAGCACATGCTGGGCCAAATGATTATACGCCATCTCCTGGCTGACCGGCGCAATCTGCAGCAGGCGAAGCTCGCGGAAATAGCGCTCGACATCGAATTCGCGGACATAGCCGTAGCCGCCATGGGTCTGCACCGCGCGATCGGCGGCGAAGAAGGCGGCGTCGGAGGCGAGCACCTTGGCCATGTTGGATTCGGCGCCGCACGGCTCGCCGCGGTCGAACAGCC
>CAZUVO010000072.1:0-4417 GCA_964623955.1 uncultured Rhizobiaceae bacterium
GATTGCTACCATGTCTTCAATCAGCGAACAACTGTTCGCATAACGAACAAGATGCCGGGATTGCCCGGCTGGGAGAAGAGCGGAATAATCTAACAGGATTGCGCTTGCGCTTTTCGCGCGGGACGCAACGGTATGCGGTGATCGCGTTCGTTCCGGCTCTGGTGATTTGCAATAGGAGAACGACGAAATGATTCGAGACGATCTTCAATTCTATTATTTTCATTTCATGCCCTATATCCATTATCCGGAGGACCATAAGAAATACGCCTCCACCTGGGTGGATTTCCCCAATACGATTTACGATCCGGTCAAGGGCCATGCGCTTTACGAGCGCTATTTGCGCGAGATGACGCTGGCCGACGAGTTGGGCTTCGACGGCGTCTGCGTCAACGAGCATCACGGCACTTCCTACAGCATGATGCCGACTTGCGCGCTGATGGCGGCGACCCTCATTCAGCGTACCAAGCGGGCGAAAATCTGTGTCTTCGGCACGCCGGTCAATCTCGAACTGCCGAGCCGGGTGGCCGAGGAGTACGCCATGCTCGACGTGATGTCGGGCGGGCGCCTTGAGATCGCCCTGCCGCTCGGCACCGGCATGGAATATTGGGTGCATCCGGTTAATCCTGCGACGTCCCGGGCGCGCTTTCGCGAATCGGTCGACATCATTCTCAAGGCCTGGAAAGAAGACGGCCCGACCGATTTCCAGGGCGAGTTTTATGACTACCGCTATCTCAATGTCTGGCCCAAGCCTTTGCAAAAGCCGCATCCCAAGGTCTATATCGTCGGCACCGGCAGCCCCGAGACGGTCGAGTTCGCCGCCGAATATGATTTCGGCTATGCCTCTGTCTTCGTGCCGACCACGAAGCAGCTGGAGACCTTCCGGGACCTCAAGAAGAAATCGAGGAAATACGGCAACAAATGGACGCCGGACAAAACCTTGATCAACGTGTTCGCCTATGTCGCCGAGGACGAAAAGCAGGCGGCGGAAGAGTTCCACCCGCATATCAAATTCTTCTTCGAGGATTGCGCGCGGGTCACGCCGAGCTTCTTGTTCCCGCCCGGCTACCTGACCACCGAGCAGTTCCGCGAGCGGGTCTCGCGCCCGGCGCTGCACGGCGAATTCGACTATGACAAGATGACCGAGCAGTTCCGCGTGGTCGCCGGTACGCCGGACCAGGTCGCCGAGGCGATGCGCAAATGGATCGACGAGGCGGACAGTACGCGGGTCAACTGCCATCTCCATATCGGCGACATGCCGCACTGGAAGACGGTGAAAAGCACGACGCTTTTCGCCGAGAAAGTCATCCCGCAGCTTCGGCGCAAGCAGCCGGACCTCTCGGCCGGGCGCATCACCAACGGTCAATTCCAGGAGGCCGCTGAATAATGAAAAAATTCAGACGCCAAAAGCTAACGGTAAACGGCAATCAAGTCGTCATGCTGACGGCGGGGAAGGGCGAGCCGCTCATGTTTTTTCACGGCGCCGGGACGGTGACCGGGTTCGATTCCCTGCTGCCTTGGGCCGAGAAGTTCAAGGTGATGATTCCCTATCATCTCGGCTTCGGCGAATCGGGCGACGATCTCACCATCAACGAGATGCATGACTATGTCATGCATTACATGGATCTGTTCGATCAGTTGGGTCTCGACGAGGTCAATTTGGTCGGCCTGTCGATGGGCGGCTGGATGGCGGCGCGGTTTGCCGCGCATTATGGCCACCGGGTGAAGCGTCTGGCGCTGGTCGCGCCCGCCGGCCTTCGCGTGCCGGAGCATCCGACCGTCGATATCTTCAAGCTCACGCCGGAGGAACTCGTCACCAGCCTGGTGTATAATTTCGACGTGCTCAAGCCGTTCCTGCCGACCGGGCATGACGTGAATTTCATCGTCGACCGCTACCGGGAATCAAGTTCTTTCGCGCGCATCGCGTGGGATCGTTTGCACGATCCAAAACTGCCGCGTTATCTCCACCGGCTGACCATGCCGACCCTGATATTGTGGGGCAAACAAGACCGCATCATCCCGGTTCAGCAGGCCGACGTCTGGAGCAATCACATATCGGGCTCGAAAGTTCATCTCGTGCCTAGAGCCGGCCATTTGGTGCTCGACGAGAAGCCGTCCGCGGTGTCTGCGGTCGCCAAATTCTTGTCGTAAGATTGGCCAATCGAAATTGCGCCGGATTCGAATTGGGAAGTGATGATCCGGCGCCATCAAACGGGCGGACGATCAAGCCCGTTCAAAAAAGGGAGTGACCAGGTCATGAGGAGAAAATTATTGAGCCTTGCCATCGCCATGGCGATGGTGATGGGCCTCGCGGTCGGATTGGGCGGGCAAGCCCGCGCGGACGGCCCGGATGTTATCCGCATGGGATATGCGGTATCGCTGTCGGGTCCCTATGCGCCCGGCGCCGGCACGACGACACTGGGAAACTATAATCTGTGGCTGCACGACGTGAATGCCGCCGGCGGAATCTATTTGTCGAAATATGACAAGAAGGTGCCGGTCGAATTCATCGTCTATGACGATCGCAGTCAACTCGAAGAGGCGGTGAAACTGACCGAGCGTCTGATGCTCAGCGACAAGGTCGATTTCGTTTTGGCGCCTTGGGGCACGGCGACGCATATGGCGGTCGCTCCGCTTTACGAGCGCCATGGTTATCCGCTGCTCGCCTTCACGGCGTCGGCGGAGAAGATCAAGGAACTGACCAAGGTCTGGAAGAATGCCTTTTGGATGTTGCGCACGCCGACCTTCCTGACGTCGCCGATCATTGACGTCGTGAAAAACTTGAGGGCCGAGGGCAAGATCAACAACAAGGTTGCGATGATTTTCGTCGCCGATCAGCTTGGTGTCGAAATGGCCAATGTCGCCGAGGATCTTCTCGAGGGAACCGATCTGGAGCTGGTCTACAATAAGAGCTACCCGCTCGGCGCTTCGGACATGTCGGCGCAGATCAAGGAAATGCAGCGGCTCGAGCCGGATACCTTCCTCGCCATGAGCTATCCGCTCGGCTCCATGATGCTGACCGAGCAGTCCATGACCCTCGGCTTCAATCCCAAGGTTATGTACGTCGCCGTCGGTCCGCCGCATCCCTATTTCATCGGCAAATTCGGCGGCAAGATGAATCTCGACGGCATGATGGGCATGGGCGGCGCCGATCCGACCCGCCAGGAAGTGCAGGATTACATCGCGCGCTATCGCGAAGTGATCGGCGAGGAGCCGGACTTGACCGGCGGCCAGGCGGTTTATGGCAGCCTGCAGATTCTCCAGAAGGCCATCGAATCCGTCGGCGAGCTTGACCGCGAGAAGGTGACGAACGCAATTCGCGAGCAGAAGTTCGACACCATCACCGGCCCGATGTGGTTCGAGAATCAATTGCTGCAAGGCTATTGGTCGCTCGGCCAGTTCCAGGGAGGCGAATATTATGGCCTGTCTCCCGCCAATCGCGACGGCGCCAAGCCTATTCTGTTTCCCAAGCCTGAGTGGAAAAACTAACCACTCTTGACCGAGCTAACCGGCGAGCCATGCATCCCACATTCTGGTGGGGTGCATGGCTTCGTCTGTTCTTTTACGCTCTTTCCTTGTCTTGCGCGAGCCACCGCGAAGGAAACGGGTAAGTGGTAGTCCTTGATATCGTCCTGAACGGCATCGTCCTGGGCGGCATGTACGCGCTGATCGCCATCGGCCTGAATTTTCAGTATGGCGTCGCGCGGATCATGAACCTGTCCTATGGCGAAAGCCTGATGCTGGCGGCATTCGCCACATTTTGGCTGTTCACCCTGCACGCCTTCAGCCCGCTTCTCACCATCCTACTGGTGACGCCCGCCGCTTTTGCCGCGAATTGGCTTATTCATCGGGTGATTCTCCAACCGCTGGTCAATCGGGCACCCGATCAGGATACGATGGATCGGGACGCAGTCCTCGTCACCTTCGGATTGCTCTTTGTTCTTGAAGGCGGCGCGCTTTGGGCCTGGGGCGGGCAGACCCGCGGCTACCTGTATCTGGCCGAGACCGTCGGCTTCTCCGAGATCACATTTATTCTCAACCGCCTGTTGGCGTTTGCTTTGGCCTGTGTGCTTGGCGTTGCCGCCTGGATATTCCTGCACAAGACGCGCCACGGCACGGCGATGCGCGCTATTTCGGTCGATCCCATCGCGGCCCAATTGGTCGCGATTGACGTTAAACGGTTTAGCGCGCTCGCCTTCGCGGCAGGCGGCGCCATGGTCGCCGCGTCGGGCTCGTTGGTCAGCATGTTTTACAGTGTGAGCCCCGCCACCGGTATCGAGTTCACCCTCAAGGCATTGATCATCGTGATCATGGGAGGCGTGGGGAGTATCGCCGGCAGTCTGGTGGCCGGACTCATTCTGGGCGTTACCGAAGCCCTTGTCGCTCACTTCATCGATCCGGGACTGACCCTGGTGGTCAA
>CAZUVO010000072.1:4427-17489 GCA_964623955.1 uncultured Rhizobiaceae bacterium
TTCTTATCCGTCCCACCGGCTTGTTCGGGGCGAAGTAAGGTGAGCATCAAGAACATAAACCTGGGTGCCCTGTTGGCGGGCGGCGTCGCGCTGCTTGCCTGCCTGCCGCTGTTTGCATCGCCTTACACCGTGTCGCTGATGCTCAGCATTTTTTCCTACGTCATCATGGCCACGGCGTGGTCGATGTTTTCCGGTAGCACGCGTTATATTTCCCTGGCGTCGGCGGCGTTTTTCGGCATCGGCGCATATATGTCGGCCATCTATGCGGAAACTTTGCCGTTTCCATTGGTCGTCATCATCGGGGCCGCGGTAGGGTTTCTGATCGCCCTGGTCGTCGGCCTTTCGACATTGCGACTGTCGGGGGTTTATTTCGTCGTCTTCACCTTCGGCCTGTCGGAATTGATCCGCCAGTTCATGATCTGGTTCGAAATCAACCAAACGCGCACCATGGTGCGTCATGTCTTCCTCAATTTATGGCCGGAGGATCTCTACTATTATTTGCTGGTCGTTTTGGTGATCACCTTCGCCACCGCGTTTGCGATCGGCCGCTCCCGCCTCGGTCTGGCGCTCAGGACCATCGGCGAGGACGAGTCCGCCGCCAATCACGCCGGCATCAATACCATGCTGGTCAAAGTGCTGATGTTCGCGCTGAGCGCCGCCTTTATCTCCGCCGCCGGCGCGATATTAATGCCGCGCTGGACCTATATCGATCCCAACATTGCTTTCAATCCGCTGGTATCTTTCCAGGTCCTTATCATGGCGATGCTCGGCGGGGTGAGCAGGATTTGGGGCCCGGCTTTGGGCGCGGTGCCGCTGGTGCTGCTGTTCGATTTCCTGTCAGGTGAGTTTCCACGCCAATTCAGCATCGTGCTGGGCGGTTGCTTCATCGTCATCGTCTACTTCCTGCCGCATGGCGTGACCGGTGTGCTGGAAAATCTATTCAACAAATTGAAGCGAAGAAACTCCGGGGAGGCGAAATAATGTCTGACGCGCCTCTTCTGCGAATATCCGGCCTGCACAAATCCTTCGGCGGCCTAAAGGCGGTCCATGAGATGGAATTCTCGGTTGGCGCGGGCGATATCGTCGGTTTGATCGGCCCCAACGGGTCGGGCAAGACGACGGTGCTCAACCTCATTACCGGCGAATTCAAACCCGATTCCGGCGAAATCCGCATGAACGAAGCAAGCCTGGTGGGCCTCCAGCCCTATCAAATCTGCCGCCGCCGCGTTAGCCGCACATTCCAATTGGTGCGCGTGTTCCCGGGCATGACCGTGCGCGAAAATATTCTTGTCGGCGCGGCGTTCGGCAGCCGGCGCCTGTCTCTTTCCGGCTCGGCAGACGCGGTTGAGGAATTGCTGCACGATGTCGGCCTTGCCGACCGAGCCAATCAACCGGTATCGCAATTGACCTATATCGACCAGAAACGCGTCGAGCTTGCCCGCGCGCTCGCCACCGATCCGCAATTGCTGCTCTTGGACGAGTGGCTGGCCGGCCTCAATCAGACCGAGCTGATCACCGGCATCGAACTGGTGCAGCGCACCCGCGATCGCGGCATCGCGCTGATCGTCGTCGAGCATGTCATGGATGCCATCCGCACACTCTGCGACCGTGTCGTGGTGATGAATGCCGGACAGAAGATTATCGAGGGCGGGGCGTCCGAGGTGCTGTCCGATCCACAAGTGATCGAGGCCTATCTGGGGGAGGATGACGATGACGATGCTTGATGTCGCGGCGCTCAGCGTCGCCTATGGCGGCCATGAGGCATTGCACGATGTGTCCCTCACCGTCGGCGAAGGCGAAACGGTGACTATCCTGGGTGCCAACGGCGCCGGCAAGACGACGCTCCTCAATGCGCTTTCCGGATTGCTGCGCCCCAAGCCGGGCGCCCGCATCGCGCTCAGCGGCGAGAACATCCTCGGCGTGGCGCCGCATGTGTTGGTCGAACGCGGCATTTCGCTCGTGCCCGAGGGCCGGCGCATTTTCGGTGCGCTCAGCGTGCGGGAAAATCTGATGCTGGGCGCCTTCGCCAAACGTGCGCGTCAGAATTCAGAACATAATCTGGCGCGCGTCCTCGAGCTCTTTCCCCGCCTTGCCGAGCGGCGCAATCAAACGGCTAAAACCATGAGCGGCGGCGAACAGCAGATGCTCGCCATTGCCCGCGCGATGATGGCGGAGCCGCGCTTCCTCTTGCTCGACGAGCCCTCGATCGGGTTGAGCCCGATCCTCTGCAAGGAATTGTTCGCGACCCTCAAATCGATTGCCGAGGGTGATGTCAGTATCCTGCTGGTGGAGCAGAATGCGCGGCGGAGTCTGCGCATCGCCGACCGCGCCTATCTTCTCGAAAACGGCACAATCGTCGGCCAGGGCGACGCGGAAACCCTGCGCCACGACAAACGCGTGGCGGAAAGCTATCTGGGGCTTTGAGGCGCAATTGCTGCCCGAGAGCGCGGATTGAAATGATGCGCTACCCGTTGACCGCTTGCGGTGTGGCGCCGGAGAGCGACGCGGCGATGGCATCGGCCGCGGCGCGGAGCGGCGGCAGAAAATTGCGCCGCATATCGCGCATCGAAACCCGCGTGGCGTGACCGCTGACGTTCAGCGCGGCGACTGTTTTGCCGCTGCGTGAGCGGACCGGCACGGCGACACTGCGCACGCCGAGCTCGAGTTCTTGATCGACCGCAGCATAGCCGTCCGCGCGCACCCGGCAAAGCTTGTCTCTCAGTTCCGCTTCATCCGTCAATGTGTGCGGCGTAAAGAGCGCGCGATCGCCGGCAGTGAAATATCTGTCGAGATCGCCCTCGTCCAGCGCGGCGAGCAATACCCGCCCCATGGACGTATTGTGGGCCGGCAGGCGGGTGCCGATGCTGAGCGCGACCGACATGATGCGCTTCGCCGGTACGCGCGCGACATAGACGATTTCGCCGCCGTCGAGAACGCTCATCGAGCAGGACTCGCTCACCTGCTTTGAAATAGTGTCCATATAGGGCTGGGCGATCTCGACAATGCTCATCGATGACAAATAAGCGTATCCCAGGCTCAGGACATGCGGCGTCAGGCGGAAATCGCGGCCGTCGGAGGCGACATATCCGAGATCCCGCAGGGTATGAAGAAAGCGCCGTGCCGCCGCCCGGGTAAGGTCTGTCCGCTTGGCGACTTCCGACAGCGTCATCACCGGATGGTCGGCGTCGAAGGCGCGCACGACCTGGAGTCCACGGGCCAGAGACGTGACGAATTCAGTGCTGCGCAAAGTTTCATTCATCTTGACAAGTCAGGTATTGTTCAAGACAATTGTTCATTATACGAACATATGTTCGTCTTTAGAACATGTCAAGCGGCAAGATATTGCCGCAACTGGTGCTGTCGAATACTCTGCGTTCGAGATAAAACAGGGTGCGCTCAGGAAAATTAAAGGCGGCCAGGGAGGGATGAGATGACCGAATATAAAACCGAATTCGGCTCGCTCGCCAATTACAACAAAGGCGGCGTGCAGGTGATCAAGGACGATCCCAAGAATTATGTTTTTTCGAATGTCTTCGAGGTGGCGGCGAATGCCGCGCCGTTCGAGCGCATCGCGGTTGCCAAGAATTTCGAATATGTCGTTGAGGTAATGCGCGTCGAGGGCACATCGCCCTGGTTCGCCGCATCCCATGACGAATTCGCGCTCTGCATGGACGGTCAGGTCGATGTCAATCTGGTCAAGCTGGCGGCGGGCGCGCCCGAGGGCGACGGCGAGGGCGCGGTGCTGATCGACGGCGATCCGGAGGGGCAAAGAATGGGCCGCGTCCGGGCGGGCCACGGCCATATGGCGATGCTGCCAGTCGGCGCCGCCTATCAATTTCAGTCGGACGCGCCGTCGGTGGTGATGATTCAAACCATCCAGGGCCCGCTGACCCAGGAAAAGTGGAACGAAATCTGCCAGACCCAATAGCTCCTGACGGCGCTAGCGGGGTTTACCAAACGGGAGAGAATCATGGCGGCACAACAGGAATTCTTGACGAGCGAGGCCGACAATTACACCGGCTACCGCTCCTTCAAGATAGGCGGTTTCGCATTTCGCCGGGACGAGTATTTCGCCCACATCGATTGGCCCAACGGCCAGCATGTCATGTCGATTGACGTTTTCCTGCGCGCGCTGCAGCGCGACGTCGCGTGGAATTTTTTCTATGGCACGGTGAATTTCGATCCCGTCTTCGGCACGCTCAATCATTACGGCAATGTCGATATGTTCGCCGGCCGGTTTAACGATGGATTCCGCGAGGGCGGCGCGGACTACAACGAAAACTTCGATTCCGAAGATCTGATGGCGAGCTTCAAAAGCATGTTGGAAGACTGGACCAATGCCGGTTACGACCCCTTCGCCGCGCCGATGGAGACGGAAAAGCCCTATGGCCGCAAGAATGGCGACAACAAAGCGGCGATCGACCGCTTGCGGGTGACCGCCGAGCGCATGGTCGGCGTGCCGGGCGATGCCCAGCGCCGCACCGACGAGAGCGGCCATCCCATCAACCGCGCTTTTCTCGATGTCGATCAGACCGAACCGATGATCGAGGCGGAGCCCGGCTTCGAAGACGAAGTGTGCGGCTTCAATCTTTTCGCCTATCTGTCGCGCTCGGACGTGACCTGGAACCCATCGGTCTGTTCGGTGGTGGGCGACAGCCTCTATTGCCCGACCTCGGAGGAATTCATCCTGCCGGTCGAGCATGGCAATGACCGGGTCGAGTGGTTCATCCAGCTTTCCGACGAGATTCACTGGGACGTCAAGGACAAGGAATCCGGATCGCCGCGGGCCAAGGTCGTCATGCGCGCCGGCGACGTGGCGGCCATGCCGGCGGATATCCGCCATCAGGGTTTTTCGCCGCGGCGCTCCATGCTGCTGGTGTGGGAGAACGCCAATGGCGATCTGCCCGGCATCATCGCGCGCGGCGAAGCGCCGGTCGTGCCGGTCGAGTTTTAGGGCGCCCGCCGGTAAGCGCAGGCGTGTTTCCTTGGGGTGGGGAGGCCCATGGATATCCAAAATAAGCTGTTTATTGACGGAGAATTCGTCGATGCCGCCGACGGCGCCACGATGGAAGTTCTCAACCCACACGACAACAGTCTGATCGGGGAAGTCGCGGAAGGCGGCGAAGCGGATATCGACGCGGCGGTGGCGGCGGCGGCGCGGGCCTTTCCCGCCTGGCGCGACATGGCGGCCGCCGAGCGCGGCCATTTGCTCTCCAAGCTCGCCGATGCGATCGAGCAGAACGCGGATGAGCTGGCGCGCCTCGAAAGCAGCGATACCGGCCATCCCATGCGCGACACCACACGCCTCGACGTGCCGCGCACGGTCGGCTGCTACCGCTATTTCGGCGGCATGGCCGACAAGCTGCAAGGCGATGTGGTGCCGGTCGAGGAGGGGTTTCTCAATTATGTCGTTCGCGAGCCGGTCGGCGTGGTCGGCCAGATCGTGCCGTGGAACTTTCCCCTCATGTTCACCAGTTGGAAGCTCGGCCCGGCGCTCGCCGCCGGCAACACGGTGGTGATGAAACAGGCCGAGCTGACGCCGCTCTCGACCCTTCGCATTGCCGAACTGGCGCGCGAGGTCGGCTTCCCGCCCGGCGCGCTCAATGTGGTGCAGGGTTACGGCGCGCGCGCCGGGCAGCACCTCGCCGAACATCCCGGGGTGCAGAAAGTCTCCTTCACCGGCTCGACCGTGACCGGGCGCAAAATCATCGAGGCCTCGGCGGGCAATCTCAAGCGTCTTCATCTCGAGCTCGGCGGCAAGGGCGCCAATATCGTGTTCGACGATGCCCATATTCCGGCGGCCATCGGCGGCTCCGCCTTCGCGATCTTTCACAATCAGGGCCAGGCCTGCATCGCCGGCTCGCGCTTGTTGTTGCACGAGAAAATCAAGGATCAGTTCCTCGACGGTTTCCTCAAGCTCGCGGGGTCGATCAAAGTCGGCAATCCGATGGATGCGGACACCGAGATGGGGCCGCTCACCTCGACCATGCACCGCGACCGCGTACTGAGCTATTGTCAAATCGCGCAGCAGGAAGGCTCCGAAATTCTCCTTGGCGGCGGACCGCCGGAGGATGCGGAGCTGCAACAGGGTTGCTATGTCGCGCCCACCGTGGTCACCGCGCAGCCGCAGGATCGCGTGTGTCAGGAAGAAGTGTTCGGTCCTTTCGTCAGCGTCTCCACCTTCAGCGACGAGGATGAGGTGGTGGAGATTGCCAACAGCACCTCCTATGGCCTCGGCGCCGGCCTGTGGACGCAAAATTTGCAGCGCGCCCATCGCATGGCCAAGCGTATCGTGACCGGCATGCTATGGATCAATTGCTACAAGCGGGTCAATCCGGGTTCGCCCTTCGGCGGTGTCGCCGGTTCCGGCTATGGCCGCGAAATGGGCTTCGAGGCAATGCGCGGCTATACCGAGCCGAAATCGGTTTGGGTCAATGTCGACGCCAAAATTCCTCCCTTCTATCCAAGGTAGTACCGGTAGCGTTTATGGCGGACATCACGACATTGGATGAAGCGGTCGACGCGCTGGTCGACGATGGCGACACCGTTGCGATGGAAGGCTTTACCCATCTCATTCCCCATGCCGCGGGGCATCAGGTAATTCGCGCCGGCAAGCGGAACCTCACCGCCATTCGCCTGACACCGGATTTGATTTACGATCAATTGATCGGCATGAACTGCATCGCCAAGCTGATCTTTTCCTGGGGCGGCAATCCCGGCGTCGGCTCGCTTCACCGCTTCCGCGACGCGGTGCAAAAGAGCTGGCCGGCGGCGCTCGAAATCGAGGAGCATAGCCATGCCGATCTCGCCAACGCCTATGTCGCCGGCGCGAGCGGCCTGCCGTTCGCGGTGCTGCGTGGCTATGTCGGCTGCGATCTGCCGAAGGTCAATCCGGTAATCAAATCGATCACCTGCCCATTCACCGGCGAAGAGCTCGCGGCGGTGCCCTCGCTTCGCCCGGACGTCACCGTCATTCATGCCCAGCAGGCGGACCGGCGCGGCAATGTCATGATGTGGGGCATTACCGGCGTGCAGAAGGAGGCGGCGCTCGCCGCCAAGCGCGTCATCGTCACCGTCGAGGAAATCGTCGACGAATTCGAGACGCGCGCCAACGCCGTGCTGTTGCCGCGCTGGGTAATCGATGCGGTCTGCGTCGAGCCGGGTGGCGCCTACCCGTCCTATGCGCTTGGCTATTACGATCGCGACAACGGCTTCTATAAATGTTGGGACGAAATCTCGCGCGACCGTGAGGCGTTCACGGCCTGGATGGCGCGCCATGTACTCGGCACACGGAATTTCGCCGAGTTCACCCGCAGCATCGCCGCCGCGAGTGGCGAGGAGGCTGCTCATGGCTGAAGCTCAGTGGACGAGCGACGAGATGATGACCATCGCGGCGGCGCGCATGCTGAAGGATAACGCGGTCTGTTTCGTCGGTATCGGCCTGCCGAGCGCAGCGGCGAATCTCGCCCGCGCAACTCATGCGCCGGATGTGGTGCTGATCTATGAATCGGGCACCATCGGCGCCAAGCCGGAAGTGCTGCCGCTTTCCATCGGCGATGGCGAGCTGGCGGAGACCGCCGATACGGTGGTCTCGACGCCGGAAATATTTCGCTACTGGCTGCAGGGCGGGCGCGTCGATGTCGGCTTTCTCGGCGCCGCGCAGCTCGACCGGTTCGGCAATCTCAACACCACCGTGATCGGAGACTATGACGCGCCCAAGGTGCGGCTGCCCGGCGCCGGCGGCGCACCGGAAATTGCCGCCTCCGCCGGCGAGGTTCTGATCATCCTGCGCCAATCGCCGCGCACCTTCGTCGACGAACTCGCCTTCGTCACCTCGGCGGGCCATGCCGGCGGCGGCAATTGGCGCGCCGAAGCCGGCCTGCCCGGCAAGGGCCCGACGGCGGTCATCACCGATATCGGCATCCTGCGGCCCAATCCGGAAACCAACGAACTGACCCTGAGCGAACTGCATCCCGGTTTCACCGCGGCGGATGCCGAGGAGGCGACGGGCTGGCCGCTCCAAGTCGCGGCGGATTGCGGCGCGACGCCGGCGCCGAGCGCCACCGAGCTCGCGGCACTCCGCGACCTCAACGAACGCACCGCCCGCGCTCACGGGGGCGGCTGAATTTTGGTTTAGGCTTCGACGTCCGCGACCGCCACCGGCCCGAGGGCGCGCTCCACTGCCTCGGCGGCATCCAGCGCCTCCGCTTCATGGAAGCGCCGGGCGACGATCTGGATACCGTTCGGGAGCGCCACGCCCGGCAGGCTCATGAGATTGACCCACATGACATTGCGCATGTGATCGAACAGGTCGCGGGTTTGCGCACTGTCGAGATAATGGTCGAAATCGAGCTTGGGTGTTGCCATGCCGGCGACCGGCGCCAGCACCAGAGGATGATCCTCCATCCAGAGCGCGGTCTCGCGCACCAGGGTACGGCGTTCCATAAAGGCCTTGATGTAGCGCACCGCGTCGTTGCCGACTTCGAACAGGTCGAACATTTCGTCGATATGCTGGGCGCCGCTATCGCCCATCTGCTCGCGCCAGATCGGCATGGCGATATTGATCAGCTCGGTGCCGATCAGCTCCGCCCAGACCTCCGGCGCGCGTTCCGCGTTGGGAAAGCCGCCGGGAACGATGTCGTAGCCGGTTTTGCCGAGGATATCGGCGGTGGCGTCGAGCGCGGCTTCGACTTCGGGCGTCACCTTGGCACCGGTCTCAAAGCACATGCGCGCGATGCGGAGCTTGCCGCTCGCGCCGCGCTCACCCAGGGGCACCGGCAGCGAGGCGGGGTCGCCGGGGTGCGGGCCGGCGAGGGTTTCGAGAATGCGCCAGAGATCATCGACCGAGCGGGCAAAGGGGCCGATCGAGGCCATGTGATCGAGGGTCGGCGGACCGTCGAACGGCGGCAGGGTGGCGGTGTTGGGCACCCGCCCGGCGGAGGGCCGCAAGCCATAGATGCCGCAAAAACTCGCCGGCACGCGAACCGAGCCGCCATAATCCGCGCCGAGGCCCAGGGGCGCCATGCCGGCGGCCACCGCAGCGGCATCGCCGCCGGATGAGCCGCCGGCGGTGCATTCGAGATCGCGCGGATTGCGCGTTGCGCCGTAAAGCGCGTTGACCGTGTTCCAGCGGATCTGAAAATCCGGTTGATTGCATTTGCCGATGATGATAGCGCCGGCGGCGCGCAGGCGGGCAATGGCGATCTCGTCCGTTGGCGAGCGCCGCTCCGCCATGCTGTGCACCCCTTCGGTATGCTTCATGCCGGCGACATCGAAATAATCCTTGATGCTGATCGGCACGCCGTCGAGCGCGAGGCCCGTGCGGTTGGCGGCGTCGCGGTCTGCGGCCTCGGCCTCGGCCAGCGCGTCCTCGTCGCGCCGCTCGACGATGGCGTTGACGGCGCCGTTGCATTCGTCGATACGCGCGAGATGGGCCGCGACCAACTCGCGCCGGCTGAAGTCGCCCGCGCCGAGGCCCGCCATCATCTCGCCGGCCGTCATGCGGCAGAGGTCGCTCTCCGGCATGGCTCTTCCTTTCTGGATTAGCACTGTTCAGCGTTGCCATCTTATGCCGTCCCTCGGCAAGTGGAAATGGATGCGGCGGTGCGACCGGCGCGGAAATCATGATCTCGCCGCAGTTGGAAGAAGTACACGAAGAGGTCATCGCCCAGATCGGCGAAGTCGATGCTGAGCTCCCGGCCATAGGAAAAATTATTCTTGCCACCTCCGGGCCGATTTCGTTTATGAGACGCAGAGGCCCCAGAAAGTTTGGGGTATCGGCGGTCGGGATTGCGGCACGCGGTCTTGGCCGCACCCGTTCCGACCTATCGTTCGTGGAAGGAGCGTCTTGGATGTCGAGATTGGTGCCGCCTTATGGGGCGGAATCCCTGAAACCCCTGCTGCTGCCGGAAGTCGAGCGCGCGGAGGAGACGGGACGGGCAGGGCATCTGAAGCGCGTGCCGCTTTCCAGCCGCGAGGTCTCCGACCTTCTGATGCTCGGCATGGGCGCCTATACGCCGCTCGACGGATTCATGGGCGAGGCGGACTGGCGCGGTTGTTGCGAGCAGATGCTGATGGCGAACGGGCTCTTTTGGCCGATCCCGATCACCCTTTCTGCCGCCCAGGAGCTTGCCGACGAAATCGCCATCGGTGAGGACGTGGCGCTTCTCGATGGCGAGAGCGGGGACCTGCTCGGCATCCTGACCGTCGAGGAGAAATACGCCGTCGACCGCGAATTCGAATGCAGCCATGTGTTTCGCACAACCGATTCCAGCCATCCCGGCGTGGATAAGGTCATGCGCCAGGGGGAAGTCAATCTCGGCGGGCCGGTGCGCACCCTGTCCGAAGGCCATTTTCCCAAGACCTATGCCGGGCTCTACCACCGCCCGGCGGAGACCCGGGCGATGTTCATGGAAGCGGGCTGGTCCAAGGTCGCCGCTTTCCAGACGCGCAACCCGATGCACCGCAGTCATGAATATCTCGCCAAGATCGCCATCGAAATCTGCGATGGTGTGCTGGTCCACCAGGTGCTCGGCGCGCTGAAGCCGGGCGACATTCCGGCCGAAGTCCGGACCCGTGCGATCGATGCGCTGTTGAATGATTATTTCGTGCCTGGCACCGTTCTACAGGCCGGCTATCCAATCGAGATGCGCTATGCCGGGCCGCGCGAAGCCCTGCTGCACGCCGTATTCCGGCAGAATTTCGGCTGCTCGCATCTGGTGGTCGGGCGCGATCATGCCGGCGTCGGCGAATTTTACGGACCGTTCGATGCGCATCATATCTTCGACAGCCTGCCGCCCGGCGCGCTGAAGACCGAAGCGCTGAAAATCGACATCACCTTTTATTGTTACAAATGCAACGGTATGGCGACTGGCAAGACCTGCCCGCACGACGGCGAGCATCGGTTGCAGATCTCGGGCACCCGGTTGCGCGAGATGTTCATCAACCACGAGACAGTGCCGGCCGAGTTCAGCCGCTCCGAAGTGATCGCGGTGCTGCAGGACTATTATGACGGGCTGAAATAGCTTGGCGGCCGGCTCGATAGACCTAAATTAATGCCGGTCTCTTGCTAAAGGCGGGCCCGGCTATTACACTGTTCTCAAGTGTGGATATCACGAAGTCGACCAAGCTCCACAACGGTGAGGTAGCGCGCTTTAGCTGTTCGGTGAGCATCGTTTCACCCGAGCCAACAGCGTTCTACCGATCTTCTGACTGGCGGCGCCGACGAGTAAGACCGAGTTTTCGCTCCTTTGCGGGCGGCGCTTTCAGACAGGGAGACCGTGTCAAGAATGAGCCATCAATACCCATTTTTTATTTGCGGGATCGTTGATCTCGACGTGAGCCCGTTGATCACCGGCCCCTTGATCGGCGTGTCTGAGTCTGGGGAAATATAATGTTTACCAGCAATCCCTTCGCCGAGCTTTCGCTCACCCTGCCGACCCTCGCGATCCAGATATATATCGCCGTCATGATTTTTCTGGTCGTCGCCGGCACGCTGGCCGATATCATTCACAAGAAGAGCGCCAGATATTTCTTCGCGAATTGGCGCAAGGCCCAGAACAAAGGGACGCACAAAGTGGGCGGCGGAGAGATGATCTCCCTCGCCGTGCAAACCGCGGCGGTCGACGTCGCCACCTCCGGCGAGTTCTGCAACCCGTGGCGCCGGATCGCCCATCTCTTCACCATGTATGGCTTCCTGATTTATGTCGTGATGACCGCCATAATGGTGTTCGGCTATCCGACCCCTGCCAGCGAAACGCCGGCCGCCATCGCGCTACTGTGGTATATCGGCGCGCTGATGGTCTGTTTCGGCGGCTATTGGTTCTGGTTCTTCATCCGGGTCGATGTCGCCGCCGAGGGCAATTCGCCGTTCAGAGTCATGCGCGCCGATCTCTTTATCCTGTCGCTGCTGGGGAGCGTATCCTTCGCCGTGGTCTGGGCGCATCTGGAGCTGACCAACAGCCCGTGGAGCCCTCTGCTGCTCGGCCTTTATCTGGTTTCGACGACGCTTCTCTTCGCCGCCATTCCCTGGTCGAAATTCTCTCATATGTTCTTCAAGCCCGCCGCCGCGCTGCAGAAGCGGGTGGAGAACGCCAACGGCTCACGCAGCAATCTGCCGGCGCCCGCGGACAAGCCGGAGATCTTCCCGCGCGCCCGCGAACTGCCGCGTCATTACTAATCCCATCATCTCTTATTTTCGCTAGAGGAATTTACCCACCACCATGCCAACATTCGTCTACATGACCCGCTGCGACGGTTGCGGACACTGCGTCGATATCTGTCCCTCGGACATCATGCATATCGACAAGACCTACCGCCGCGCCTTCAATATCGAGCCCAACATGTGCTGGGAGTGTTACTCCTGCGTCAAAGCCTGTCCGCAAAACGCGATCGACGCGCGTGGCTATGCCGATTTCGCCCCTTTGGGCCACAGCGTCCGCGCGCTCCGCGAAGAGGCGAAGGGCACGATTTCCTGGAAGATCAAGTTCCGCAACGGCCATGAGAAGAATTTCGTCTCGCCGATCCGGACCACGCCGTGGGGCTCGATCAAATCGCCGTCCGATTACGAGGCGCCGAGCAAGGAAGCTTTCGATTCCCAGGAGATCGCCCACGAGCCCGAGGCGCTCAATATCGACAAATTGCCGGCCCTGACCCCGGATCAGCTCAAACTGGGGGTCCTCTGATGGGCCTTTTCTCGCGCCGGAAAACGGTGCATGTCGATTCCGACGTCCTGGTCATCGGCGGCGGCATGGCCGGCTGTGGCGCGACCTATGAATCGCGCTATTGGGGCCGCGACCTCAAAGTGGTCTGCGTCGAAAAGGCAAATATCGAGCGCTCGGGCGCCGTCGCCCAGGGCCTCTACGCGATCAACTGCTATATGGGCATGCAGTGGGATGAGAACCAGCCCGAGGATCATGTGCGCTATGCCCGTAACGATCTGATGGGCCTGGTGCGCGAGGATCTCGGCTACGACATCGCGCGCCACGTCGATGCCACCGTGCACAAATTCGAGGAATGGGGCCTGCCGATCATGCGCGACCCGGAGACCGGGCGTTATCAGCG
>CAZUVO010000073.1:0-2052 GCA_964623955.1 uncultured Rhizobiaceae bacterium
CGTAAACGAGACGATCGCCGCCTTGCTCGCGGTGTAGTGCGCCAGCCCCGGCGCGCCCTTATAGGCGAGCTGCGAGGCGGTGTTGATAATCTTGCCATGGCCCTGGGCATACATCAGCGGCAGCACCTTATGGGTGCCGAGAAAGACGCTGCGTAAGTTTACCGCGATCATCTCGTCCCACATCTCGACGGTCATGTCCTCCACCGGGGAGGTGAAGCCGATGCCGGCATTGTTGACGAGAATATCGATATGGCCGAAGGCTTCGATGAAATCATCGACCATCGCGCCATTCTCATCGGCGTTCGAAACATCCGCTTGAATCGCCAGCGCGCGGCGTCCGCGTTTTTCGACCTCGGCCACCACGGCGCGGGCATTCTCGGCCTGGCTATCGTCGGGATAGTTGACGGCGACATCGGCGCCTTCCTCGGCGAAGGATATCGCCACCTTCTTGCCGATGCCGCTGCTGGCGCCGGTGATCAAAGCGGTTTTGTCTTGCAGTTTGCCCATGATGGCGTCTCCCGATTTTATCCTTGGCCGCGTGCCGGCGGATTTGTCGCATTCCCTTGACAGAGCTCTAGGGTGTAGCAGTTTATGTCTCACTCCACCCCAACGGCCGATATCCTTACATGACAGAAAATCCCGGGCGAAAGCAAATCGGCGGTCCCGCCATTCTCGGCTTCGGCTTCCGGCCGTTTTTCTTTCTGGCCGGGGTACATGGCGCGGCGGCGCTGCTGCTGTGGCTCGCCATTCAGGTCGATAGTCTGAGCGCGCCGGGCCATTGGCCGGGGGCGACCTGGCATGGCCATGAGATGCTGTTCGGTTATGCCCCGGCGGTGCTCGCCGGCTTTCTCCTCACCGCCGTGCCCAATTGGATCGGCGTGCCGCCGCTTCGCCGCGCGCCGTTGGTGGCGCTGGTGGTGCTGTGGCTCGCCGGGCGGGCGGCAGTGGCGCTCGCCGGATACCTGCCGGCGCACGCGGTTACGGCAATCGATGGCGCCTTTCTCCCGGCTTTGATGGCACTGTTGCTGCCGCCGCTGATCGCGCGTCGGCAATGGCGCAATGTGGTGTTCGTCGTGCCCCTGAGCGCGCTCACCCTGACCAATCTCGCGCTTCATTTCAGTGTCGCCGGCGAGATCGATGTGCTGCCGCGCGACGCCTTCATTGTCGCCACCGGATTGTTCGCGCTCTTTATCGCGGTGATGGGCGGGCGCATCATTCCGTCCTTTACCGCCAACTTTCTCAGAAATCGCGGCGCGGACGCGGAATTGCGCAAATGGCAACCGCTCGATATCGCCGCCATCGCCGCACTCGCCGCGATGATCGTTCTCGATGCGGTTCTGCCTCTGTCGCTTGCCGGCGCGGCGCTCTCGCTCCTGGCGGCGGCGTTGGCGGCGGCGCGGCTCGCGGGCTGGGGTGGCGGGCGGATCCTCGGCGAGCCGCTGCTCTGGATCCTCCATCTCGGTTATCTTGCGCTCGCCGCCGGGTTCGCGCTCAAAGGCGCGGCGGCGCTTACGGAGGCACTGCCGCTCGATATCGCGCTTCATATGCTGACCGTCGGCGCCATCGGGCTGATGACTTTCGGCATGATGACCCGAGTGATCCTCGGTCATACCGGGCGCGACCTCAAACTGAAGCCCAGCATCCTCACCGCCTATTTCCTGCTGCTCGCTGGCCTCATCCTCCGTCTCATCGCGCCGGCCCTGCCGGAGCGGCTCTACAATGGCGATATTCATCTCTCCGGCGGGCTGTGGTCGGCGGCCTTCATTGTTTTTTTAATCGTCTATGCGCCAATGCTGTGGCGCGCGGGGCTAAAGTGGCGCGCCAGGGATAACCAACAATAAAGGTGTGACATGAGCGCACGCAGCCCGATTACCCCCAGCGGAATTCAATCCACCGCCGCCGAACTTGCCGGCCAGCCGGTCGATGCGGACAAGGCGGCCGTCCATGCCGAAGTGTTCGAAAACATCATGCAGATGATCGAGACCTTGCGCGACTTGCCGATCAAGGATGTCGAGCCGGCGGTCGTGTTCCGCCCGGTCGAGCGCAGGCAGG
>CAZUVO010000073.1:2090-2347 GCA_964623955.1 uncultured Rhizobiaceae bacterium
CCTATCGCGGCAAAACGCTCTCGCCCGTCGAGGCGGCGGAGGCCTATCTCGCCCGCATCTCCGCGCATAACGACAAGGTCAACGCCTTCGTCACGCTCTCAGCCGACGAGGCGCTGGCCGAAGCCAAGGCCGCCGAGGCGGAGATCGCCGCCGGCAATTGGCGCGGCCCGTTGCACGGTATTCCGATCGGCCATAAGGACCTCTACCAGACCGCCGGCGTGCGCTCGACGGCGGGCTCGCGCGTGCTGGAGAATCAT
>CAZUVO010000073.1:2357-17190 GCA_964623955.1 uncultured Rhizobiaceae bacterium
GCGCCTCAAAGCGGCCGGCGCGGTTATGCTCGGCAAGCTCAACACCCATGAATATGCCTATGGCCCGACCAATGATTCCTCGATGTTCGGGCCGTGCCGCAACCCGTGGGACACCGAGCGCTTCAGCGGCGGATCGTCCGGCGGCTCGGGCGCGGCGGTGGCGCTCAGGCTCTGTGCCGGGGCGACCGGCTCGGACACCGGCGGCTCGATCCGCATGCCTTCGGCGTGCTGCGGTATCACCGGCCTGAAGCCGACTTACGGCCGCTCCAGCCGGGCCGGCATCTATCCGCTGTGCTGGACGATGGACCATGCCGGGCCGATGACCCGCTCCGCCGAGGACGCGGCGCTGATGTATCAGCCCATGCCCGGGCCGGACGGGCGCGACGCGTCGGTGCCCGACCGCGCGGTGCCGGACTATGCCGCCGCGCTCACCGGCGACATCAAGGGGCTCAGGATCGGCGTGCCGAAACATTATTTCTTCGACCGCGCGATTCCCGAGATCGCCGATGCGGCGGAGGCCGCGATTGCCGTGCTCGCGGGCCTCGGCGCCGAGGTGCGCGAGGTCGATATCGCGCATATAGATCACGCGGCGGCGGCGGCGATGGTAATTTATCTTTCCGAGGGCACCGCCTATCACGACGATCACATCGCCACCATCGGCGAGCTCTACACCGATCAGGTGCGGCTCTTCCTCGAGGTCGGCAATTATGTGCTGGCCAAGGACTACCTCCACGCCCAGCGCTACCGCACGCTTCTCGGCCACGCCATGGCCGATGTGCTGGCCGAGGTCGATGTGCTGGCGATGCCGTCGCTGCCGATCACCGCGCAGCCGCTCGGCCAGGAGATGATCGAGATTCGCGGCCAGGCGGAATCCGTGTTCGGCGCCATCCTGCGCAACACCGAGCCGTTCGACCTGACCGGCCTGCCGGCGCTCGTCGTGCCCTGCGGTCTCGCCTCGGACGGTATGCCGGTGTCTTTACAAATCGCCGGCCGGCCGTTCGACGAGGCCGGCGTGCTCAAGGTCGGTCATGCCTTCCAGCAGGCGAGCGATTGGCATCTGCAACGGCCGCCCGACTAAGAGAAAGGCCTATCCGTGAACGCGCCGCGCAAGATCAGCAAGCTTCTCGTTGCCAATCGCAGCGAGATCGCCATCCGCGTCATGCGCGCGGCGTCGGAGCTCGGCATTCGCACGGTCGCGATCTACTCCCAGGAAGACCGCTTCGCGCTGCATCGCTTCAAGGCGGATGAAAGCTATCTGGTCGGCCAGGGTCTCGGGCCGGTCGAGGCCTATCTCAGCATCGAGGGCGTGATACGCATCGCCAAGGAAGCCCGGGTCGACGCGATCCACCCGGGCTACGGCCTGCTCTCCGAAAACCCGGACTTTGCCGACGCCTGCGCAGCGGCGGGTATTTTGTTCATCGGCCCGACCCCGGCGGCGATGCGCGCGCTCGGCAACAAGGTCTCGGCGCGCACATTGGCCGAAGAGGCGGGCGCACCGGTGATGCCTGCGAGCCCGCCGCTGCCGCGCGATATCGCAGGCGCCCGGGCGATGGCGCAAGAGGTCGGCTATCCGGTGATGCTCAAGGCGAGCTGGGGCGGCGGCGGGCGCGGCATGCGGGTGATCGAGGAGGAAGCGGCGCTCGCCGGCGAGATGGATGCGGCGCGGCGCGAGGCCGAGGCGGCGTTCGGCAATGACGAGGTCTATCTCGAAAAGCTGGTGCGCCGCGCGCGCCATGTCGAGGTGCAGATCCTCGGCGACCAGCACGGCACCATCGTCCATCTCCATGAGCGCGACTGCACCATGCAGCGGCGCAATCAAAAGGCCGTCGAGCGCGCGCCGGCGCCCTATCTCGACGGCGCGCAGCGCGCTTCCCTGCACGATGCCGCGGTGCGCATCGGCTGCGCCGCCGAATACAGCAATGCCGGCACCGTCGAATTCCTCATGGATGTCGACAGCGGCGAATTTTATTTCATCGAGGTCAATCCGCGCATCCAGGTCGAGCATACGGTGAGCGAAGTGGTCACCGGCATCGATCTGGTGAAGGCGCAGATCCGCATTACCCAGGGCGCCAGGATCGGCAGCGCCGAGAGCGGCGTGCCGCCGCAAGAGGAGATCGCGGTCAACGGTAACGCCATTCAATGCCGGGTGACGACAGAGGACCCGGAGAATAATTTCATTCCGGATTACGGCCGGCTGACCGCCTATCGCGGCGCCACCGGCTTCGGCATCCGGCTCGACGGCGGCACCGCCTATTCCGGCGCGGTAATCACGCCGTTCTATGATTCGCTCCTCGAGAAGGTGACCGCCTGGGCGCCGACGGCGGATGAAGCGATCAAGCGCATGGACCGGGCGCTGAGGGAGTTCCGCATTCGCGGCGTGCGCACCAATCTGGTGTTTCTCGAAACACTCCTGGGCCACGCCAAGTTTCGCGGCGGCGATTACACCACCCGCTTTATCGACGAAACGCCGGAGCTGTTTCATTTCGCCAAGCGGCGCGACCGGGCGACGCGCCTGCTGCGCTTCATCGGCGATGTCATCGTCAACGGCAATCCGGAAGTCGCCGGCCGCCCGGTCGGCGAGCCGGCCAGCATCCCGGTCCGGCCGGATAGTCTTTCCGGCGAATTGCAGACCGGATCGCGCCAGCGCCTGGCCGAGCTCGGCGCCAAAGGGTTCGCCGATTGGATGCGTGATCAAGAGCGGGTGCTGATCACCGACACCAGCTTCCGCGATGCGCATCAGTCTCTCCTGGCGACACGTATGCGGAGCCACGACCTACTCGGCGCCGCGCCGGCCTATGCCCATCTCCTGCCCGACCTTCTCTCCGTCGAATGCTGGGGCGGGGCGACCTTCGATGTCGCCATGCGCTTCCTCAAGGAGGACCCGTGGCGCCGCTTGGCCCAGTTCCGCGAGGCGATGCCCAATCTCCTCCTGCAGATGCTGCTACGCGGCGCCAACGGCGTCGGCTATACCAACTATCCCGACAATGTGGTGCGCTATTTCGTGAGCCAAGCGGCGGAGGGCGGCGTCGATCTCTTCCGCGTGTTCGACTCGCTCAATTGGGTCGAGAATATGCGCGTCGCCATGGACGCCGTGATCGAATCCGGCAAGCTGTGCGAGGCGGCGATCTGCTACACCGGCGATTTCACCGACCCGGCGCGCTCGAAATATGATCTCAACTATTATCTCGCCATGGCGCGCGATCTCGAGGCGGCCGGCGCGCATATTATCGCGCTCAAGGACATGGCGGGCCTGTGCAAGCCGGCGGCGGCGACCACCCTGATCAAGGCGCTCAAGCAGGAGACCGGCCTGCCGGTCCATTTCCATACCCACGACACCAGCGGCATCGCCGCCGCCAGCGTCATCGCCGCGGTCGATGCCGGGGTCGACGCGGTCGATCTGGCGATGGATGCGCTTTCCGGGCTCACCTCCCAGCCCAATTTCGGCTCGGTCAATGATGCGCTCCGCAACGGCCCGCGCGACAGCGGCTTAGATCAGGGCGCGGTGCGCGAGCTGTCGCATTATTGGGAGCAGGCGCGGCGCGGCTATTATGCTTTCGAGAGCGATATCCGCTCCGGCACTTCGGATGTCTACATCCACGAAATGCCCGGCGGGCAATATACCAACCTCCGCGAACAGGCGAGGGCGCTGGGCATCGGCGACGAGCGCTGGCCGGAGGTGGCCGCGGCCTTTGCCGAGGTCAACCAGATGTTCGGCGATATCGTCAAGGTCACGCCGACTTCCAAGGTGGTTGGTGACATGGCGATCCTGATGGTGACGAGCGGGTTGAGCCCGGAGAATGTGCGCGATCCGGAACGCGAGATCGCCTTCCCGGAATCCGTCGTGTCGTTCTTCGCCGGCGAGTTGGGCCAACCCTATGGCGGCTTCCCCGAGGCGCTGCAGAAGAAAGTATTAAAGGGCCGCGAGCCGCTGACCGTGCGCCCCGGCGCGACCCTCGATGACGCTGATCTCGACGCGCTCCGCACCGAGGCGGAGCACAAGGTCGGCCGCCAGATCCGTGATACGGAATTCGCCTCCTATCTGATGTATCCCCAGGTGTTTGCCGATTACGCCGCGCACCGCCGGCGCTATGGCGATGTCGGCGTACTGCCGAGCCGAACCTTCTTCTACGGCATGGTGCCGGGCGAGGAGATTACCCTCGATATCGCGCGCGGCCGCCAGTTCATTATCCGCTTCCTCGCCCTTGGCGAGCCCGACGACAAGGGCCGGCGCACGGTGTTTTTCGAACTGAACGGCCAGCCGCGCAATGTGCAGGTCGACGATCACGACGCCGGCGCCACGCGCGAGGCGCTGCCCAAGGCGGAGGAGGGCAACCCGGCCCATGTCGCGGCGCCCATGCCCGGCATGGTGGTCAAAGTGTTCTTTGCCGAGGGCGAGACCGTGGCCCGAGGCGATGTGCTGTTTGCGATAGAAGCGATGAAAATGGAAACCGCCGTCCATGCCGAGCAGGGCGGGGCGGTCAAGCGCATCGTCACGCAAGCGGGGGTGACGGTCGAGGCGAAAGACCTCATGATGGAGCTGGCCGACTAACAGGGGAGACGACAGATGGCGACCGAGAAGGCTGATTTATCGAATTCGGCGGAGGCGGTTCTCTTGCGCGAGGACCGCGACGGCGTCGCGACACTCACCCTCAACCGGCCGAAATCCGGCAACAGCCTGTCGCACGAATTGGTGCGTTCGCTGCAGGCGGCGTGGGACGAGATCGATAAGGATGCGAGCGTCCGCGTGGTGGTGTTGGCTGCTTCTGGGCGGCTCTTCTGCACCGGCCACGATCTCAATGAATCGATCGACGCGATGGAGGATCCGCCGACCAAGCTCGCCGCCAACCGGGAATGCTCGCGCATGATGCAGAGCATGCTCAAACTCTCCAAGCCGATCATCGCCAAGGTGCATGGCGTGGCGACGGCGGCGGGCTGCCAGCTTATGGCGACCTGCGACCTCGCCGTCGCCTCGTCGGAGGCGCGCTTCGCCACGCCGGGCGTAAATATCGGCCTCTGGTGCCTCTCGCCGCAAGTCGCGATCAGCCGCACCATTGCCCCCAAGCATGCCATGGAGATGCTGCTGACCGGCAAGCTGCAGGACGCCGAGACGGCGCTTCGCTTCGGCCTGATCAACGAGGCGGTGCCGCCGGACGAGCTCGATGCGCGGGTCGCTGAACTCGCCGCCGTGATCGCCAGCAAATCGCCCCATTCCATCGCCATGGGCAAGCGCTCCTTCTACCGCCAGCTCACCATGCCGCTCGACGAGGCCTATGAATATGTCGACGAGGTCATCGTCCGCGCCATTCAGTCGGAGGATGCCAAAGAGGGCATCTCGGCTTTTTTGGAGAAGCGCGATCCCGTTTGGAAGGGCCGCTAATTCCGCTTAGCGAATACCCGCGCGAGGATGATCGGGCTCGCCACCGTGCTGACCACCGCCATGATGACGATGGCGGAGAAGAGATTTGTCACGATCTCGGAGTCTCCGGCGAGGAGGCCGGCTTTCAACGCGATGCCGGCGATGACCAGCTCGACCGCGCCGCGCGGGCTCATGCCGATGCCGATGGCGAGCGATTCATTGCGCGTATAGCCGAAGAGACGCGCGGCGACGCCGGCGCCGAAGATCTTGCCGAAAAAGGCGCAGGCGATCAGCAGCGCGAGGAAGCCCGGCACCTCGACGACCGATCTGAAATTGAGCTCGAAGCCGATCGAGGCGAAGAAGATCGGCGCGAGAAAGCCGAAGGTCATGCCCGAGATGGTGCCATGCACCCGGTCATAGCTTTGCTCGCCGATCGTCTTCTGGCCGAAATAGAGGCCGGCCATGAAGGCGCCGACGATGAAATGGAGGCCGAGCACTTCCGCCAGCACGGCGAAGGCGAAGGCGGCGACCAGCATGGCGCTGATCTCAAGCTCATGCACCTTGAGGCGATGGACGAAGCACCCGCCCCAGGGAAAGACGAAGAGCCCGATCACGGCGGTGACGACAAAGAACAGAATCACCTTGCCGGAGAGAATACCGACCTCGGCGAGGCCGGGCGGCTCGGTGGCGCCGATCATGCCGGTGAGCCAGGCGAGCAGCATCAGGCTGAGGATATCGTCGATCACCGCGGCGGAGACGATGGTCTGGCCGATGCGGGTGTTGAGGAGATTGAGATCGGCGAGGATGCGCACCGTGGCGGGCACGGCGGTGATCGCCAGCGCCGTGCCGATGAAAAGGCTCTGCGCCGTTTGCAAGGGACCTTCCGGCAGGAAGGCGAGGCCGAGGGCGACGCCGAGCCCGAGTGGCACCACCATGCCGCCGAAGGCGACCGCCATCGACGAGGCCGAGCGCTCAAAGATCTTGCGCGGCTGCATCTCCAACCCGGCGAACAGCATCAAGAAGAACATGCCGAGGTCGGTGATGGTGTTGAACACCTCGTTGCCGGCGAGGCCGGAGAGCGACGGGAAGGTGGCGGGGAAGGCGACGACCACGGCGCCGAGCGCGACGCCGGCGATCAGCTCGCCGACCAGAGAGGGCTGCGACAGACGCTCCGCCACTTCGCCGAAAGCGCGGGTGGCGACGAGCAGGACGAGAAGTACGTAGAAAAGGTCCACGCGAATTTTCCGACGCCGGTGAATCCGTCGGCTTAGAATGCAGTCGGGTGCGGGCGATGTATAGCGCTATGAAGGGTTAAGCGCGCGGCTCAAAGCTGCATGGCCAGGGCGTCGAGTTTTGTTCGTAGGTCGGGAAGCGAATAGGGTTTCGCGATGTAGGCGGAAACGCCGAAGTCTCTCGCGGCTTCGATCGAATTCGAATCCGCATTGCCCGTGACCATCATGAAGGGCATCTCGGGATACGCCATTCGAACTTGCTGCAGCAATTCCAGGCCGGTCATTCTCGGCATGCGCCAATCGCATATGATCATGTTGACGAGGTCGGGGTCCGCGTCGAGAAATTCCTGCGCCTCGCGGCCATCATTGGTGATGAAAACCCTTCCAACCCCGGTTTCGGCAAGCAATTGCTGCAACATCTCCGCGGCGGGAATATTGTCGTCGACGACCAGTATCCTAAGTTGATTCAGTTCCATGGAGCTGTCTCCCTGGTTTTTACGAAGCCATCAAATCGTTCACGGTTTCGACAACGAAATCGGGATCGAACGGTTTGTGAATGACCCGCGAATGCGCATTCTTCTGTTCGTTCGGCAATTCGTCGTCTTCGCCGCGCTGGGCGAAATAAATAACTTTGAGACTGTCGTTGTCGGCGCCGAGCTCGCGGGCCAGCGCGCCGCCATTCGTTCCGGGAAGCGACACGCTGGTCAGCAGCAAATCCACGGCGCCGGCATGATCGGCGGATAGCTTGATCGCTTCATCGCCATCCTTGGCGAAAAGCACCCGATAACCTAATTTCTCAATGGTCTGGCTCAACAATCGGCGAATACCATCATGCGCTTCCGCGACGAGAGCGGTGTTGTTGCTATGGCGCACCGTTTGCCCGCTTGCCGAAACCTCTTCGCCGAGAGCCTCGGCCTCCGGCAGGTAAAGGGTGAAACGGCTGCCTTCGCCCAGCTTGGATTCAACATCGATGGCGCCGCCTGATTCTCCCATGAGCCCGTAGATGATGGAGAGCCCAAGACCCGTGCCCTTGTCCGGCCCCTTGGTGGTAAAAAAGGGTTCGAAAATATGCTCGAGAATGCTGGGTTCGATGCCGGGACCCGTGTCTTCCACATAGATGGCGACATATTTGCCGGGAGCGAGAAATTGTCCGCCGATCCGCCTGGAGCCGGGAAACTCGTGAATTTCCGTTCCAATTGTCAGGTTGCCTCCGCCGCACATGGCGTCGCGCGCGTTGATCGCCAAATTGAGTACCGCCTGGGAAAGCTGGCTGGGGTCGATATGGATGCATTTGTCGGTTTCCGGGATATCGAAACGGACGGAAATCTTCTCGCTGGTGAGCGGTTTGATCATCGCCTCGATATTGCGTACGAGTTCGTTGACCGAAACGGATTTCGCCTCCAGGTCTCCCTTGCGCGAGAAGGCGAGCATTTGCTTGGTCAGGTTGCTGCCCTGTTCGGTCGATTGAATGATGGTGTCGAGCGCTTCGGCGACGCGCTCAGGGTCGTCGGGATGACGCTTGGCGATACCGGCAAAGCCGCCGATCAGGGAGAGCAGATTGTTGAACTCATGCGCCACGCCGCCGGAAAGGAGGCCGAGCGATTCCATTTTACCGGTGCGGGCGAGTTGGGCATCGATGCGCAATCGTTCGGTAATATCGCTCATGGTGCCGCGGTATCCGGTTAGGCGGCCGTCGGGGGCCAGTATAGGGACGCCGCTTACGCTGAATTCCAACAATCCGCGCCCGGGCAAATGCCAATGGGAACGGATATCGCGAAATGGACGTTGGTCGGCGTGGTCCAGGAGATGCATATTTTTCTGGCCGTCGCTGCTTTCTCCTTCGAGTTCGTGAAAGCTCTTGCCCAAAATCGTGTCGGGGTCGATGGCGTTGCGCTCGAAAAACTCTCTCGAGAGATGGGTAAAGCGTAGCTCGCGGTCGGTTTCCCAGAACCAGTCCGACGAGGATTTCGCGTAGTCGCGGAATTTTTTCTCACTTTCCTGGGTTTTCTTCTCCGCTTCGGTCGCGGTGTCGAGCAACCGTTTCGAGCGTTTGAGTTCGTTAAGCAAAAGTATGATCAGGACGCCGCCGGAAATGAGAACGCCGAGAAAGAATATGGAAGACAGCAAATAGGTCTGCGCCGTTCTTTGCTTGAAGAGGAAGCTGCGATCCTGCTCGTAATGCGTGGTTCGCTCGGTCAATTGATAGAGATTGTTGGAGTGCGGCTCCAACTTCCCGCGCACCGCTGCTATTTTGTCTCCGTCTCCCTTTTCGAGGGCGAGAATTAGCGGCTCAACCGTTTCCAGCGTATATTTAAGTTGATCGATGGCTGCGCCATTGCCCTCGATGGCACGGATGCGGCGGCCGATGTCGCCATTTTCAGAAATGTTTATTCGGCTCCACAGGATATCAAGCCTGAGCAGGAGGTCGTCCCGCTCCAATGCACCGTCGCTTTGGTGATAGCGGCTCAGGGCATCCAGGAGGCGCCAATATTCATGCTCTATCTGGGTCGCCGACCAGAAGATGAGTTCCTTGGATTGAGCTTGCTCTCTACTGCTTTCGTAGAAAATCTTGGTAAAGCCCAATGTAAGGGTAACGGAAAACGCGGCAATGGCGACAATCAGGATCAGATATCGCTTGGAACGCGATTTTTTCGTCAGGCTGGCGGCTATCCCGAATCTAGGCTTTTGGAGGCGGGGGAAGGCGCCAGTGGGCATGTTTACTGAAGAATAGCCAGCCATGAACTGTACCGATAGCGACGCCTATTGCGGGATACAGTTTTTTCTATCCAGTTTTCCTTATCAAAGAGTTTCCAAATAGGGTTAACACCGAATTTACCGCTCTCAATCGGGCGCCGGATACCAATATTCCGGCTCGGGGCGCTCAAAATCCGCCGGGCGGTCGATCACTTCGATGATCGTGCCGCTCGCCGCGAGGGTGTCGTAATAACAAAAGCGCACGCGCTTCCAGCGGCCTTCCTGGATCGGCTCGAAGCCGCGCGCGCGGAAGGCCTCGTCGCATTCGTCCCAGGTGAGGCCGAGATCGCTCAGCATGACGCCGACATGCTGCACGCCTTCTTCGTTGCGCTCGAGATAATCGTGGTAAATGCTCGGGCCTTCGAGCGGCTGGATGATTTCCCAATTGAGCGCGCCGGTCCAGGCGAGGGCGAGGCGCATGGAATAGTTGGCCTCCTGGCCGCGATAGGTCGTGCCGAACAGTTCGGGTGCTTCATAGGTGTTGACCCACCAGGGACCGATGCCGAGCTGATCGGCATAGCGCCGCACCATGGCTTCCGCATCGCGGGTCACGATGCAGATCTGCCGGGTCTCGGGAATGAGATCGTTGGGCAGCACGGTTTTCGTCAGGTCCCTGGCCATGATCCTGGCTCCTTATGGCTTAGGCATTGGCATGGATCGCGCGCCACACGCGCTCCGGCGTGAGCGGCATGTCGATCGTCTCGACGCCGTTGTCGGAGAGCGCGTCGAGCACCGCGTTGATCACTGCCGGCACGGAGGGGATGCAGCCGGCCTCGCCGCAGCCCTTGACGCCGAACACATTATGGTTGGTCAGCACCTCGTTGGTGGAGAGGTAAAATTCCGGCATGTCCTCGGCGCGCGGCAGGCAATAATCCATGAACGAGCCGCTTAGCAATTGGCCGCTGTCGGGATCGTAAACGCAATTCTCGAACACCGCCTGGCCGAATCCCTGGGCGAGGCCGCCATGAATCTGGCCTTCGAGCAATTGCGGATTGACGACGCGGCCGAAATCATTGACCGCGGTATAGCTTTCGAGCGCCAGCGCGCCGGTCTCCGGGTCGATCTCCACCTCGCACACGTGGCAGCCATTGGGCAGCGTCGGGTCGGCGATTTCCGACTGCGCACTTTCGTCCAGTCCGGGGTCCATGCCGTCGGGCAATTTGGCCGAATCACGCGCCGCCTTGGCCAGCGCCATGATATCGATCTTGCGGTCGGTGCCGGCAACGGTGAAGTCGCCGTCGTCGAAGCGGATATCATCGGGCGAGGTTTCCAGCAGATGGGCCGCGAGCTTCTTGCCCTTCTCGATGATCTTGTCGGCGCCGAGCTTGACCGCGACGCCGACCATATAGGTCGAGCGCGAGCCGCCGGTACCGCCGCCCTGGGGAAGCGCGTCCGTATCGCCTTCTTCGTAGACGATTTTGTCGAACGGCACGCCGAGGGTCTCGGTGAGGAACTGGGCGAAGATCGTGCCATGGCCCTGGCCGGAGGATTTGGTGCCGGCGGTCAGCGTGACGCTGTCATCCTCGTTGAAGCGGATGGTGACGCTCTCGTTCGGATCGCCGACCGTGGATTCGACATAAAGCGCCATGCCGATGCCGCGCAGTTTGCCGCGGTCTTTCGCCATCGCGCGGCGCTGGGCGAAGCCGAACCAATCGGAGTTTTTCAGGCATTCGTCCATATTGTCTTCGAAATGGCCGCAGTCATAGACGATGTCCAAGGGCGTGGTGTAGGGCATCTGCTCGGCGCCGATGACATTGCGCCGGCGGATCTCCACCGCGCCGAGGCCGGTCTCGCGCCCCGCCTGATCGACCAGGCGCTCGACGACATAGACGCTTTCCGGAATGCCGGCGCCGCGATAGGCGTCGGTAAAGACCGTGTTGGTCAGCACGCCGCGCACCTCGGCATGGATCGCCGGCGTGCGGTAGGCGTTGGCCAGCATGCGGGTATAGAGGAGGGACGGGCTGACCGGCCCGAGATTGGACACGTAAGCGCCGAGATTGGCCGTGGTGCTGACGCGGATGGCGAGAAAGGTGCCCTCTGCGTCGAGGGCAAGCTCGGCATGGGTGACGTGATCGCGCGCTTGTGTGTCGCTGAGGAAACCCTCGCCGCGCTCGCTCATCCATTTGACCGGCCGGCCGGTCTTGCGTGCCGCCCAGGCGACCAGCGGTTGCTCGGGATGGACCATATGCTTCATGCCGAAGCCGCCGCCGAGCTGCGGCGAGAGAATACGCAGGTCCTTCTCCTCGACGCCGAGGATTTCCTGGATAATGGCGCGGGTCTCGAACGCATGCTGGGTGTTGGTGTGGAGCGTGTAGCGCCCGCTTGCCTCGTCATATACGCCGAGCGCGCCGCGCGTTTCGATGGGTGCGACCACCAGACGGCTGTTCACCAGGTCGACTTCGACCTTGTGTGCCGCGTTCTCGAAAGCTGCGTCCACGGCGGCGCGGTCGCCATGTTCCCAGAAGAAGGAGAGATTGCCCGGCGCCTCCGGCCAAATGGTCGGCGCGTCCGGCGCTTCGGCGGCGGCGGTCTCCACCACGCAGGGCAGCGCCTTGTAGCCGACGGCGATCGCCTCCGCCGCGTCGCGCGCCTCGGTCGCGGTCTCGGCGACGACCATTGCCAGCGCTTCGCCGGCATGGCGCACGCGTTCGGAGGGCAGGAGATAATTCGGCGGGTAATAGCGCGGGCTGCCGTCCGGACGGGTCAGCGGCACGAAGGCGTCCATCACGCCCGGCATGGCGCTTGCGGCGGCGGTATCGATGCTCGTTATATCGGCATGGGCGTGCGGCGAGCGCAGGAAATGGGCATAGGCCTGGCCGGGAAGATCAATATCCTCCTGAAAGATGCCCGCGCCGCGCAACAGATCGTCATCTTCCTTGCGCTTGACCGATTGTCCCACACCGAATTTCGCCATGACTTACCTCCCTGTCTTACAGCGTCTGCAATGATAAGCCATCGCACGCGCCGGGAATAAGAATTTCTTTGACCGCCGGAGAAGGCTGTCACACTCTAAGGCACAATCATGACCGACACATAAGGGGACCGCCATGGGAGAGGCCAGTTTGGAACAACAAGTCGCGCGTCTGACCGCGATCGAAGACATCAAACAGATGAAAGCGCTCTATTGCCATTATTGCGACAATGGCTACGACCCGGAGGGCATCGGCGCTCTCTTTGTCGAGGACGGCATCTGGGACGGCGCCGATTTCGGCCGCCATGTGGGCCGCGCTGCGATCAAGGAATTCTTCGCCGGCATTTCGAGCGATATCGTTTTCGCCGGCCACATGGTGCTCAACCCGATCATCACCGTCGACGGCGATACCGCCAACGGCAAATGGTGGCTGATTATGCCGTGTACGACCAATATCGACGGCAACAAGGAAGCGCGCTGGCTGGCGGCGGAATATGACGATGATTACGTCAAGATCGACGGCAAATGGCTGTTTAAGCATCTCCGCCTCGACCTCAAATTCTTCGCGCCGCATCTCGACGGTTGGGTCGACCAGACCTGATCGCACGCGGATATCCGGGCAATAAAAATCCCGGGCAGGCGCCAAAGCCTGCCCGGGATTTTCTATTGATGGGTTAGGACTGGCGCTTCATTGCGGCGGAAGCGCTGACATCCGCCTTAAACGGCCAGTAGACCTCGGCGTTTCCGGTGATGCCGGACTGGCGGAACATCAGAATGAGGATGATCACGATGCCGACGAACACTTCGGCCGAACTCGTCGGGAGCGTAATGCCGCCCATTCCGGTCTCCAGGCGCCGGAGAATATCGATCAGGAAGGACAGCACGACGACGCCGACAACAGCGCCGGTCAGGCTTTGCATGCCGCCGAGAACGAGCATGGAAAGGGTGATGAAGGTCATGCTGAGGCCGAAGCTGTCCACCGTCAGCATGCCGAGGAAATGACCGAACAGGCCGCCGGCCATGCCGCAGAAGAAGGCACTGACGACAAACGCGAGCAACCGCTGACCGAACACATTGACGCCGGACGCCTTGGCGGCGACCTCGTCGTCGCGCGAGGAGCGCAGTGCGAGCCCCCATTTCGATCGCGAATAGAGAAAGGCGCCGACGATCGCGACGACCGCATAGGCATAGCCGACCCAAGGCGTTGTCGTCGTCGGCAGGCCGATCACCGAGCTCGCGCCCGACGTCCAGGTGCTCCAACGCAGATAGATCGAATAGAACACCATCATCAGGGCGAAGGTGCCGATCGAGGCGGCGATGCCGGAAAGCCGCATGATGGCGTAACCGGATATCAAGGCGACGACTGCCGACAGCAGTCCGCCCAGGAAGATCGCCAATACGAAATGATGCGTATTGTTCAACAGATAGGTCGGCAGGCCAGGCATAAACATGTCGCGCGTATAGGGGCAACAGGTTTGCCACGCGGTGGCATAGGCGCCGATCATCACGAAGCCGATATGACCGAACGAGATGATGCCGGAATTGCCGATAAAGAGATAAAGCGCCGAGACGATGACGACCCGCACCAAACCCTCGACAAGGGTTTGCGCCAAAATGATATCGCCGGACAAATCGACGACCGCGACAATAATCAATAGGCCAAGGCTAAGAATGACCAGCGGCCAATAGGTGCGCACATGGCGGAGGAGGGGCGTGTTGGCTTCGATCATTAGACTCGTTCCCGAGAGGCTTTGGTCAGCACCAGACCCTGCGGCCGCCACAGCAACACGATGATGACGATCAGGAAGACGCAGGCGTCTCTAAACGGGCGAATATCTTCCGGCAATATTGCCGAGAGCACGACGCTGACGATGCCCACCGCATAGCCGCCGACCACGGCGCCGACCAGACTGCCCATGCCGCCAATCACCGTAGCGATAAAGAAGAACAGCATGATCGGCACGCCCATATTGAAGGTGAGCACGCCGGTCTGCGTGACGAACAGGAGCGACATGATGCCGGCCAGCGCGCCGCTCAAGACAAAAGCCAGGGCGATCAAGCGCTTGCCGCGCACGCCCAGCATGCGCGCCATGCGGAAATCCTCCGCCGCCGCGCGCATCTGAACGCCGGCCCGCGTACGGCGGAAAAAGAGAACGAGCGCGATCAACAGAATCCATGTGACGGCAATGGTGACGAGCTGCAGGATTTGCACGCTGACGCCATCCGACAATTGCACCTGGCCGGTCAATTCAGGGAAAATATTCACCGCTTTCGGCCGGCCGCCATAGATCATGACGATGACATTTTGCAGCGTATAGCCGAGCGCGAAGGAGACGATCATCATCGTCGCCGGTGAGGAATTCTGCACATGCTGGAAGACCAGGAAATAGGTCAGCAGCGCCACGATAATGACGAAGGCGACGATGAGTATGATCACAAGGACCGGATGGAACCCGCCGATCAGCGCGGTTGCCACAACCGCAGAGGACGGCAGGATCAGCGCGTATCCGCCGATCGTAATGAAATCGCCATGGGCAAAGTTGATCAGCCGGAGGACGCTGAACAGGAGGCCGATGCCAA
>CAZUVO010000074.1:0-11803 GCA_964623955.1 uncultured Rhizobiaceae bacterium
TGTCGACGACAAGCTGATGCCAATTCTCGTTCCACATCGGCGGCGCGGTGCCGAGGCCGAGGATGAAATTCTCGTTGGTCATCTCCGCCATCGACATGGCGCTGATTTCGGTCATCGCCGGCGGGCGGGCATAGGTGGCGACGCCGGTGCCGAGCCGCACTTTGCTGCAGGCCGCGGCCATCGCGGCGAGAGGCACGAAGGCATCGCGCCCAAGCTCGGTGGTCCATAGGCTATCCGCGCCGGCGGCTTCGGCGTCGCGGGCATATTGTACCGTCTCACCGAGCGTCAGATTGTCGCCGCTGAACAAAATGCCCCATTTCCATTTTTGCGCCATGTCCGCCTCCTTTTTATCGGGCCGCCATTGTCGCATTTATTTTCACTTTTGGTAGGATGATCCGATGCCGCACGCGCTTCCCTTCTTTCTCTATATCGTCCTGCTCACGCCGGTGCTGCTCGGCCATCAATTGGGCGGCGGCTGGACCTTCCTGACGCCAGTCGTTCTGTTCGGTGCGATCGGCGCGCTCGACATGATAATCGGGCGCGGCAAAACGGGCGGCTTCGCCCTGGCCGAATCTCCCGCCCACCGGATCGCTCCCATGTTGTGGCTGCCCATTCAGATAGCGCTGATCGTCTGGCTGCTGTGGATGGTCGCCGACAGCCAGCTCACGCTGCTCGAAATCATCGGCATGACGCTTTCCATCGGCGCCGTTTCCGGCGCGGTCGGCATCGTCTTCGCCCATGAGCTGACCCACCGCATATCGTGGCTCGAGCGCCGCATCGCCGATGCGCTGATGGTGAGCGTGACCTATCACCATTTCTGCATCGAGCATGTCCATGGCCATCACCGCACGGTCGGCACGAAAGAAGACCCGGCGACGGCGCGGCTCAACGAAAGTTTTTATCGTTTTTTCCCGCGCGCCATTCTGGGCGGCCTGACCTCGTCCTGGCATTTGGAAGTGGAACGCATGCGCCGGCGCAAGCGCAGCCCCTTCAGTTGGCGCAACCGGGTATTCACCGGTCTCATCGCGCAAGCCGTCATGTACGCAGCGGCGGGATTGATCTTCGGCTGGCCGGCGATTCTCGTCCTGGCGGGCGTCGGACTGGTCGCCGTGTACCAGCTCGAAGTGATCAACTATCTGGAACATTACGGCCTCGAACGCCGCCAACTCGACGATGGCCGCCTCGAGCCCATGGGCCCGCATCATTCGTGGGACGACGATCACCGGCTTTCCAGTTGGCTGCTGATCAATCTGACGCATCACGCCGATCACCATATGCGCCCCGGTGAACGTTTCCAGCGCCTCGGCATGGTCGAAGGCGCCGGCAAATTGCCTTTCGGCTACGCCACCAGTTTCCTCTTCGTCCTCATCCCGCCGGTTTGGTTTCGGATGATGAACCCTAGGGTCGAGGCGCTACAGGCAGCGCACCCGGTTTAAGGCCCTTTCTCCCCAGCGGGGAGAAAGGGTTTGGGATTGAGGGGAGAGCAAAGCGCGCGCAGCGCGCTCCTGTCTAAGGCACAAGCACCATCTTGCCGAACACATCCCGTTCCGCCGTCTTGCGCGCGGCTTCCTGCACTTCGCTGAACGGCAAAACGGCGGCCATGACCGGGTTGAGCTTGCCTTCATTGACCAGTTTCAGCACATGCGCCACTTCGCGTTTGCCGGCGAAATGGCTGCCATGCAGCATCATATGTTTGCGGAACAGCTCGATGATGTTGATCGGCACGGTCTCGCCGGCATGGGCGCCGCAAGTAATGAGGCGGCCGTTTTCGCACACCGCATCGATGCTCTGCACCAGCACGTCGCCGCCGACGCTCTCGATCACCAGATCGACGCCGAAGCCGTCGGTCATGCGGAGCGCTTCCTCGCGGATGCTCTGTGTCGTGTAATTGATTACCTCGTCGGCGCCGAGCTCCTTGGCTTTTTCGAGTTTGGCGTCGGAGCCGGCGGAGGCGATGACGCGTGCGCCATGCAGCTTGGCGACCTGAATGGCGGCGCTGCCGACGACGCTGCCGGCGGCGTTGACCAGCACCGTCTTGTCGGCCTGAACGTCGCCCAACGTCACGGTCATATGCCAAGACGTGCCGAAGCCGACGACCGATGCCGCCGCTTTTTCATAGGAGAGGCCATCGGGCAGCGGCATCAGCGAGGTCGCGAGGCAGCGGGTGTATTCGGCATGGGTGCCCCATTGGGTAACGCCGATGCGGCCGTGGCAGAAATCGACGCCATCGAGGCCGCTCAGCCACATATTGCTCTGTGGGTCGCCCTGCGCGAAATCGATGGCGACGCGGTCGCCGACCTTGGCGCTCAACACGCCTTCGCCAAGCTCGACCACTTCGCCGACGCCTTCGACCCCCATCACCAGCGGCATGTCGACCTCGAATCCCGAAATGCCCTCGCGCAAATCGTGATCGAGATGATTGACGCCGCTGGCGCCGATCTTGACCAGCACCTCGCCCGGCCCGGCTGTCGGCTTTTCGACATCCTCATAAAGCAGATTTTGAATGCCGCCATGCTCGCGAATGATCACCGCTTTCATTTTTGTTCCCCTGTGGTTGGTTGTTGCGCGCCCGCCTTATTCGGCGGCTTGCGCCCGGCGCGAAGCCAATTCGGCAATGACTTCGTCGCGCGTCATGATATCGGCATAGATCTGGCCGAGAACGCGAAGATTGACTTCATGCGCTTCCAAATCGCGGTCGCCGACGCAATCGCTGACCAGGATGGGATGGAACCCGTGGCTCATGGCGTCGAGCACGCTGGCATGGATGCAGCCGCTGGTGACGCAGCCGGCGACGATCACCGTATCGACCCGGCGTGCGGTGAAATTGGCCGCGAGGTCGCTGCCGAAAAAGGCCGACGGCAGGCGCTTGCGCACGATGATTTCGCCGGGCCGAGGCGCGAGGCGGGCGACGACCTGGCTGGCGTCTGTCTCTTCTGAGAGGTCGCGGAGCGGCGGTACTTTGCGGCAAAACACGTTTTCGTCGCCGCCCTCGGCATCGAATACCACCCTGGTATGGGCGATCGGCAGGCCGAAGCCGCGGCAGGCTTCGAGCAGCCCCACCGTATTGTCGCAGGCTTCGGAAATGTTGCCGCCGCCGAACTGCTCCGGGTCGTCGAAGCCGTTGACGAAATCGACGATCAGGAGCGCCGCCCGCTCGCCGAAGCCGAGGCGCCGTCCGAAATTTTGGCGTTCATAGATATCGATTTCGGACGGCATGGCTCACGCGCCTCCGCTATTCGGCGGCCTGCGCCTGGCGCGAGGTGAGCTCCGCGATGGCCTCGTCGCGCGTCATGATCTCGGCATATTTCTGTTTCAGATCGAACAGATTGGCCTCGTGCGGCCCCAATGCGCGGTCGCCGACGCAATCGCTGATGACGATCGGCCGGAAGCCGAAACACATGGCGTCGAGCGCGCTGGCGCGCACGCAGCCCGAGGTCGTGCAGCCGGTCACCAGCACCGTGTCGATGCGGCGCATGGTGAAATTGGGCGCGAGGTCGGTGCCGAAAAAGGCCGAGGGTAGACGCTTGCGCACGATGATCTCGCCCGGGCGCGGCGTCAGGCGCTCGACGATCTGGCTGCAATCGGCGTCTTCGGTCAGCGTCTTCAGCGCCGGCACCTTGATCGCCATTATATTGTCGTCGCCGCCGTCATCGGCGAGCACGACACGGGTATGGGCAATTGTCATGCCCATATCGCGGCACGCCGCGAGGAGCGGCACCGTATTGTCGCAGGCTTCGGTGACATTGCCGCCGCCGAACTGATCGGGATCGTCGAAACCGTTGACGAAATCGACGATCAACAGCGCGACCTTATCGCCCATGCCGAGCTTGTTGCCGAAATTCTGGTGCTTATAAATGTCAGTATCCGATGACATGACGCTTCTCCTTTGCGTAGATCTTTTTGAACTCTCCGCCGCCGCGACGCCTGATATTGCCGCGACGCCCGACATTGCCGAATTTGCCGCGTTCGACCATATTGACCGCTCGCTCTGGTCGGGGCCGTAAGATATCTGTCTTTCCCGCTCGCGCGGGAAATCGCGGCGCCATCCTAACCCGTGGTGGGGCCAGTTCCAACCTGTTGCGTTCGGCTGCCGGGCGGGCGATCGATTAAGCGTGGAGAATAAAGGTGGCGGGATTCGGGGTTGGTCAGGCGGTGCGGCGCAAGGAGGATGCGCGTTTTCTCACCGGAACGGGCCGTTTTCAGGTCGAAATGAACCTACCCGGTCAGGCCCGCGCATTTATTCTGCGCTCGCCCCACGCCCATGCCGATATCCTGTCGATCGACACCGCCGCCGCGCGCGAATTGCCGGGCGTATTAGACGTCCTGACATGCGCCGAAGTGCGCGGCGACGGCCTCGGCACGCTGCCCTCGGTCAAGGACCCAAGAGTGGAAATGAAGCGGCGCGACGGCTCGCCCGGATGTTATCCGCCGCAGCCGATCCTGGCCGACGGGCGGGTGCGCCATGTCGGTGAGCCGGTGGCGATGGTGGTGGCGGAAACCGAGACTGGGGCGCATGACGCTGCGGAGCGCATCAAAGTCGATTACGCGCCGCTGCCGGCGGTCGCCGATACCGCTGAGGCGGCGCGGGCGGACGCGGTGCAGCTCTGGCGCGAAGCGCCCGGCAATGTCAGTTTCGATTGGACCGCCGGCGACAAACAGGCGGTGGACGAAGCCTTCGCCAAGGCTGCGCATAAGGTCGAGATCGAGCTGATCAACAACCGGGTCGCCGCCGCGTCGATCGAAGCGCGCGGCGCGCTGGGCGAATATGACGCAGCGGGCGGGCGCTATACGCTGCACGCCAATTGTCACAATCATTTTGCCGTGCGCGATCTGACCGCCCAATGCTTGGGTATCGAGCCATCCGCGATCCGCGTCATCGCGCGCGATCTCGGCGGCGGCTTCGGCATGAAATATTTCGTCTATCACGAGCATCCGCTGGTGCTGTGGGCGGCGCGGCGCATTGGCCGCCCGGTCAAATGGATGAGTGGCCGGAGCGAAGCCTTCGCCAGCGACACGCAAGGGCGCGATCATGTCACCAAGGCCGCGCTTGCGCTCGATGCGGACGCGCGCTTTCTCGCCCTCAAGGTCGAGACGGTGGCCAATCTCGGCGCCTATGTCTCGCATATGGGCCCGCTCAGCCCGTCGCTGCTCTATACCGAAATGTTGGCCGGCGCTTACACCACGCCGGCGATTTATGCCGAAGTTACCGGCGTGTTCAGCAACACGGTATTTACCGACGCCTATCGCGGCGCGGGCCGTCCTGAAGCGACCTATGTCGCCGAGCGGCTGGCCGACGAGGCGGGGCGGCAGCTCGGCTTCGCGCCCGACGAAATCCGCCGGCGCAATTTTATTTCACCCGGGCAGATGCCTTATCGCGTGCCGCTTGGCCTGGTCTATGATTCGGGCGATTTTCCGCGCAATCTCGATTCCTGTCAGAAGCTTGCCGACTGGCCCGGCTTTGCCGCGCGCCGCACGCAATCGGAAAAGAACGGGCGTCTCAGGGGCATCGGTATTTCGAGCTTTGTCGAGAAGACCGGCACCTTCCCGGAAGAGATCGCCGATATCCGTTTTCATTCGGGCGGCGAGGTCAGCCTTCATATCGGCACCATGGGCTCGGGCCAGGGCCATGAAACCGCCTTCGCCCAGCTCGTGCATGAGGGTCTCGGCGTGCCGTTCGAGCATATCCGCGTGGTCGAGGGCGATAGCGACGATCTGCCGCGCGGCTATGGCAGCGGCGGCTCGCGCTCGGCCAATGTCGGCGGCACGGCGATCCATGTCGCTTGTCTCGAAATCAAGGAGAAGGCGCTCAATATCGCCGCCCATCTCCTTGAGGTCGCGCCCGAGGATATCGCGGAAGGGAAGGGGCGGTACACGGTGCGCGGGACGGACCGGGCAATGGATTTGGCGGAAATTGCCGAGGTCGCGCGCGATGCGGAGAACCTACCCGACGGCATGGAAGCCGGGCTCGACGTTCAGGCGGTCGGCCGGGTGACCGATCCGACCTTCCCCAATGGCTGCCAGATTTGCGAACTCGAAATCGACCCGGAAACCGGCGCCATCGAGATTCTGCGCTATAGCGATGTCGGCGAGTTCGGCCGGGTAATCAATCCGATGATCGTCGAAGGGCAGATTCATGGCGGCATCGTGCAGGGCGCGGGGCAGGCCCTGATGGAGGATTGCCGCTACGATCCACAGTCCGGACAGTTGCTCAGCGGCTCCTTCATGGATTACGCCATCCCGCGGGCCGATGAATTTCCCAGTTTCGACACGGCGGTCGGCGGCGAAATTCTCTGCACCACCAATCCGCTCGGCGTCAAGGGCGCGGGCGAGGCCGGCACCATCGGCGCGCTGGCGGCGGTGATGAACGCGCTGATGGATGCCTTGGCGCCGCTCGGCGTCCGCCATATCGACATGCCGGCGACGCCCAACAATGTGTGGCGCGCCATTCAAGGCGCCAGGCGGGCATCATGAATGCCGTCCTGCAAAGGCCGCATCTCGGCTGGCCGCTCTTCATGCTGTTCGTCACCGGCGTGGCCTATGGCCTGACCTATTCGCTGACCGGCACCGCCGTGCGCGGCGGGATTCCGCTCATCGCCTATGTGTTTTGGCTCGGCCTCGGTGCCGGCGTGGTGCTGCTGGTGCTGTCCATACTGTTCCGCGCGCCGCCGCGCATCGGCTGGGCTTATGTCAAATGCTTCGCCGTGACCGGCACGACCGGCTTCGCCGTCCCCTATATCATCGTCGCCGTGGTGCTCGAGCATCATCTGCCCGCCGGCATCATGAGCATGATCATCGCGTTGGCGCCGCTGATGACTTATCTCGGTGCGGTGGTCTTCCGATTGGAGCGCGCCTGGTGGCTGCGCTTTCTCGGGCTCATCGTCGGCATCGCCGGCATCGTGCTGATCGTCGCACCGGATTCCAGCCTGCCCTCGCCCGATCTCGTCGTCTGGGTGCTGATCGCCCTGCTGGTCCCGCTCGGTTATGCGACGACGACCATCGCGGCGGCACTGATGCGCCCGCCGGCGATGGATTCGCTCGCCTTCGGCGCCGGCTTTTTCCTCGCGCCCCTGCCGATCCTCGTCATCGCCATGGTCGTGCGCGGCGACCTCTGGGCGTTTAGCGGCTCGTTCGGCGACCCGGAATGGGCGCTGCTGCTCTCCATGTTGGTGCAGGCGCTCGGCATCTATCTTTTTCTCGAACTGGTGATGCTCATGGGGCCGGTCTTCTTCACCACGGTGAATTTCATCACGCCGCTCGCCGGAATCCTGTTCGGCATGGCGTTTTTCGGCGAAAAGCTCAGCTTCTGGGTGCTCATCGCCCTGGTGCCGCTGTTTATCGGTCTTTTGCTCGTCATCATGCCGCGGAAAACTGCGCAATAATTTACTGGACCGAACGGTCCGTATTAAATAGACTGGCACTCTAGGGTTATTTTTGCGAGAAATCCGCCCATGGCGAGACCGCGCGAATTCAACGAAACCGACGCCCTGAGCGATGCCATGCATCTCTTTTGGCAGCGCGGCTATGAATTTTCGTCGTTGAGCGATATCACCCAAGCCACCGGCCTCAGCAAATCGAGCCTCTACGACACTTTCGGCAGCAAGCATGAATTGCTGCTCTCCTCGTTGCGGTTCTACGGCGAGAACATGGTCGAGCCTTCTCTGGTGGTATTGGACGAGGAACCCTCGGCGCGGGACGCCATCGCCAAGCGCTTCGAGATGATCATCGCCGGGTTGACCGGGCCGGGGCCGCGTTGCGGCTGCCTGATCGCCAACACCACCCTGGAGCTTGCCGCGCGTGACCCGGAAGTCGCCGAATGTCTCACGGCGGTGCAGTCGAAAATGGAGAAGGCCTATATCCGCACGATCGAACGCGGCCAGGCGGCCGGCGAGATCGACGCGGCCAAGGATGCGCGCTCGCTCGCGCGTTTCATCATGGCCTGCCTCGCCGGCATGATTTGCCTCAGCAAAGCGGGCTTCGATGGGGCGAAGCTGCGCAACATCGCCACCACCGCAATGAGCGCCATCGAATAGCTATTTTTTTGTTTATTTAGGACCATTTGGTCCATAACAGCAGCGTAAAAGGAGAACGTTATGCAAGTCACGATATCGAAGCGCATCGCCCTGCCGGCGGAAGAGCTGTGGCGTCACATGGCCGATTTCGGCGGCGTCGCCCGGTTTCATCCCTTCGTCGAGAAGGCGGATAAGCTGAGCGAGCAGAACGAAGGCGTCGGCGCACGGCGCAAATGCCATTTCTATGACGGCAACAGTGTCGTCGAGCGCGTCATCGAGTGGCAGGAGGGCCAGCGCATCAAGGTCGAGCTAAGCCAAATCACCCTGCCGATGAAAACCGCCACCGCCGAGTTCCGCGTGGTGTCGCGCGGCGAGGGCGAATGCGAGGCGTTGGTCACCATGCACTTCACGCCGAAATTCGGCCTGCTCGGCGCCGTGATGGGCGCGCTGATGATGAAGCCCATGCTGCGTAAGATGTTTTCTCAGGTCCTCGGCGGCCTCGAACATCACGCCCGCACCGGCGAGCGGATCGGCAAGGACGGCGTGCCGATCACCGGCGGTGCGGCTGCCGGGAGCGGCGAGCGGCCCGCCACGGCCTGAGCCCTCGCGACCAATTTGAGCGCGCGGGTCACGATTCGTTGACCGCGCCGCCTCGCGCGCTCTAACCTCTCCCGCCTTTTCCCGCCGGGAGTCTTCATGTCGCCTTCCCATATCGCGCTCGCGGTGTTCGTCACCGTGCTCTGGGGCTTTACCTTCGTGGTGATGCGCGATCTCCTGGATCAATTGCCGCCGTTCCTGATGGCGACCATGCGCGTCGTCGCCGCCGGCGCGCCGGTCCTCGTTCTCATGCGTCTGCCGAAGACACCGCTTCATTGGCTGCTGCTCCTCGGCCTGAGCCAAGGCGCGGTGCAGATGGCGCTCCTCTTGTTCGGAATGGAGTTCGGCATGCCGGCCGGCCTCGCGGCGCTGGTGCTGCAGACCCAGGTGTTGTTCACCACCATGCTCGCCTTCGTGCTGCTCGGCGAGAAGCCGCGCTGGGCGCAATATGCCGGCATCGCCATCTCGCTCGTCGGCATGGTGGTGATCGCCTCGACCATGCCGGGCGGCGCCACCATGATTGGCTTCTTCATCGTTATTCTCGCCGCCTTTACCTGGGCCGGCTCCAACATCATCGTCAAGCTGGCGGGCACCGACGATGTGCTGCGCCTGGTCGCCTGGGCCCATGTCATCGGCATTCTGCCGCTCTTGGTGCTGTCCTACATTTTCGAGGGCGGCAACGAGATTTTCGCCATCCTCGGCGGCCTGAGTTGGCGCGGCGTCGGCGATATCGTCTTTCTCGGCCTAATCTCGACCTTCGGCGGCTTCGGTCTGTGGAGCTTTCTCATGCGCAAGAATTCGGCCAGCGCCGTGGCGCCCTTTTCGCTGATCATCCCGATATCGGGCATGACCTCGACGGCGCTCCTGCTCGGCGAGGCGTTCGGCCCCGTGCGTATCGCCGGGGCGGCGGTGGTGCTGATCGGCCTCGCCTTCGGCACGGTGCGGCTCAGCGCCTTCAAATGGCGCCCGGCGCGTTGACCGGCCTGTCCCGACCCCCTAATTTCCGTCCATGTTGAGCGACGAAGCAGCCGCCGCGGCGCGGCGCGCCGCCGAACCGAATTTCTTGGCGCCTGACGCCGAGACTGCCCAGGACTGGGCGGCGCTTCAGGTGCATCTCGCCGAGCACGGCTTCAGCTTCGATCCCGGCGCGGACCGGCCGCGCCAGTTCGCCGGCGGCTTCGGCAATCTCAACTATCTCATCCGCGTCGACGATCAGCCCATGGTGCTGCGCCGCCCGCCGATGGGCGAGATCCCGCCCGGCGCCAACGATATGAAGCGCGAGCACCGAATCCTGAGCCGTCTGTGGCGCGCCTTTCCGCTCGCGCCGAAGAGCGTGCATTATTCGCCGGACAAGGAAATCCTCGGCAATCACTTCCTCATCATGGAATACCGCGCCGGCCTTTGTATCGGCGGCAGCTGGCCCGATTTCCTCGCCGGGCGCGACGATATCGGCGCCAAGCTCGGCGATATGCTGGCCGACACGCTGGCGGATTTTCACAAGGTGACGCCGGAAGAGGTCGACTTGGCTGAGTTCGGCCGGCCCGACGGCTTTCTGGAGCGCGCGGTGGGTGGCTGGCGCAAGCGGATGGAGCTCTCGTGCGATGATGCGCCGCCCAAGGCGGGCACCGCCGTTGCCGACTGGCTCGAGGCAAATAAAGTACCGGACGGCGTGCCGACACTTCTGCACAATGATTTCAAGCTCGACAATGTGCTGCTCGATCCCGATACGCTCGATCCCGTCGCGGTGCTCGACTGGGACCAGGGCACGCGCGGCGATCCGTTGTTCGACCTCGCCACCCTCCTCAGCTATTGGACCGAGGCGGGCGACCCGCCGGCGATGCACGAGCTCGATCAGATGCCGACCGCCGGCAACGGCTTCCCCACGCGCAGCGAAATCGTCGCGCGCTATGCTGAACGCAGCGGGCGCGACGTCTCGGACTTCCTGTTCCACCGCGTCCTCGCCATGTTCAAGCTCGGCGTCATCTTTATGCAGATCTACGCCCAATACCGCCGCGGCACGTCTCAGGACGAGCGCTTCAAACGCTTCGGCGACCTTACCGACGGCCTGATGGAATTCGCCCATGAGGTCGCGATGGGACGCGCCAGCTAGGTTTACCCCCTTTCGCCGCGGTGATACCGTTGAGCGAGCTTCATAGGGAGAGCGTTCCGCCATGGCACATGCCGAACATATCGTCTCCGCACCGGAATTCATTCATCAGACGCCGATCTCCGAAAGTCTGGCCGCCTTTACCCGCGATCTGAGCTGGGAGGACATCCCGGCGCCGGTTGTCGAGCGCGCCAAGCTGCACATTTTGGATGCGCTCGGCATCGGCCTTGCCGCCAGCCGCTACGATTACAGCCACAAGACGCTGACCGCGATGTGCGACCTGGCGGGCGAGGGGCCCTATCCGGTGATCGGCATGCCGGCGCGCCTGCCGCTCCGCGACGCGGCGCAGATGAACGGCTTTCTTGTCCATGCGCTCGATTTCGACGACACGCACGTCGCCGGAGTCATTCACGCCACCTGCACGGCGGTGCCGACGCTGCTCGCCCTCGGCCAGAAGCACGCGACTTCCGGGCGCGACATGCTGATCGCCTATCTCGCCGCCATCGAGGCGGATGCGCGCATCGGCATGGCCGCCAAGGGCGGCTTCCACCGCAAGGGCTTCCACCCGACCGGCGTGGTCGGCGCTTACGGCGCGGCGCTCGCGGCGGGCCGCGCCGCCGGGCTGACCAAGGCGCAACTGTGCGACGCCCAGGGCATCGTGCTTGGCATGTGCTCGGGCACCCTCGGCTTTCTCGACGAAGGCGCGTGGAACAAGCGCCTCCATGCCGGCTGGGCGAGCGTCGTCGGCATTACCGCCGCGGCCCAGGCGCGCCAGGGCTTCAAAGGGCCATCCAAGCCCTATGAGGGAAAATTCGGCCTCTATGACTGCTTCACCGAGGCCGGCGAGGCGATCGATTGGGCCGCCTGCACCCATGATCTGGGCGCGGATTGGGAGATGCTGCGCATCGGCATCAAGCCCTATCCGGCGTGCCATCTCGTTCATTCCTCGGCCGACGCCATGGCGGCGCTGGTAGAGGAGCATGATCTCAAGCCCGACGACATAACCGGTATCCGCGCGCGTCTCTCGAAGGACTGCATGGATTTGGTGTGCGAGCCGATCGAGAAGAAGCGCCGCCCGGGCAGCGGTTAC
>CAZUVO010000074.1:11813-17057 GCA_964623955.1 uncultured Rhizobiaceae bacterium
CCCAGTTCAGCATCCCCTACGCGGTTGCCAGCGTGCTCACGCGCGGCAGGCTGACCTTGGCGGAGCTCGAGCCGGAGGTCTTCACCGATCCGGAAATTCTCGCCCAATGCGACAAGGTGACCTGCGAGCCCGATCCGGAGTCCGCCTATCCGAAATATTTCTCCGGCGAGGTCACGGTGACGACGCGCGACGGGCGCGAGCTCAGCCACCGCGAACAGATCAACCGGGGCGCCGACCAGCGGCCGCTTGCCGGAGAGGAGATTGTCGCCAAGTTCCGCGCCAACGCGGAGATGGCCTTCGCCCCCGCCCGGGTGGACGAGGTGCTGCACGCGATCATGGATTTGGACGGCGCCAGCACGCCGGCCGAGGTCGCCGAGCTACTCGCGCCCGCCTAGGAGAACGACTCCCTCCGCCGCGAGGGCTTCGATCTCGTCTTCGGAATAGCCGGCCTCGGCGAGGATATCCGCCGTATCGCCGCCAAGCGCCGGGGCGGCCTGGCGCGGCGCCACCTCGCCATCGATCAGAATCGGCTGGCGCACCATTTTTACTTGGCCCCAATGCGGGTGCGGCACGCTTTGCACGCTTTTTTGCGACACGGCGAAATCGCCGGTGAGCGCGCCCTTGACGTCGTTGACCGGGGCGCAGGGCAGCTTGCCGTGGAGGCGCGCGAGCCACGCATCGGTGGTCCGCGTGACGAACACCGATTCGAGGCGGCGCACAACCTCTTCCCGGTTGTCGAGGCGGGCCTGGAAATCCTTCATCTCCGGATGCTCGGCCCATTCCGGCTTCTCCAGCGCCTCGCAGAGACGCGGCCAGAAATTCGCCTTGTTGGTCATGATGAAGATCCAGCCGTCCTTGGTTTGATACATCTCGCTCGGCACCAGCGAGGGATGGCCGGAGCGCGGCACCCGGGTCGGCTCGAAGCCCTTGGTCAGATGCCACACCGCCGGATAGCTCAAATTGATCATGGCGACGTCGAAGAGGGAGGCGTCGTAATCCTGGCCCTTGCCGCTCGACCGCGCGCCCATCACGCCGGAGACAAGCGCCAGCGCGGCGGTCAGCCCGGCCATGAAATCTACGATGGAGAGGCCCATGCGAGTCGGCGGGCTGTCGGGCTCGCCGGTCATCGAGAGATAGCCGGCCTCAGCCTGCATGACGTAATCGAGGCCGGGCCAGGCGGCGCGCTCATTGTCGCGGCCATAGGCCGAGAGATGGACGCACACGAATTCCGGCTTGATCTTGCCGAGGGCGGCATAGTCGAGGCCGAGCTTGCCCGGTAGATCTCCCCTGAGATTGTTGATCAGCGCGTCTGATCCGGCGACGAGGCGGTGCAGCACCTCCTGCCCCCGGGGCGATTTCAGATCGAGGGCGAGGCCCCGCTTGTTGCAGCTGAAGGTTTGGAAGAAGAGGCTGTCGCCATCCTCTGAATAGGGCACCACATGGCGGCCCATCTCGCCGCCATTATGGTGGTTCTCGATCTTGATCACCTCGGCGCCGAGATCGGCAAGATACATGGTGCCGAAGGGTGCTGCGCCATATTGCTCGATGGTGATGAGTTTGAGCCCCTTAAGGGGCAGGGACGGCGTCGTCATATGTTTGCCGCTAGATCGGATTGCGTTCGATGAGCTGGCGCGAGATGACGATGCGCTGAATCTCGTTGGTGCCTTCGCCGATCAACAGGAGCGGCGCGTCGCGGAACATGCGCTCGATGGGGAATTCCTTCGAATAGCCATAGCCGCCATGCACCCGCATGGCGTCGAGCGCGTTCTCCATCGCCGCTTCGGTGGCGAACAGTTTGGCCATCCCCGCCTCCATATCGGCGCGATCGCCGCGCTGATAGGCTTCCGCCGCGCGCTCGGTGAGGAGGCGCGCCGCCTCGGCGCGGGTCGCCATGTCGGCGAGTTTGAGCTGGATCGCCTGATGCTGGCAGATCGGCTTGCCGAAGGTCTTGCGCATCTGGCTGTATTTGACCGATTCGTCGAGCGTCGCCTGGGCGATGCCGACGCCGCGCGCCGCGACATTGATGCGGCCGAGCTCTAGCCCGCTCAACACCTGCTTGAGGCCGAAGCCCTCTTCGCCGCCGATCAGCCGGTCGGCTTCGACGAAATAATCATCGAACACGAGCTCGGCGGTATCGATCCCCTTATAGCCGAGCTTCTCCAGCTTGCGGCTGACCTCGAAGCCCGGGCCCTTCTCGGCGATAAAGAGGCTCATGCCCTTATGGCGCGGCTCGGCCTCCGGGTCGGTCTTGGCGAGGAGCGCCACGCAATTGCCTTGGATCGAGTTGGTGATCCACATTTTGTTGCCGTTAACCCTATAGCCTTGATTGCCCTCGCGCTTGGCGACGGTGCGGATCGCCTGCAAATCGGTACCGGCATCGGGCTCGGTCAGGGCCACGCCGCCGCGTAATTCGCCGCTTGCGAAACGCGGTAAATATGCCGCTTTCTGCTCCTCGGTGCCGTGGCGCTCGACGGCGGCGGCCATAATAAGATGCGAATTGATGATGCCGCTCACCGACATCCAGGCGCCGGAAATCTTCTCGACAATCTTGGCGTAAGTCGTGGCCGGCAGGCCGAGGCCGCCATATTCCGCCGATATGGTGGCGCCGAACAGGCCCAATTCCTTCATTTTTTCGACGATTTCTTCCGGGTATATGTCCTTCGCCTCAAGCTCGGAAACGTGCGGTCTGACGTCCCGTTCCAAAAAGCGCTCGACCCCGTCGAGGATCATCTCCTCCTGCTCCCGGTCAATTGCCGGTACCGGCCCATCCGTCATCGCTCGATACTCCTATCGCGCCGCCGCTACCGGGGCGCACAAAAATTTGTCCGGACAACGTAAAATATGCTTGTAGCGAGGGCTTTGGGAAGGTATTTCAATCTCAAAAGAAAACTGGTCATATGCAGAATTGGCGAGCGAACGCCGCATACATGGGAGACGAAAGGTAAAAAAGACAGAATAGCTAAGGATCGACGGCGATTTTTGCGGGGCCGGGACGCCGGTTGGCAGCCCCCGCGCAAAGATTTGACTTGCCTCGCGCGGCTGAATCGAGAACCCTATCAGCCCCCGGGGCGATTTGCCGATAAATCCCGACCTGGATGATCCGTCGGCAGTACGGTTGTTACGCGTGACTTATATAATTTGGCGAAAGGGACGTTTATTGCCATGGCTGGTGATGGCGAAATTGTAATTAAGGATGTCAAAAAGGTTTTCGGCCCGGCGGTGGCGGTCGAGGACATTAATTTGACTATTCCCGACGGCTGTTATTGCTGTCTTCTCGGGCCGAGCGGTTGCGGCAAGACGACCCTGCTGCGCATCATCGCGGGTCACGAATCGCCGACCGAAGGCGATGTGCTAATCGGTGGGGCGTCGGTGATCGGCCTGCCCACGGGTTCGCGCGGCACCTCGATGATGTTTCAGAGCTATGCGCTGTTCCCGCATCTCACGGTGTTGGACAATGTGGCGTTCAGCCTGAAGATGAAGGGTGTCGGCAAGGGCGAGCGGCGGGAACAGGCTTATGACGTTCTCAAGCGCGTGCAGCTTGAGCCGATGGCCGACCGCATGCCTGAGCAATTGTCCGGCGGCCAGCAGCAACGTGTCGCTCTGGCGCGCTCGCTGATCACCAATCCAAAAGTCCTGTTGCTCGACGAGCCGCTTTCGGCGCTCGACGAATATCTCCGCCTGCATATGCGCGCGGAGCTCAAATTCATTCAGCAGGATCTCGGCATCTCCTTTATTCACGTCACGCACACCCAACCCGAGGCGCTCGCCATGGGCGATATGGTGGTGGTGATGGATACCGGACATATCGAACAGGCCGGAACGGCGCAGGAGATTTACGGCGCGCCGAGAACCACCTATGTGGCGGAATTCATGGGTGGCTGGAATGTGGTGAACGGCACGGTCGCCGAGGTGGCCGATGGCCAGACCACGCTGAAAGGCGGCGACGGTCAGGTTTATAGCCTGAACGCCAACGGACAGCAGGTCGGCGCCGACATGAGTTTCGGTATACGCCGCGACAAGGTGCATCTGGGGCACGGCGATTCGGATGGAAATAATTCGGTGACCGGCATCGTTCACGCTATCGAATATCAAGGCAACTGGGTCAAGGTAACGATCATCAAACCCAATGACGATCGCTTCGTTGCCGTGATCGAGGATCACGAATATTTTGAAAATCCGGCAAATGTGGGCGATAACGTCCATGCAATCTGGTCGGTTGAAGATGGCCGAATGCTGGAACAGGCGATGGGCAGCCAGAACCTAATCGGGGAGAGCTTCGACTAGGGTCTCCCCGGCGGCGCGTGCGTCGCGGTTTGGTTGGCTATGAAGGTTGTGGGGGAGCGTTCAATAACTTTGCACAATTGGGCAAATGACAGGCGAGGAGTACGAATATGAGTAAGAAATCTGAAGCGAAAAACGGTTTGAGCCGCCGTGCGGTGCTCAAGGGTTCGGCCGCTGTGGCTGGCCTGGCGGCGGGAACGGCGATTGGCGGATTCCCGACCATTTGGGCGCAGGATGACATCACCGTGCGTACGCTCGGCATGTCTGTGTCCAACATGCCGCAATTGGAGGACATGGCCAACGAAGCCCTGCCCTTCAAGGTGCAGCAGACCGCCGCGCAAATTCCAGACATCATGTCGCGCGGTATCAATCAGGGGCAATCGGCCGATCTGTTCGAGCCGCCCTACATGCTGATGCGGGCCATGTGGCCGACCGGCAAGTTCCAGGCATGGGATACGACGAAACTGCCGGAATGGGATCAGGTTGTCGGCCTCTATAAAGAGACCGGTAAGATCTGGCCGGACGCCTGGTTCGGCGATGGCCAGAACCCGAGCTCCGTCGGTTACACTTCCGAGCAGGGCGCGCGCGACTTTGTGAAGGCCGGTTCGACCAAGTGGATCACCAACCATCCGGTGCTGCACAACGCCGATACGCTGGGCATTCGCCCGGACATCATTGGCCGTCCGGTCGATTCCTGGAAAGAGCTCATCAATCCTGAGTTCGCGGGCCGCTCCGCGCTCGTCTCCTTCCCGCAGATCGGTCTGATGGACGCCGCCATGGCGTTCCAGGCCAATGGCGAGTTGGAGTATGGCGACAAGGGCAACATGACCCGCGAGGAGATCGACTATTCGATCGATCGCCTTATCGATCTCAAGAAGAGCGGCCATTGGCGTGTGCTGTGGTCGACCTTCAATGAATCGGTCCAGCTCATGGTTTCGGGCGAGGTTGTCATCCAGTCCATGT
>CAZUVO010000075.1:0-16905 GCA_964623955.1 uncultured Rhizobiaceae bacterium
GCTTGTAGTAGCTCTGCTGCTTGATGGTACGATAGAGCTCGGCCACCTTGCGGGCCGTCTCCCGGACATGGCGATGGCTTCTGCTCTCGTCCGGCAACACATCCTTGGTGCCGCGAACCGGCTGCAATTTTGCCAATTGAAACTCCGTTCAGAGATAGGCGCATAGAACCCGGCGCGGCGAAACAGCACCGCCGGTTCCCGTCTCTGTATATTTTGCCGGGGCTGGTTCGCCAACCCGAAAGCGCGGATTTTATTGCTGGCTGTCCGCCATGGTATTCGCCGCCAGGGTTTCGGGGTCGAGCGAAACATTGCGCCGCACCACGCCGACCGGCCCGAGCGATCCGACCAGATTGCCGTCCACCCGCAATTCCAAGGCGCCGGCATTGCCGGTAACCATCAGCAGGCCAGAACGGTTGGGCACCTGATAAATATCGCCGGTACGCAAAATCCGCGTCAGGACCAACTCATTGTTGGGGCCCTGAATTTGCACCCAACTGTCCGCGGTCGCCGTGATGGCGATCCTGAAATCGGCATTTTCCTCGCCATAAACGCTCGGCTCGCGCCCGGTCCCGCCGGTCGATTCCGGCGTCGCCGCAATGTCATCGGCGTTGGTTTCATCCAATGCCCGTGCATTCGCGTTGCGGATAATGGGTGCCTCGCTGCTTTCGGGCGCGGACGCCTCGACAATAATTGCGGTTTCGGAGGGCGTATTCGATGCCGAATTATCCCACAGGGAATCGCTTGACAGAGGCGGGTCGCTCGGCGTCGCGGCCTGCGCCGGAGCGGTATCCTCAACCACGCTGGCGGCAGCCGCGGGTGCCTCGCTCTCGACGGCTGGAGCCGTCGTTTCCTGGGGCACGGCTTGCGTCTCGCCGACATCGGTCGCCTCGGACATCCAAGCGCTATCGTCTACCGCCGCGGTTTGCTCAGGCGCCACGGCAGTGCCGGCGGCGCCATCGGAAAGCGTATCGCCAGCAGCTTGCACAGGTTCCGGAGCCGCTTCCGGCGCCGGTGCGGCTTCCGGTTCGGATGCCGTCGCTACGGTGTTTGTCGCTACCGTGCTTGACGTCTCGGCCGGCGCCACCGCCGCCTCTTCTTCAATTGCGACAGGCTCCGTCGCCACCTCCGCCATCACGGCTTCATCGTCCGACAGGCCGGCGGCCTCGGTTAACGTACTCGACACATCCGAGACGATCTCAGTGGCGACTTGTCCGTTCGTCGAATAAACATGCCAGCCGCCATAGGCGAGCCCGGCGACGACGAGAACCACGAGGATCAGCCAGGGCTTCGGATTGCGCCCTTCCTTCGGCGGCACCGGGAATGTCAGATCGCGCTGACTGTCGCCGGTGGCGGTTTCACGTTTGAGGCGCTCGACCATTTCGTCCGGGTCGATGCCGAGAAATTCGCTATAGGTGCGCAGGAAACCGGTGGTATAGGTCGCGCCCGGCAAATCGTCGAAGCGGCCTTCCTCAAGCGCCTCGAGATAAATCAGCCGAATACGCAACGCCGTCGCCACCTCCGACAATTCGCGGCCGGACGCCATACGGGCGCGGCGCAAATCGACGCATAAGCTGGGGGTTTCCTCGACGACCGGATCGCCGCCGACTTCGCGCAACAGGGGACTATCGCCCAAACTTGGTTCGAGGGGCTCGGCCCCTCTTCGATCTACCATTCCGCCGCCTCATGACTCCAAAAGTTTTGTACAACGGGCAACATGTTGGTTAATTCTTGACCTGACTGCCGTACTCAATCTCCCATGCACGACGAATCAAAAAACTCGCATCCCGAGCGATCCGAAATACGTTTCGTCCCCTATTACCGCTTTCGCTCTAGTTAAGCTCTTTACCGATCTTCATGCTGAAACGGCAAAGCGCTGTCTAGTGCCTTGTCTTAACGGCAATTCGCCAAATTAACACCAGCCCGTTCGGGGCGCAATTAATAATATGTCCCCTCAATGTTCCGGCTGATTATGCCGATATTAAGGTTAATTTTTCCTTGCTGTGGATAACCCACCGAATCGCTCGGCAAGCGCTTCGACTGCCTGGGCCATCAACCCTTCGACGATTTCCGCCACCGGCTGCTCGCGGTCGACCATGCCGACGCTCTGCCCGGCCATCAAAGAGCCATGCTCGACATCGCCCTCGATCACCGCGCGGCGCAACGAGCCGGCCCAAAACCGCTCGATGATGAGCTGCGCCTCTTTCTGGTCCAACTCGCCGGCGCGGTGGCGCGCGATCGCATTGCGCTGGGCGTCGACGAATTCCTCGGTCGCCTTGTTGGCGAGCGCGCGCACCGGGATCACCGGAAAATCCGGATCGAGCTGAACCGAAAGCTGCGCGTCGCGCGCCTTGGCGTGCAGGATCACTTTCTTGAATTTCTCATGGGCGATGGATTCCGTGGCGCAGACGAAACGCGTGCCGATCTGACAGCCGGCGGCGCCCATTTTCATATAGAGCGCGATGGCGTCGCCGCGCCCGATGCCGCCGCCGACAAAGACAGGCACGTCACGCAGGTGGGGAAGAATTTCCTGGCAGAGAACGCTGGTGGCCACCGGGCCGGTATGGCCGCCAGCCTCCATGCCTTCGATGATGAAGGCATCGACCCCGTGGCGCATGAGCTTCTTGGCGACCGTCAGGGTGGGCGCGAAGGCGATGATCTTGACCGAAGCGTCTTTCAGTTTTTCGCAAGCGGCGCGCGGCGGCAGGCCGCCCGCCAGCACCACATGGCCGACCCCCTCATCGATGCAGACCTGCAAGAGTTCGTCGAGTTCGGGATGCATGATGATGACATTGACGCCGAACGGCTTATCGGTCCGTGCGAAGGTCTCCTTGATCTCGGTGCGCAACTCGTCCGGGCTGAACGAGCCCGTGGCAATCACCCCGAAAGCGCCGCAATTGGACGTCGCGGAGACCAGATGACGCTCCGACAACCAGGACATGGCGCCGCCAAGAATGGCGTGGCGGACGCCGAGAAATTCCCGCCCGCGCGCCGATAAGGCGTCGAGCTCGGCGTTCGCGGCGGCAAGTTCGGCGTCGCTACTCATCCAATTTATAGGCTTGGTGCAAGGCGCGCACGGCGCGCTCGGTATGTTCCTCGGCGATCAGCACGCTTATCTTGATCTCCGACGTCGATATCACCTGGATATTGATATCGTTCTCGGCCAGCGCCGTGAACATGGTCTGGGCGACCCCGGCATGGCTCTGCATGCCGACCCCGATCACCGATATCTTGGCGACTTCGGTATCGCTCAAGAGGCTCTGATAATCCAATTTTCCCTTCAGCTCGCGTAGCGCGTCGATGGCCTTTTCGGCATCGTCGCGCGCAACCGTAAAGGTGAGATCGGTCGCCCCGCTGTCGTGCGACACATTCTGCACGATCATGTCGATATTGATCCCGGCCTGCGACAGGGGCGCGAGAATATCGGCGGCCACCCCCGGCTTGTCGGGCACCCGGACGATGGTGATTTTCGCGTCGTCCCGGCTATAGGCGATTCCGGTCACGGCATTTTGTTGTTGGTCGTCTTCTAAGGGCATGCCCCACACATCCGTAATTATTGTTCCTTCGATCAAGGTTCCCGGCAGGTCGGCGAAGCTCGACAGCACCTGGATCGGCATGCGGTGCCGAAGTGCCAGGCGCACCGAGCGCGGATCGAGCACCTTCGCGCCGAGCGAAGACAGTTCGAGCATCTCCTCGCAGGTGATCTTGTCAAGCTTGCGCGCATTGTTGACGATCCAGGGATCGGCGGTAAAGACGCCGGTGACATCGGAATAGAGATCGCAGCGCCCGGCCTTGAGCGCCACCGCCAGCGCAACCGCGAGCGTATCGGAGCCGCCGCGCCCGACGGTCGTCACCCGGCCGTCCGGCGCAAGGCCCTGAAACCCGGCGACGACGGGAACGCCGCCCGAACCCAGAAAGGCATTGATCTCGTCGGTCTCGATATCGAGGATGCGGGCGCGCCCATGGACGCCGCTAGTGCGCACCGGCAATTGCCAGCCGAGCCAGGAGCGCGACTTGATGCCGAGCCGCTCGAGCGCCAGCGCCACCAACCCGCTCGTCACCTGCTCGCCGCTCGAAACCACCGTGTCATATTCCGCTTCGCTGCCATCCGGCGCGATATCGCGCACCCAGCCGGCGAGCTGATCGGTCACGCCGGCCATGGCGGAGACCACCACGGCGACCTCGTTGCCCGCGTTCAGCTCCGCCTGGACCCGGCGCGCGACACGGCGGATCGGACCTAAGTGGGATACCGAGGTCCCACCGAATTTCTGTACAATCAACGCCATTGGTTTCACTCTGGCGTCCGCAAAATCTCGCGGACGCACTTACCTGACGCCCAAAATCGGGCGAAGGGCCGGTATACATACTGTGTTAGATTCTGACAGGCAAGCGCGCACAACAGGTAACGGAGAAAGCATGGCGCAGGATAATCCGGCGGCGGCGGAGAGCGGCTCGATCGACGAAGCCGAGATTTCGCGCTTCGCGGCGCTTGCCGGCGAATGGTGGCAGGCCGATGGGCCGTTCCGCGCGCTCCATGCGCTCAACGTCCCGCGCCTCACCTATATCCGCGACCGGCTGTGCCAACGTCATGGGCGCGATATCGCCGGCGGCAAACCGCTTGCCGGTCTCAGCATATTGGATATCGGTTGCGGCGGCGGGCTCATCGCCGAGCCGCTCGCCCGGCTCGGCGGCGAGGTCACGGCGATCGATGCCGGCGAAGAAGCCATCGCAGCGGCGCGGCTGCATGCGGATCAATCCGGGCTCGACATCGATTACCGGCAAATCAGCGCCGAGCAACTGGCCGCGGCGGAAGAGCGGTTCGATTGCGTCCTCACCCTGGAAGTGGTCGAGCATGTCGCCGATCTCGACGGTTTCCTTGCGGCGAGCGCCGAGCTGGTACGCCCCGGCGGCATGTTCTTCGCCGCCACCCTCAACCGCACGGCGGCCTCTTACGTCCTCGCCATCGTCGCGGCGGAGCGAATCTTTCGTTGGCTGCCGCCCGGAACGCACCAATGGTCGAAATTCGTCCGCCCCTCGGAGCTGGTCGCGCCGTTACGGCGGCATGGCGTCACCATCCGCGATATCAGCGGTATCCGTTACGATCCGCTGGCGCGCGCCTGGTCGCTCGGCGGCGGCCTCTCGGTCAATTACATCGCCTGCGGCGACAAAGCCGAGACGTAATTTTCAGGAATCGTGGCGCGGCAGCCAGGGCATCTGGCTAATCTCGATGCCCTCTTCGGAAAGCTCTTCCGCCTCTTCCTTGGTGGCATCGCCGTAAATATTGCGCTGCTCGACCTCGCCATGATGGATCTTGCGCGCCTCTTCCGGGAAGCTCTCGCCGACATGATCGAAATTCTTTTCGACCACCTCGCGCATCTTGCGCAGCGTTTTGATCGCCTCGCCCATTTGCTCGGGCGTCGGCGCCTCCACCGCGCCGCCGCCGGCGGCGGCAGGAGCGCTCGGTGTTCTCTTCGCCGGCACGCCGCCGCTTTGCCGCCCGCGGCCGCGCCCGGTGCCCGAGGGAATGTTGGGCGCCATCGGGGCCTTCTCGACCTTGGCATCGCCACAGATCGGGCACTGCACTTCGCCGCCGGCGATTTGGTTTTCGCACGCGCCTGAATCGGCGAACCACGCCTCGAACACATGGTCCTGCGGGCATTTGAGGTCGAAGACAATCATCGCAATCGGTCCACTACTGCCTTACGCTCCCGGGGAGTCTCTCTAGCTATCTTATATTGGTACAGATTCAAGCGTCTACAATTAGATGAGCCAGCATCACGCGCATCATCGCCGCGGCCCGCCCTCGCCCTGGATTACCCGCTTCGCCGGCGACATCGCGCCCGGTGGGAATGTTTTGGATTTGGCCTGTGGCAGCGGACGCCACGCGCAATATCTGCTGCATCTCGGCCATCCGGTGACGGCGTGCGATATCGATATTTCGGCCCTGGCGGATCTCGAGGGCGAAGCCGGGCTGGAGATTATCGCCGCCGACCTCGAAAACGCCCCCTGGCCGTTCGCTGAACGCCGCTTCGCCGCCATCGTGGTGACCAACTATCTCCACCGGCCGCTTTTTCCCGAGATCGTCGCGGCGCTGGCGCCCGGCGGTTTGCTGCTTTACGAAACCTTCGCCGCCGGCAATGAAGCGTTCGGCCGGCCGCGCAACCCGGACCATCTCTTAAAACGCGGCGAGCTCATCTCCGGCATACTCGACGGGCTGACGATCCTTGCCTATGAGGATTTGACCACCGGCGACCCCGCCTGCGTGCAGCGGGTATGCGCGCGGCGGGAATAAGTGGCGGATGCGCATGGTTTTCACGAGGGTGAGGGAAATATATGATCCCGCCTATTCGGTACGAGGATTATTAGGATGTCCCAATCGTGAATGAGGATCGCGGCGCCCCACAACTCTATGACGGCCTCACCCGGTGGCTGTTGGAGCAAGGGCTTCAAGAGCAAGGCCTGTCGGACATGGTGCACGGATTGGGCCAGCGCCTCGTCGCGAGCGGCTTCCCCATCCACCGGATTTCCATCGGTGGCATGCTCCTGCATCCGGTCTTCGGTGCGCTCGACCTATCGTGGGAGGCGCAGTCCGACATCGTCCGCTTCGAGAAAATACCGCGCAGCGTTTTCACGACAGCGGATTTTCAAGACTCTCCGTTTTTCTATTCGACCGCCAACAAGCTGCCCTTCGAGCGCTATCATTTGGAAGACGAGGACTCGCTCGCGAGATCGTTCCCCATATTCGAAAGGTTCAAGGCGCAAAGCGTCACGGATTATCTTGTCGCCTTCCATCCCTTCGGTCTCGAAGATAAGGCCTTATGGGCCGATTTGCCGGAAGTCGTCCCCAGCGTGGTTCTTTCATTCTCGACGCGGCGGATCGGCGGTTTCGATTCCCATGAAATCGAGTATCTCCGCGCGTTATGCCTGCCGATCTCATTCTGTCTGAAAGCGGAACTGGTGCGCGAACTGTCGCAAACCGTCCTCGATACCTATCTCGGAACCTATTCAGGCAGCCGGGTGTTGGACGGCCTGGTCGAGCGCGGCGACGGCAACATCATCGATTGCGTATTGTGGTATTGCGACCTGCGCGATTCGACGGCGCTCGCCGACAAGATGCCGGTCGAGGAATTTCTCGGCATGATGAACGATTATTTCGAATGCACGGCGGGCGCGGTTCTCGATCACGGCGGCGAAGTGCTGAAATATATCGGCGACGCGGTCATCGCCATTTTCCCCTATGAAGATGATTCACGCCCGGTCGCCAATATGGTGCGGGCTGCCGTCGCCACCGCGCGGGAAGCGATTTCTCGGGTGGAGCGGCACAACAGGAATTTGCAGGATACCGGCCGGCCGGCGATCCGCTTCGGCATTTCTCTTCATATCGGCAGCTTGATGTATGGAAATATCGGCATCGATCGCCGCCTCGATTTCAGCGTGATCGGGCCCGCCGCCAATGAAGTGGTGCGCCTCGGCGAGCTGTGCAAAACGCTTGGGACGCCGGTGATCGCGTCGGCCAAATTCGACGAGGTTTATGCGGAAGAATTGGTCGCGCTGGGCAACCATCCGGCCGCCGGGGTCGAAGGCGGCCTCACGGCATTCACTCTGCCGGAATTTGCTCCGCAGACGGAAGCGGCGACATGATCGCCCGGTCATGCTGCAGCGCGGGGATCGATGCCCGCGCCTTGGCGACCTCCGCGAGGTCGATCTCCGCCGTCACATAGCCGACGCCTTCGCCGGCATCGGCCAATACCTTGCCCCACGGATCGACGATCAGCGAATGGCCGAAGGTCGTACGGCCGCCGGAATGGCTGCCCCACATGCAGGGCGCCATCACGAAGGCGGCGCTTTCGATGGCGCGCGCCCGATTGAGCACATGCCACACCATCTCGCCGGTCACCTTGGTGAAGGCGGCGGGGATGGTGATGATCTCGGCGCCGCCATGGGCCAGCGCGCGGTAAAGCTGCGGGAAGCGCAGATCGTAGCAGACGCTCAAGCCCAGCCCGCCCCAGGGCGTGTCGGCCACCACCGCCTGGCGGCCCGGGCGGAAAGATTCCGATTCCCGGTAGACTTCGCCATTGGGCAGATCGACATCGAACATATGAATCTTGTCGTAGCGCGCCTGGATCGCGCCGTCGCCATTGAGGAGCGCCGAACAATTGGCGACCCGTCCGTCCGCACCGCGGCCACCGACCGAGCCGGCCAATATCCAAGCGCCGGTCTCGCGCGCGATCTCGCCGAAGGCCTGAATCGCCGGATGCTCCTCGAGCACCGCCGCCTGGGCCTGCACCTCTTCGTCGCGGTGGTCCATCAGCGCGACATTTTCCGGCAGCGCGATGAGGCGCGCGCCTTCCTTTTCCGCCGCGCGGATCAGATCGCAGGCGGTGCGGATATTCTCCGCCATATCCTGGCCGCTGCTTGGCTGAACGCAGGCGACGCGCAATTTGCTTTCGCTCATGATATCCCCAGCATGCCGTCCAATTCGCCGGAACGCTCCAGGTCGACCAATTCGTCCGAGCCGCCGATCGGCGTTTCGCCGATGATGATTTGCGGCACCGTATAGCCGCCCGAGCGTTCTTCCATCTCGCGCCGCAGTTCCGGCTTGCCCATCACGCCGATATCGATATAAGCGACGCCCTTCTTATCCAGAAGACGCTTTGCGCGGTGGCAGAAGGGACAGAAGGGCGTGGTGTAAAGCGTGACGTCAGGCAAGGCGGTGCTCCGCGAGTTGGACGTTGGGACCCATCATGTAGAACGATCCGGGGTGCGCGCAAGGGTCAACACATCGACCGCCGCCGCGCCGCCCTGCAACAGGGCGCGGGCGCAGGCCTCCGCCGTCGCCCCGGTGGTCAGCACATCATCCACCAGCAGCACGGTTTTGCCGCTGACCCGCCCGGCATGGCGCTTGCGCAGGCGAAACGCGCCGCGCACATTCTTGCGCCGCTCATTGGCGCTGAGCCGGGCCTGGGATTTGGTGGCGCGGGCGCGGATCAGGAGATCGGCGCTCCACGGCGTGGCGGAATCGTGGCTGAGCGCCGCCGCCAGCAAGGCGGATTGATTGAAGCGGCGCGACAGCAGGCGCCAGCGGTGCAGCGGCACCGGCGCGATCAGATCCGCATCGCGCAGCAATTCCGCGCCGGCATTCGCCATCCAGCCGGCCAGGCCCGAGGCAATCCAGGTGCGGTCGGCCATTTTCAACGCCAGCACGAGATCGCGCCCGACGCCTCGGTAAAGGAGTGCTGCCCGGGCGCGGCGATAGGCCGGCGCCTGGCGCAGGCAATCGCCGCACAGCGCGCCGGCTTCCACATCGATCTCGAACGGCAGGCCGCAGCCGGCGCAATAGGGTGGAACGATAAAGCCGACCTCGTTCCAGCACGCGGCGCACAGCCGCCCCGGGACGTCGACCGGCGCATCGCAAGCGCCGCAATGGGGCGGCAGGACCATGTTGAGGCCTTCCTCGGCGGTTTTGCGGAAAGCCCGGGCGACAATCATTCAATCACTCAAGCGCCGGCGGGCGGGCAGGTCAACCGCCGTCGCCCTTGGCCCGGCGCGGCACAACATGCCATATAGCGGCCATGACCGGGGCGCGCGACGACAGGGTGGGGCCGTTCGACCGGCGGCAGCTGCGCCGGCGGCGCGACCGCGCGGCGAGCGATTTCACGGCGCATGATTTTCTCGCCCGCCACGCCGCCGAAGGCCTGGCGGAGCGGCTCGGCGATATCAAGCGGCGCTTTCCCCTCGCCGTGGCGCTCGGCGGCGGTGGCTCACTAGCCGCCGCGCTCGACGGCCGCTTCGGCATCGAACGCCTGGTGCGATGCGATCTGTCCCCCGCCATGCTGGCCGGCCAGGCCGGGCCGTACCGCGCCGTGGCCGACGAGGAATGGCTGCCCTTCGCCGGCGCCCGGCTCGATCTCGTGGTCAGCGCCATGGGCCTCCATTGGGTCAATGATCTGCCCGGCGCGCTCATCCAGATCCGCCGCGCGCTTAAGCCCGATGGCCTTTTTATTGCCGCGCTCCCCGGCGGCGACAGTTTGATCGAGCTGCGCCAGGCCCTGGTGCGGGCGGAAAGCGAGATCGAAGGCGGCGCGAGCCCGCGCGTCGCACCCTTCGCCGATATCCGCGATCTCGGCGCCCTGCTGCAGCGCGCCGGCTTCGCCCTGCCGGTGGTCGATACGGACACCCTCACGGCGACCTATGCGGACGCGCTTGCGCTGATGCGCGAGCTGCGCGGCATGGGCGAGAGCAATGTGATGACCGAGCGGCGCCAGGGGCTCACCCGGCGCGCCACCCTGATGGCGGCGGCGGCGCATTACCGCGAAATGTTCGGCGCCGCGGATGGCCGCGTGCCGGCAACGTTTCAGATTTTGTATTTAACAGGTTGGGCGCCGCATGAAAGTCAGCAGCAGGCGCTGAAGCCCGGCCAGGGCGAGGTCAGCTTGGCGGCTGCGCTGGGACCTGGCTCGGACAGCGAAGAATAAATCCGGCGACCCCGGCGAGGATAAGACTCGTCGCAAGCGGCAGGATCCAGCCATCGGCGATCCAGAAAATGACGACCATCAGGCTGAACGTCATGCAGCCGATCGCCAGCAGTTTGGCTTTGTTCGGAATCACCCGGTGCTTTCGCCAGGCCTGCAGCGGCGGGCCGAACATCGGATGATTATAGAGCCACGCCTCGAAACGCGGCGAGCCGCGCGAAAATGACCAAAGGGCGATTAAGAAGAAAACCGTCGATGGCAGCACCGGCAGAAAAAAGCCAGCGATACCGATGGTCGCGGCGAGCCAGCCCAGGGCGATATAGAACCACCTTACGCCACCGCGGCGCGCGTCCTCTTCGGTGCTAATGTCTTCACGAACAACCATAAAGGCATATTCGCGGATTCACTGTTAACGCGGGGTTAAGACGGTGATTACAACAGATCGCGCAGGGCCGCCACGAGGGGCGCGTCCGCCGGCGGCATCGGCCAGTCGGTGAGCTTGGCCGGGCGCACCCATTTCAGCGCCTGGCCCTCGCGGGCGATGACTGTGCCGTTCCAAATACGGCAGACATAGAGCGGCATGAGGAGGTGGAAATCGTCATAGGCGTGGCTGGCGAAGCTGACCGGCGCGAGGCAGCTTTCCTCGATATCTATGCCAAGCTCCTCGCGCGCCTCGCGGATAAGTGCCGCCTCCGGCGTCTCTCCTTCGCCAAGCTTGCCGCCGGGAAATTCCCACAGGCCGGCGAGATGCTTGCCCTCGGGGCGTTGGGCGATGAGCACCCGGCCGTCGGCGTCGATCAGCGCGATGGCCGCAACGAGAAGGATCGGCTTGGGATCAGGAGCGGTAGTCGGCATTGATGTCGATATAACGGTGGGTCAGATCGCAGCTCCATACCGTCGCCGCCCCCTTGCCGACAGCGAGATCGATATCGAAGCGGACCGAGCGCCCGCGCATATGCCGCGCCGCCACCGCCTCGCGGTAGCTCGCCACCAGATTGCCGCCGCGCGCGACCGTCTGGCCGCCGATGGCGATCGCCACCTTGTCCGCCCTGATCCTCTCGCCGGCGCGGCCGACCGCCATCACCAGACGCCCCCAATTGGGATCGGCGCCGGCCACCGCCGTTTTGACCAGGGGAGAGTTTGCCACCACCAGGGCGGCGCGGCGCGCGGCCGCCTCGGAGGCCGCGCCGGTTACGCGGACGGTGATGAATTTTTCCGCCCCCTCGCCATCGCGCGCTATCTGCTGCGCGAGGTCGGTCATCACTTCTTCGAGCGCGGTGCGGAAGGCGGCGAGGCGCTTGTCGCTGGCGCTCGATATCGCCGGATGACGCGCGCCCGCGCCGGTGGCGAACAGGAGGCAGGTATCGCTGGTCGAGGTATCGCCATCGACGGTGATCGAATTGAAGGAGCGCTCATTTGCGCTGCGCAACAGTGAATTCATCACCCGCACCGGCAGGCGCGCGTCAGTAAAGAGAAAGGCCAGCATGGTCGCCATATTTGGCGCGATCATGCCCGAGCCCTTGGCGATTCCGGCGATCGTCACCCGTTCACCGCCAATCTTTACTCGCCGCGACGCGCCCTTGGGGAAGGTATCGGTGGTCATGATGGCCCCGGCACCGGCGCGCCAGGCGGTGGGCGAAAGATTATCGTAAAGCCCGGGCAATGCGCCGGTAATACGCTCGAGCCGAAGCGCCTCGCCGATTACGCCGGTGGACGCGATGAACACTTCCTCCGCCGGCGCATTGATCAGTTTCGCCGCCGCTTTGGCCGTGCGCGCCGTCGCTTGGTCGCCTTTCCGGCCGGAATAAACATTGGCATTGCCGGCATTCACCACCAAGCCGCGCGCGCGGCCCGCCGGCAGCAGCTTGCGGCACCATTTGACCGGCGCCCCCGGCATTTGCGACTGCGTCAACACCCCGGCGACGCGGGTGCCCGGTGTAAATTCGGCGAACAGCAGATCGGCCCGACCCTTATAGCGCTCGCCGCAGGCGGTCGCGCCGAGACGCACACCGGCGACCGGCGGCATGGCCGGGAATTTTTTCGGCGCCAGAGGTGAAATCTTGCTCATGTCACGGCGCCAAACCGACACCCGCGAAGAAATCCTCGTCCATGTCGAAAAGCTCGATCTCGGCCTCGCGCCGCTCCTCCTTGGCCGCATCGGCAACCAGTCGTTCGGCGATTTCCGCGCGCAGCTTCTGCTCGACCTGGGCAAAGTCCGGCGGTTCGGGGACGCGCCGTTCCGTCACCAAAATGACATGCCAGCCGAACTGGGTTTTGACTGGGTCGGAAATTTCGCCGTCATCGAGATCGAACGCGGCCTCGGCGAATTCCGGCACGACCTGGGCGCGGCGGATATAGCCGAGCTCGCCGCCTTTCGGCGCCGACGGCCCGACCGAATATTTACGCGCCGCCTCGGCGAATTCGGCGCCATCTTCCAATTCCTCGACCACGGTCTCGGCCTCGTCCTCGGTCGCCACGAGGATATGACTCACCTTCAACTCTTCTTCCCGGGGGAAATTGTCGAGAAATCTTTGATAGCCCTCATCGATCAATTCCTGATCGAGATAATTTTCAACGATCTCGCGGGCGTAATAATCGTGCTGCAGGCGCATTTCGTAGAATTTCACCCGTGCGGCGATGCGCGAATCGCCGCGAAGACCCAGCGTGGCCCCCTTCGCCGCGAGCAGTTTAATATCGATCAATTGTTCGCGAATGAGCGGATAGAGCTGCGCCGCCGGCAATTGGCGGAATTGCGCCGGCAACAGCTCCAGCGCCAGCAGGATTTCCGTCCGCGTAATGGTCTCGCCATTGACCGTCGCCGCCACCGGATCGTCATCCTGGGCGACCGCCGGCAGCGCACCAGCCATGAGAATCGAGGCCGCGAGAGCAACCGGCGCAAACCGCCTGACCCAGCGCAAACGATATCCGAACAAAATCATCTAACTACCTCATGCCACTAATGGAACGGCCGCCCACACTGCCGCCGAGCACGGCTTAAACCATATCGGCCGAATTCGCACAACCTGCCGCCGCCGCGCTCGTCTGCCAGCCGTTGACACTCTCCCCGAGCACGCTTATCTCTCAACGGCGGGTTCATCGCAGCCGCGCACAAATCTAGAGCGAAATCGAGGTCATCCCATGATGCGGGGATTGACGCGCCGAATATTCGGCACGGCAAACGAACGTGTAGTAAAGGCCTACGCCAAGCGCGTGGACGCCATCAATGGTCTCGAAGCCAAGCTGGAGAAGCTCTCGGACGCGGAGCTGCGCGACCTCACCGATCAACTCCGCGAACGTCTGGAGAAAAACCCCGACCTGGACGCCATCCTCCATGAAGCCTTCGCCACCGTCCGCGAAGCCGCCAAGCGCACCCTCGGCCAGCGCCATTACGATGTGCAGCTGATCGGCGGCATGGTGCTGCATGAGGGCCAGATCGCCGAAATGGCGACCGGCGAAGGCAAGACGCTGGTCTCAACCCTGCCCTGCTATCTCAACGCCCTTGCCGGCACGGGCGTGCATGTCATCACCGTCAACGACTATCTCGCCAAGCGCGACGCCGCCTGGATGGGCGAAATTTACGAATTCCTCGGCATGAAGGTCGGTTGCATCGTGCATGGCCTCGGCGACGACGAGCGCCGCGCGCAATATGCATGCGACATCACCTACGGCACCAACAACGAGTTCGGCTTCGACTATCTGCGCGACAATATGAAGTTCACCCTCGAAAGCATGGTGCAGCGGGAGTTCAACTTCGCCATTGTCGACGAGGTCGACAGCATCCTGATCGACGAATCGCGTACGCCGCTCATCATCTCCGGCCCTGCCGAGGATCATTCCGAACTTTATCAAAACGCCGATGGGCTCATTCCCAGTCTCGGCGAGGACGATTACGAGATCGACGAAAAGATTCGCACCGCCACGCTCACCGATGCCGGCACGGAAAACGCCGAACGGCTGCTCGAGGAGCGGGAGCTTCTCAAAAGCGAGAATCTTTACGACATCGAGAACATTTCCGTCGTCCACCACATCAATCAGGCGCTGCGCGCCCATTTGATGTTCGAGCGCGACAAGGACTATATCGTCAAGGACGGCCAGGTCATCATTATCGACGAGTTCACCGGCCGCATGATGCCCGGGCGGCGCTTCTCCGACGGCCTGCACCAGGCGCTCGAAGCCAAGGAGCAGGTGCCGATCCAGAACGAGAACCAGACCCTGGCCTCGATCACCTTCCAGAATTATTTCCGCATGTATCCCAAGCTCGCCGGCATGACCGGCACGGCGGCGACCGAGGCGGCGGAGTTCGCCGATATCTACCAACTCGAAGTGACGCAAATTCCGACCAACCAGCCCAATATTCGCGACGATAATGACGACGAGGTCTATCGCACCGCGAACGAAAAATGGAAGGCGGTCATCTCGCGCATCGAGGTGAGCCACCAATCGGGCCAGCCAGTGCTGGTCGGCACCACGAGCATCGAGAAATCCGAGCTGCTCTCCGGCCTGATGAAGGAGAAAGACATCGAGCACAGCGTCTTGAACGCGCGCTATCACGAGCAGGAAGCCGGCATCATCGCCCAGGCCGGCGGCCTCGGCGCGGTGACCATCGCCACCAATATGGCCGGCCGCGGCACCGATATTCAGCTCGGCGGCAATGTGGATTTCCGTATCCTGGCCGAGCTGTCGGAGATCGAGGACGAGGCCAAGCGGCAAAGCGAAGCGGAGCGCGTCCGCGCCGAAGTAGCGGCCGAAAAAGAAAAAGTGCTCGCCGCCGGCGGCCTCCTCATCATCGGCAGCGAACGCCATGAGGCGCGGCGTATCGACAATCAGCTGCGTGGCCGCTCCGGGCGCCAGGGCGACCCAGGCGCGTCGGTGTTCTTTTTGTCGCTCGAAGACGATCTGATGCGCATCTTCGGCTCCGAGCGGATGGATTCCATGCTCGCCAAACTTGGCCTCAAGGAAGACGAGGCGATCATCCATCCGTGGATCAACAAGGCGCTGGAAAAGGCGCAGCAAAAGGTCGAAGCGCGCAACTACGAGATTCGCAAAAACCTGCTGCGGTTTGATGACGTGATGAACGACCAGCGCAAAGTGGTCTATGAGCAGCGCAAGGATCTGATGCGGGTCGAGGATGTCTCCGAGACCGTCGCCGATATGCGCCATGAGGTGATCGAGGATATCGTCGATGAAAATATCCCGGAGAAGGCCTATGCCGAGGAGTGGGATGTCGAGGGCCTCGCCGAAGACAGCCAGCGCCTGTTGGGCCTCGACCTGCCAATCCGGGAATGGGCGTCGGAGGAAGGTATCGCGGACGAGGAAATCATCGAGCGCATGACCGATGCCTCGGACCGCCACATGGCCGCCAAGGTCGCCAAGTTCGGAGCCGATATCTGGCGCATGGCGGAAAAGAGCCTATTGCTGCAAATCCTCGATCAGACCTGGAAGGATCATCTCCTCACCCTCGATCATCTGCGCCAGGGCATCGGCTTGCGCGCCTACGCCCAGCGCGACCCGCTCAACGAATATAAGCAGGAAGCTTTCGGCATGTTCGAAGGCATGCTGTCGGGCCTGCGCGAACAGGTCACCCAATTGCTGACCCATATCGAACTCAGGCTGAACGAGGAAGAGGAGCAGGCCGCCCTCGAACGCGCGCCGCAGGAGACCGTCGAGACCCGCCAGGACCCGGCCTTCGCCGGCATGGCACCGGCGGCGCGCGAGCCGGAAGCGGACGCCGATGAAGACTTCCTGCCGCCGCCCGAATTGACCGAAGAGCAGATTGCCGCCGCCGAGGCGAAACTCGGCACCGTGCGCAATGCGGAATTCGACAATGACGACCCCGCCACCTGGGGCAAGGTAGGCCGCAACGCCCCCTGCCCCTGCGGTTCAGGTAAAAAATACAAGCAGTGCCACGGGAAGTTGGGTTAGGCGCCCACTTTGGGAAGAGGAACTTAACTTAGTCCGGCCTTCCCCATCTCCAAAAACTTCTCGCGCCGCTTCGCCCTGAGCTCCGCGCCGCTGAACGGCCGCAGCTCATCAAGCGCTTTTTCCAGCGCATCGCCGAGGGCAGCGATGGCGACATCCGGCGAGCGGTGGGCGCCGCCGATGGGCTCGTCGACGATCTCGTCGACCACGGCGAGCTTGTGGAGGTCCTGGGCGGTCATTTTGAGGGCTTCCGCCGCATCCTGGGCATGTTCGGAATCGCGCCACAAAATGGCGGCGCAGCCTTCCGGGGTGATCACCGAATAGGTCGCATGTTCGAGCATCAGCACCCGGTTGGCGACGGCAAGCGCGATGGCGCCGCCCGAGCCGCCCTCGCCGATGATGGTGCTGACGATCGGCGTGCGGAGATCGAGGCAGGTTTCGATGCTGCGCGCGATGGCTTCGGCCTGGCCGCGCTCCTCGGCGCCGATGCCCGGATAGGCGCCCGGCGTATCGACCA
>CAZUVO010000076.1:0-16170 GCA_964623955.1 uncultured Rhizobiaceae bacterium
CAACAGCTATGGCCGCAAGAAGGTGCTGTTCGGCACCGACTGGCCGGTGATCGACCCGGAGCGCGCGATGACGGAAATCGCCGAGCTCGACATCAAGCCTGAAGCCAAGGAACTCTTGATGCGCGGCAACGCCCTGCGCGTTTTCAATCTGCCGGAAAGCGGCTAGCCGATCATGGCGAACGGCGCGATAGACAGCTACCGGCCGGTCACCATTGCCTCCGGTGTGCGCACCTCAGCCGAGCGCACGCCGCAAAAGATCGCACTGCGCGAAGGCGCGCGCGAGCTCAACTATGCCCGGCTCGTCGAGCGCATCGACCAAGCCGCCAACGGCGCGGCGCATGATCTCGGCCTCACGCGCGGCGACAATGTGATGCTGCTTGCGCCCAACTGCCTGGAATATGTCGAGATCGTCGCCGGCTTCGCCGAGGCCGGCGTCGCTACCGCCACCATCAATCCGCGCCAGACCGCGCGCGAGATCGCCGCCATCGCCGAGGATTGCTCGGCGCGCATCATCCTCGCCCACCCGGCGGTGGAAGAGCTGGTGCGCGACGCCGGGCTCAAAGGGCCCGAACGCATCCTTATTCTCGGCGACGCCTACGAAGACTGGCTCGCCAAATCCAAACCGGAGAAACCGGATGTGGCGGTCGACGAGCGCGACGCCTTCGCCATCTCCTACACTTCCGGCACCACCGGCAAGGCCAAAGGCATCGTCCTCTCGCACCGCTCGCGGGTGATGACCTTCCTCGCCATGGCTTCGGAATATGGCTGCTACGGCCCGGAGGACAGCTATCTCGGCGTCTCGCCGTTTTTTCACGGCGGCGGCTTCGCCTTCGCCATGGGCAGCGTCTTTCTCGGCGGCTTCTGCGAGGTCGTACCGGCGTTCAATCCGGAAGACATCATGCGCCGCCTCAATGAAGGGCCCTATACCGGCACCTTCATGGTGCCGACCCATTACCACGCGATCCTGGCGATGGAGGACTCCATCCTCGAGCGTTACCGGGCGCATCATCTGACCAGCCTGATCTCCAACGCCGCCGCCCTGCCGCAGGCCACCAAAGAGCGCGTCATCGCGCAGTTCGGGGAAGGCATGCTGCATGAAACCTATGGCTCGACCGAGGCCGGCATCGTCACCAATATCCGCCCGGCCGATCAATTGCGCAAAATTCAATGCGTCGGCCACCCGTTCCCCTGCACCCGTGTCCGGCTGCTTGACGGTGAAGGCGGCGAGGTGCCTCAAGGCGAGGTCGGCGAGCTTTACAGCAACTCGCCCTATCTCTTTAACGGCTATTGGGAGAAGCCCGAGGAAACCGCCGCCATTGTGCGCGACGGCTGGGTGACCGCCGGCGACATGGCGCGGCGCGACGAGGAAGGCTACATCTTTTTGGTCGACCGCAAAAAGGACATGATTATTTCGGGCGGCGTAAACATCTATCCGCGCGAAATCGAGGAGGTGCTGATCCGCCATCCCGCCATCGCCGAATGCGCCGTGGTCGGCATCGAGGATTCCTATTGGGGCGAGAAGGTGAAGGCCTTCCTCGTCGCCGCCGGCGAGGAGATGCCGGAGGCGGAAGAGATCATCGCATTCGGCAAGGAAAGCCTGGCGCCGCACAAGGTGCCCAAGGAGATCGCCTATATCGACGCGCTGCCGCGCAATCCGGCGGGCAAAATCCTGAAACGAACTTTACGCGAACAAAGCTGAGCCATGGCGGCGGCGGATCCGGCCGGGCGGTTCTCCAGCCTCATCGGGCCGGAACATGTCTTCGCCGACGCCGAGGACCGCGAATATTTCTCGACCGATATTTCCGGCGGCGGCGATGCCATCGCCGCCCTCGTGCTGCAACCGGGCACGGTGGACGAACTGACCGCCTGCGTGCGCGAGGCCGCATCCCTCGGCCTGGCGATGATCGCGCGCGGCGGCGGCATGTCTTATTCCAAGGGTTATGTGCCCACGGGTGAACATACAGTCATATTCGATTTGCGCCGCCTCGACCGCATCGTCGAGATCAACCCGGCGCAAGGGTTCGTCACCGCCGAGGCCGGCTGCACCTGGGCGCGGCTCTACGATGCGCTCGGCGCGCAGAATCTGCGCACGCCGTTCTTCGGCCCGCTCTCGGGCATCCAGGCGACTATCGGCGGCAGCGCCTCTCAGAACGCCGCTTTCTTCGGCTCGGCCAATCACGGCACCATGCGCGAAAGCGTTATCGGCCTGGAGGTCGTCGCGGCGGACGGCTCTCTGTTGCAGCCCGAAGCACCCGGGCATTTCATCGGCGATGCCGGCGCCTTCGGCATCAAATCGGCGATCACGCTGAAACTGATCCCGGCACCCGCGACCTGCGCCTTTGCCTCCTTCGCCTTTCAGGATTTTTCCGCCCTTCTCCGCGCGCAAGGCGCCATGGCGAAAATGGCGGGGCTGGCCGAATGTTTCGGTTTCGATCCCGAGAGCCACCGCAATCTGGAAAGAAGCGGCTTCGATTTGTTCGAAGGCATCGCCGCGCTCGGCGTCGCCGGCGCCCTCAAAAGCGCCGTAAAAATCACGCGGATGCGCGATTTGCGCTATTCGCTCCACGCCGTCGTCGAAGGAAATTCAGACGCCGAAACAGATCAGGCCATCGCCGAGATCGCCGTTGCCGCCTCCGAAGCAGGCGGCACGCCGCTTCCCGATATCATTCCGCGCGTGACGCGAGCCAAACCATTCCGCCCGATCAAGGCGCTGCTCGGGCCTGCGGGCGAAAACTGGCTGCCGCTGCATGCCCTCGTGCCGCACGGTGAATCAGAGAAGCTGGCGGCGCGCACGGCGGAATATTTCGCCGCCAAGCAAAAAGAGCTCGACCGCCACGCCATCCGGGTTTCCTTCCTCACCGCGCTGATCGGCGGAGAGATTCTCTTTGAGCCGCATTTCTTCTGGCCCGATCGCCTCTCGCCGTTTCATCTCAGGAACGTCACCGACAAGCAGCGCGCGCGCTATGGCGGCAACCCGGCCAACCCGGAGGCGCGCCGGGCGGTGACGGAAATGCGCGCAGGCCTGATCGCGCTTTACGCCGGGCTCGGCGCGGCGCATATGCAGAGTGGCAAGCTCTATCCGTATCTCGATGGCTTGAACGCCGACGCGCGGGAAGAAACCCGCGCCCTCAAACAGCGCCTCGACCCGAACGGTCTGATGAACCCGGGCGCGCTCGGGCTATAGCACCTGCTCGGCGACGAAGCGCAAGGACTCCGGCGTTGTGCCGCCGCTGAGAAGAAGCGAAGAGACCTTGCCCTCCTTGGCGGCGTCCTGCCACGCGGCGAGGCGCTCCTTGATGCGCTCTTGCGGGCCGACCAGGGCGATAGCGTCGACCAGCTCGTTCGGCACCGCGGCTTCGGCCTCTTTCTTTTTGCCGGCGAGATAGAGCTGCTGAATTTTGACCGCCGCCTCCTCAAAGCCAAGGCGCTTGGCGTAATCATTGTAGAAATTCTTATCCGGCGCGCCCATGCCGCCAACATAGAGCGCGAGATAGCGCTTGATCGGCTGACGGCACATTTCGACGCTCGGGCCCATTGCCAAGGGCACGATGGGTGCGATCTCGAAATTATCCAGGCCCTTGCCACCTCCGGCGATGGCGAAGCCGGCATTGAGATCCGCCTCGAACACATCGAAACGCTCCGGCGACATGAATATCGGAAACATGCCATCGGCAATTTCCGCCGCCAGGCGGAGGCCCTTGGGCGTCACCGCGGCGGTGAAGATTTTCAGGCTCGGGTCGCCATGCAGGATGCTTTTGAGCGGCTTGCCGAGGCCGGACGCGCCGGGGCCGGTATAGGGCAGCTGATAATGATGGCCTTCATGGGTGACAGGCTCTTCACGCGCGAGAATCTGGCGGATGATCGAGATATATTCCCGCGTGCGGGTGAGCGGGCGGCCATAGGCGACGCCATGCCAGCCTTCGATCACCTGCGGGCCGGAGGGGCCGACGCCGAGAATGAAACGCCCGCCGGAGAGCGCCTGCAGGGTCATCGCTGTCATCGCCGCGCAGGCCGGGGTGCGCGCCGGCATTTGGATGATGCCGGTGCCGACATTGATGCGCGTGGTTTGCGCCAGGATCCAGGCGGCGGGCGTCACCGCATCCGATCCATAGGCCTCCGACGACCACACGGAATCGAAGCCGAGGCGCTCGGCCTCGAGCACCGCATCCATGTCGATCGAAAACTTCTTTCCCGAATAACCTTGGAACAAACCTAGACGCATGGCGAACTTCCTTCTCCCCAATGATGGGCGCCCAGCATATGCTATCCGGGAAAGGGATTCATGCTGAACGCGCAAAAAATCGACGATTTCCGCCGCGATGGCTTCCTCAAGGTCGAGGATTTCACTGCCCACGCGGATTGCGACGCGCTTCTCGCGCGCACCGGCGAATTGGTGGCGGCGTTCGAGCCGGCGGCGCACCGCTCGGTGTTCTCGACCACCGAGCAGGAGCAAACCAGCGACGATTATTTCCTCGCTTCCGGCGACAAGATTTGCTTTTTCTTCGAGCAGGAGGCGTTCGGGCCGGACGGCGAATTGCGCCAGGAGAAGACGCAATCGCTCAACAAGATCGGTCATGCGATGCACGATCTCGATCCTGTGTTCGATCGCTTTTCGCGCCAGCCGGGGCTCGAAGCCCTGGCGCGGGATGTCGGCATCGGTGAGCCCTTGCTGCTGCAATCCATGGTGATCTTCAAGCCGCCGCGCATCGGCGGCGAGGTGGTGTGGCATCAGGATGCCACCTTTCTCCATACCGAGCCGTCGCGCGTGCTCGGCATGTGGTTCGCCCTTGAGGACGCCACGCAAGAGAATGGCTGCCTCTGGGCCCTGCCGGGTGGCCATCGCCGGGGGCTGAAAGCGCGATACTTACGCACCTCCGAAGGCGGCGTCGAGCTGCTGAGCGACGATGCGACGCCCTGGCCGGACGCGGAGTTCGTTCCCTTGGAGGCCGCCAAGGGCACGCTGATCCTGCTGGACGGCATGCTGCCCCATGGCAGCGCCGCCAACCGCTCGGACCGGTCGCGCCATGCCTATACGCTGCATGTAATCGACGGAAACTGCCGTTATCCGCCGGAAAACTGGCTGCAACGGGGCTCCGATATGCCGCTCCGCGGGTTTATTTAGATTAATTACCACTGGCGGCGGGACCCCGGTCTCCGCTAACCTGTAGCCCTAAACAAATGAAAATTCAAAACACACCGGGAGGTACAAAAATGAAAAAACTTCTTATCGGCGCGCTTGCCGCGCTTGCCCTGGCGACCGTGGGCGCATTTGGCTCCGGCGCCGCTATGGCCGATGATTTCGCACCCGCCATCGTCTTCGACATGGGCGGAAAATTCGACAAATCCTTCAACGAAGCGGCCTATAACGGCGCCGAGAAGTTCAAGGCCGAATCCGGCGTCGCCTACCGCGAATTCGAAGTGACCAACCCGTCCCAGCGCGAGCAAGCCATGCGCAACATGGCGCGGCGCGGCGCGACGGTGATCATCGCCATGGGATTCGCCCAGGCGGCGGCGGTCGAAACCGTGGCCAAGGAGTTCCCCGACACCAAGTTCACCCTGATTGACATGGTGGTCGATCTACCCAACGTGCAGTCGGTGATCTTCAAGGAGCATGAGGGCTCGTTCCTCGTCGGCATGGCGGCGGCGATGGCCTCGCAAACCGGCAAGGTCGGCTTTATCGGCGGCATGGACATTCCGCTCATCCGCAAATTCGCCCTCGGCTATGTCGAAGGCGCGAAATATGTGAACCCGGACGTCGAGGTCTTTCAGAACATGACCGGCACCACGCCTTCGGCATGGAACGATCCGACCAAGGGCGGTGAGCTCGCGCGCAGCCAGTTCGACCGTGGCGCGGACGTGGTTTACGCGGCGGCCGGCGGCACCGGCGTCGGCGTCTATCAGGCAGCCAAGGATGCCGGCAAATACGCCATCGGGGTGGACAGCAACCAGAACTATATCCATCCCGGCACCATGCTGACCTCGATGGTCAAGCGCGTCGATGTCGCCGTTTATGATGCCTTCATGTCGGCCAAGAACGGCACCTGGCAGGGCGGCTTCAAGATTCTCGGCCTCGCCGAGGACGGCGTCGGCTTCGCGCTCGACGAATATAACCGCGACCTGGTCTCCGCCGACATGGAAGCCAAGATCGACGCCGCGCGGAAGGACATCATCAGCGGCAAGATCGCGGTGACGGACTATATGGCGCAGTAGGAAGCGACGCCGCATTCCCCAACAGGAACGCGGCGCTCCCGGGCGGACGGAAAGAGGTTAGGAATAACCCATGGCGGCGTCGGATGACGGGCGGGCAGGCTCGCCCTCTTCCGGCGCCGCGCCGCCGCCCGCGCTCGAAGTGATCGGTATCGAAAAATGGTTCGGCACCGTTCACGCCAATTCCAACGTCTCGGTGCGCATCGCACCGGGCACCATCCACGGCATCATCGGCGAAAACGGCGCCGGCAAATCGACCTTGATGAGCGTCGTCTACGGCTATTACCAGGCCGATAGCGGCGAAATTCGCGTGGCTGGCGAGGCCGCGACCATCAAGGGCCCGGAACACGCCATCGCCCACGGCATCGGCATGGTGCATCAGCATTTCATGCTGGTCGACACCTTCACCGTGTTGGAGAACATCGTGCTCGGCGTCGAGAGCGGGCGCATGCTGGCGCCGAGCCTGGCGGCGGCGCGCGGCGAGTTGGAGCGCCTTGAGCGCGATTACAATCTCGAAGTCGATCCCGATGCCATCGTCGGCGAGCTGCCGGTCGGCGTGCAGCAGCGGGTCGAAATCCTGAAGGCGCTCTACCGCGGCGCCGATATTCTCATTCTCGACGAACCCACCGGCGTCCTCACGCCGCAGGAAGTCGATCACCTGTTCCGCATCCTCGCGGCGCTCCGCGAACAGGGCAAGACGATCATTCTGATCACCCACAAGCTGCGCGAGATTATGGCGCTGACCGACGAGGTGACGGTGATGCGGGGCGGCAAAGTGGTCGCCCAGGTGAAGACCGCCGAGACGACGCGCGAGGATTTGGCGGCGATGATGGTCGGGCGCACCGTCTTGCTTCGGGTCGAAAAAGGCGAAGCGCATCCCGGCAAGGCGCTGCTCGAGGTCGAGCATCTGAACGTCAACGACAGGGCCGAATTGCCGCGCGTCCGCGATGTCAGCTTCTCGGTGCGGGCGGGCGAAATCCTCGGCATCGCCGGCGTTGCCGGCAACGGCCAGTCGGAGCTGTTGGAGGCGCTCGCCGGCATTCTGCCGGTGGATTCCGGTCATATCCGCATCAAGGGCGAGGAAATATCCGGATCGACGGCGCAGGGCGCGCGCAATGTACGCGCCGCCGGTGTCGGGCATGTGCCGGAGGACCGCCAGCGCATGGGCCTGGTGACCTCGTTCGAAGCCCATGAAAGCGGCATCCTCGGCTATCACCGCGACGAAAAATACAATGGCCGGATTCTGATGGATTATGGCGCGACGGTCGCCGATGTCGGCCGCCAGATGGAGGAATATGACGTGCGCCCGCCGCTGCCGCATCTCAGGACCGGCGCCTTCTCCGGCGGCAATCAGCAGAAAATCGTGCTCGGCCGCGAGATGGACCGCGACCCGGATATATTGCTGGTCGGCCAGCCGACACGCGGCGTCGATATCGGCGCTATCGAGTTCATTCACCGCCGCCTGGTGGCGATGCGCGATTCCGGCAAGGCGGTGCTGCTCGTCTCGGTCGAGCTCGACGAGATCATGTCGCTCTCCGACCGTATCCTGGTGATGTTCAACGGCGAGATCGTCGGCGAGATGGCGGCCGAAGACGCCGACGAGCAGACCCTCGGCCTGATGATGGCGGGCGAGCGCCAGGCGGCGCGGGAGGCCGCCGCGCGATGAAGGGCTTGGGCGCGCCCACCGAGGCACCGCGCTGGGTGACCCATGCGCTGGTGCCGGCGATTAATCTGGCGCTCGCGCTGATTATGTCGGGCCTGTTGATTTTCGCGCTCGGCGAGGACCCGTTCGAGGCCATATCGATTCTCGCCCATGGCGCCTTCGGCTATCCCGAAGCGATCGGTTACACGCTTTATTACACGACCAATTTCATTTTTACCGGCCTCGCCGTGGCGATGGCTTTTCATTGCTATTTGTTCAATATCGGCGGCGAGGGCCAGGCCTATCTCGGCGGCCTCGGCGCCGGGCTGGTCGGCCTCGCCATCGGCCATTGGCCGGCGCCGATCGTGCTTATCGCCGGCATTGTCGCGGCGGCCCTGTTCGGCGGCATCTGGGGTTTCATCCCAGGCTGGCTGCAGGCCAAGCGCGGCAGCCATATCGTCATTACGACGATCATGTTCAACTTCATCGCCGCCATCCTGATGACCTATTTGATGGTGGAAATCCTCATCGAGCCGGGCCAGCAGGCCGCCGAGAGCCGGACCTTCGAATCCGGCGGGATGTTGCCCCGGGTGCATGACATCCTGGCGCTGATCGGTATCGATGCCGGCCATTCCGCGCTCAATCTCGCTTTCGTCCTGGCGATCCTGTGCAGTGTGGGGTTCTGGTTCTTTGTCTGGCGCACGCGCTGGGGCTATGAGATCCGCACTGTCGGGCAAAACGAATCCGCCGGCGTCTATGGCGGCATCCTGCCGTCGCGCGCCATCATCGTCGCCATGTGCATCTCCGGCGCGCTTGCCGGGCTGGTCGGCGTCAACGAGATCCTCGGCGTGCATCACCGCCTGCTGCTGGAATTTACCGCCGGCTACGGCTTCGTCGGCATCGCCGTTGCCCTGATGGGGCGCAACCACCCGTTCGGCATCTTTTTCGCCGCCCTTCTGTTCGGCGCGCTTTACCAGGGCGGCAACGATCTCGCCTTCGACATGCCGAGCATCCGGCGCGAAATGGTGGTGGTGATCCAGGGTCTGGTGATTCTCTTCTCCGGCGCGCTCGAGAACATGTTCCGCCCGCGCATCGAGGCACTCTTCATTCGCCGCGCGCAAGCCGCGCCGGCGGCGGAATAGGCGGAGACCATGGGCGACACAGTCACCTTCTTCGTGCTCATGATCGACGCCATGCTGCGCGTCTCGACGCCGCTTATCCTCGCAGCCTTCGCCGGCATGTTCGCCGAGCGTTCGGGCGTCGTCGATATCGGCCTCGAAGGCAAGATGCTGGGCGCCGCGTTCGGCGCGGCGACGGTCGCACTGGTGACCGATTCAGCCTGGCTCGGCCTCGCGGCCGGCATCGGCGTTTCGGTCGGCCTGGCGATGATTCACGCCTTCGCCTGCGTCACCCATAACGGCAACCAGGTGGTCTCGGGCATGGCGCTCAACATTATGGTGGCCGGGCTCGGCCCGGTGCTGGCGTTCAACTGGTTCAATCAGGGCTCGCAGACGCCGATGATTTCCGAATTCGCCCGCTTCAAACCGGTCCACCTGCCGTTCTCGGACCGCCTCTCGGATATCCCGGTGATCGGAGAGGTCTATAGCGAGATCATCAGCGGCCACAACATCATCGTCTATCTCGCCATGGGAATGGTGCCGCTCGCCGCCTGGTTCATCTACCGCACGCGCTTCGGCCTGCGTCTCAGGGCCGTCGGCGAGAATCCGGAGGCGGTCGATACGGCGGGCATCTCGGTGAGCGGCATGCGCTATCGCGCCATGTTGGTCGCCGGCATTCTCTGCGGTGTCGCTGGCACCTATCTCGCCATTGCCATGAACACCTTCTTCGTGCGCGACATGACCGCCGGCATGGGCTATCTGGCGCTGGCCGCGCTGATCTTCGGCAAATGGAAACCGCTGCCGACGCTCCTCGCCTGTTTCCTCTTCGCCTTCGCCCAGGCGCTCGAGGCGCGCCTCCAGGGGGTGGACATCCCGGGCGTCGGTATCGTTCCCGTGCAGGTCATTCAGGCCCTGCCCTATGTCTTGACGGTCTTGCTGCTGGCTGGTTTCGTGGGCAAGGCGATCCCGCCCAAGGCGAGCGGCATCCCCTATGTGAAGGAAAAATGAGCGCACAGCTTCAGCAGATGATCGACCGCGCGACGGCAGCGCGTGAACACGCCCACGCACCCTATTCGGGCTTTCATGTCGGCGCCTGCATCCGCGCCGCGAGCGGGCAGCTTTATGCCGGCTGCAATGTCGAGAACGCCGCCTATCCGCAAGGCCAATGCGCCGAGGCGACGGCGATCGGCGTGATGGTCGCCGGCGGCGACAAGGAGATCGCCGAAATCCTCGTGATCGGCGATGGCGAGCGGCTTTGTACGCCCTGCGGCGGCTGCCGCCAGCGCCTGAGCGAATTCGCCGGCCCCGACACGCCGGTGCATATTTGCGGACCTGAAGGTCTGCGCCAGACCATTCCCATGGGCGACCTGCTGCCTTACGCCTTCCTCGCCGACAATCTGGAGAAGTGAATGGCGCACGACCCGGAGAAGACCGCCGAGTTGATCCGCGCCCAAGCGCCCGGGTTCAAACCCCGCGTCGCGCTCGTGCTGGGCACCGGCATCGGCGGCTTGGCCGAGGCGGTCGAAAATTCCACGGTTATCGATTATGGCGATTTGCCGGGCTTCCCCCAATCCACTGTCGAGGGCCATGCCGGACGGCTGGTACTGGGCGAACTGGCCGGCGTCTCGGTCGCCTGTATGCAGGGGCGCGCACATCTCTATGAGGGCCATGCGGCGGCGGACCTCGCGCTTCCCATCCGGGCGCTCAAATCGGCCGGCTGCGAGACGCTCGTGCTGACCAATGCCGCCGGCAGCCTCAATGCGGATTTCCTGCCCGGCAGCCTGATGATGCTCGCCGACCATATCAACATGACCGGCGCCAACCCGCTCGCCGGCGCCAATGACGAGCGCTTCGGCCCGCGCTTTCCCGACATGACCGAAGCCTATGACAAGGAGCTGCGCCGCCGCCTCGCCGTCGCCGCCTCGTCGCTCGGCATTACGCTCCATGAAGGCGTCTATCTCGCTCTGTTGGGGCCCAATTTCGAGACCCCGGCGGAGATCCGTGCCTTCCATACGCTCGGCGCCGACGCTGTCGGCATGTCCACCGTGCCGGAATGTCTGGTGGCGCGTCACTGCGGCATGCGCGTCGCGGCGATCTCGACCATCACCAATCTCGCCGCCGGCATGACCGGCGAGGCGATCAGCCATGAGCAATCGCTTGCCGTCGGCGCCGAGGCGGCGGAGGATCTGAGCCGCCTGCTGCCGGAATTCCTCGCCGGCCTCTCGCCGGGGGTGGGTGAATGAGGCACACTGGGCCGCGATGAGCGACAATGTCAGCATATTGCCGGCGCGCGACGCGGCGCGGCGTAATCCGGGCGTGGCGTTCGAGCCTGAATGGCTCGAAGAGGTGCGCGTCAACACCAGCGCGGTGGAGCGCCGCGCGGCAAACATTCCGGCGCGGCGCACGGTGAAAAAGGAATGGCAGGCCGCCTGGCTGTTGAAGGCGGTCTCCTGCATAGATCTCACCACCCTCGCGGGCGACGACACGCCGGGCCGGGTCCGGCGTCTTTGCGCCAAGGCCCGCCAGCCGGTACGCCAGGAAATTCTCGACGCGCTCGGCGCGGGGGAGCTCGGCTTGCAGGTCGGTGCGGTCTGCGTCTATCACGCGATGATCGCGCCGGCCGTTGAGGCGCTCGAAGGCAGCGGCATTCCTATCGCCGCCGTCTCCGCCGGCTTCCCCGCAGGTCTCAGCGCGCCGCGCGCCCGTCTTCTGGAGATCGAGGAATCGGTCACTGCCGGCGCCGAGGAAATCGATATCGTGATCGACCGCAGCCACGCGCTGACCGGCAACTGGCGCGCGCTCTATGACGAAGTGCGGGCCTATCGCGAAGCCTGCGGCCCGGCGCATCTGAAGACCATCATCGCCACCGGCGATCTCGCGACGCTGCGCAACACCGCAAAGGCGAGCCTGGTCTGCATGATGGCGGGCGCTGACTTCATCAAGACCTCGACCGGCAAGGAATCGGTCAACGCCACGCCGGCGGTGAGCCTCGTCATGCTGCGCATGATCCGCACTTATCTGGAGCGTACCGGATTCAAGATAGGCTTCAAGCCTGCCGGCGGCATCTCCACGGCCAAGTCGGCGCTTGGTTACCTCTTCATGATGAAGGAGGAACTCGGGCGGCCCTGGCTCGAACCAGAACTCTTCCGCATCGGCGCCTCCAGCCTGCTGACGGATATCGAGCGCCAGCTCGAACACCGCGCTCACGGGCGCTACGCCGCCCGCCACCGCCAGCCGATGGCCTGATATGTCGAGCACCGCCGATATATTCGACAGCATGGAATACGGCCCCGCGCCGGAAAGCGCCGGCGAGGCCGAAAAGTGGCTCGACGATCATGGCCGGCGCTTCGGCCTCTACATCGGTGGTGAATGGCGCATTTCGGTGGATAGCTTCGAGAGCTTCAATCCGGCGACCGCCCAGCCGCTCGCCGAGATCGCCCAGGCGCGCGCGGAGGATGTGAATGCCGCCGTCGCGGCGGCGCGCACCGCGCAAGGAGGCTGGGCCAAGCTCTCCGGCCATAAACGGGCGCGCTATCTCTATGCCCTGGCGCGTCTCGTTCAGCGCCATGCCCGCCTGCTTGCGGTGCTGGAGAGCCTCGACAATGGTAAGCCGATCCGCGAGACCCGCGATATCGATATCCCGCTCGTCGCGCGGCATTTCTATTACCACGCCGGCTGGGCACAGATCATGGCCGAGGAATATCCCGGCCAGGTTCCGCTCGGCGTCGTCGGGCAGATCATCCCGTGGAACTTTCCCCTGCTGATGCTCGCCTGGAAGATCGCCCCGGCGCTGGCGACGGGCAATACGGTGGTGCTCAAGCCGGCGGAGCAGACCAGCCTGACGGCGCTTCTTTTTGCGGAGCTGTGCGAGCGCGCCGGCCTGCCGCCGGGCGTGGTCAACATCGTCACCGGCGACGGGGCGGTCGGCGAGCTGGTCGTCCGGCACCCGGATATCGACAAGATCGCTTTCACCGGCTCGACCGAGGTGGGACGCAGTATCCGCGAGACCACCGCCGGATCGGGCAAGAAGCTGTCGCTCGAGCTCGGCGGCAAATCGCCGTTCATCGTCTTCGACGATGCCGATCTCGACAGCGCGGTCGAGGGGCTGGTCGACGCCATCTGGTTCAATCAGGGGCAGGTGTGCTGCGCCGGCTCGCGCCTTCTCGTGCAGGAGACCGTCGCCGAACCCTTCCTCGCCAAGACGCGCGCGCGCATGGAGAACCTCGTGGTCGGCGACCCCTTGCAGAAGGGCATCGATATCGGCGCCATCGTCTCGGCCGAACAGTTGGCGCGCATCGGCGAACTCGTCGCGGCGGGCGAGAAGGAAGGCGGCAGCATTTGGCAGCCGGCGGGCGGCGTGCCCGACCAAGGCTGGTTCTATCCGCCGACCCTGATCAGCGATGTCTCCCCCTCGGAAACCGTCGCCCAAGAAGAAATCTTCGGCCCGGTGCTGACCGCCATGAGTTTCCGCACACCCGCCGAAGCCGTGGCACTCGCCAACAATACGCGCTACGGCCTGGCCGCCAGCGTGTGGAGCGAAAACATCAACCTCGCCCTCGACATCGCGCCCAAGCTCGCCGCCGGCACGGTGTGGATCAACGCGACCAACCTGTTCGACGCCGCGTGCGGCTTCGGGGGGTTACGCGACTCCGGCTTCGGGCGCGAGGGCGGGCGCGAGGGGCTGGAGGAATATCTCCGCCCGGCCTGGCAGAAAACACTGCCGGCTTACGAACCACCGCCAGCCCCACCCGAGCCGCGCACGCCCGCGCCGGATGCCGAGCTGCCGCTCGACCGCACCGCCAAGCTCTATATCGCCGGCAAGCAAAAGCGCCCGGATTCGGGCTATAGCGTACCGGTCTTGGCGCCCGACGGTGCGCTTCTCGCCGAGGTCGGCGCCGGCAACCGCAAGGATATCCGCGAGGCGGTCGAGGCGGCGCACAAGGCCGCTGGGTGGGGAAGCGCGAGCGCCCATAACCGCGCCCAGGTGCTTTATTACATCGGCGAAAATCTCGAAGCCCGCGCCGCAGAATTCCGCGCCCGCCTGATGGCGATGACCGGCGCGACGAAAGCGCAGGCCGCGCGGGAAGTGCGCACTTCCGTCGCGCGCCTCTTCGCGGCCGCCGCCTGGGCCGACAAATATGAGGGCGCGGTGCATCAGCCGCCGCTCCGCGGCATCGCGCTCGCGCTCAACGAGCCGGTCGGCGTGATCGGCATCGCTTGCCCGAATGAATCGCCGTTGCTCGCTTTCGTGTCGCTCGCGGCGGCGGCGCTGGCGATGGGCAACTGCGTCGTCGCTGTGCCGTCCGAGCGTCATCCGCTCGCCGCCACCGACCTCTATCAGGTGCTCGACACCTCCGACCTGCCGGGCGGGGCGCTCAATATCGTCACCGGCGATTGCCGCGAGCTGGCGCTGGTGCTGGCGGAGCATGACGATGTGGCGGCGGTTTGGTATTTCGGCCCGGCGGCGGGCGGCGCGGATGTGGAACGCGCGGCGGCGGGCAATCTCAAGCGCGTGTGGAGCGATCATGGCCGCGCGCGCGACTGGTATGCCGCAAATCAAGGCGAGGGCCGCGAAGTGCTGCGCCACGCCGTCGCGGTCAAAAATATCTGGGCGCCTTACGGCGAATGACCATGACTGACGGCCAATATCTGCCACAAGAGATCATCCGCGATAAGCGCGACGGCAAGACGCTGTCCGACGGCGAAATCGAGTTCATGGTCGCCGGGCTGACCTCGGGCGATATCTCGGAAGGCCAGATCGCCGCCTTTGCCATGGCGGTTTATTTCAACGGCATGAACATGGACGAGCGGGTGGCGCTGACCCGCGCCATGACCAATTCCGGCACGGTGCTCGACTGGTCCGACGCCGGCTTTGACGGCCCGGTGCTGGACAAGCATTCCTCCGGCGGCATCGGCGACAAGGTGAGCCTGATCCTGGCACCCATCCTCGCCGCCTGCGGCGCGGCGGTGCCGATGATCTCCGGCCGCGGCCTCGGCCATACCGGCGGCACCCTGGATAAGCTCGATGCGATCCCCGGCTACAACACCACGCCGGATCTCGCCAGTTTGCGCGAAGCGGTGAAGGGTGCGGGCTGCGCCATCATCGGCCAGACGGCGGAGCTCGCCCCGGCGGACGGGCGGCTCTACGCCATCCGCGACGTCACCGCGACGGTCGAATCTCTGTCGCTGATCACCGCCTCGATCCTCTCCAAGAAACTCGCTTCCGGCCTGGACGGGCTGGTGATGGATGTGAAGTTCGGCACCGGCGCCTTCGCCGCCGAGTTCGACATGGCGCTGGAACTGGCGGAAAGTATCGTCTCAGTCGCCAATGGCGCCGGCCTGCCTTGCGCCGCCCTGCTCACGGATATGAACCAATGCCTCGGGCGCAATGCCGGCAACGCCCTCGAAGTGCGCGAATCGGTCGAGCATTTGAGCAGTGCCGCGCGCGACGAGCGCCTCATTGGCGTGACGCTCGCGCTCGCCGGTGAGCTGCTCGCCATCGGCGGTTTGAGCGACAACGCGGAAGAGGGCCGCGCCCGCGCCGAAGCGGCGCTGAGTTCCGGCCGGGCGGCGGAGCATTTCGCCCGCATGGTGACGGCGCTGGGCGGCCCGGCGGATTTCATGGAGCGTATGGACGAACACCTCCCCACAGCGCCGGTGACGCAGGATGCCGCGCCGGAGCGGGCGGGAATCGTGACGGCAGTGGACGGGCGCGCCCTCGGCCTCGCCATTATCGATCTCGGCGGCGGCAGACGGCGGGTCGAGGACGGCATCGATTATGCGGTGGGCCTCTCCAACGTCGCCGCCATCGGTGAAAGAGTCGGGCCCGACCGGCCGCTCTGCACAATTCACGCCGCCAATGACGCGGACGGCGAACGCGCCGCCGCCGCTATCGGCGCGGCCATTGCCATCGGCGACGAAGCGCCGCCGGAAATGCCTCTTATTCGCCAGAGAGTCGGCCCTCCACCGTCATGAGCCGGGCATTCATACTGGTGATGGATTCGCTCGGCCTCGGCGGCGCGGCGGATGCTGATTCGTTCGGCGATGCAGGCGCGGATACGTTGCGCCATATCGCCGAGACGCGCCCGCTCGCCATCCCTAATCTCATGCGCCTCGGCCTCGGCGCGGCGGCGGAGCTGAGCGGCGGCGGGCCGCTGCCGAATGTGGCGATGGCCGGGGCCATCACGGGGGCTCATGGCGCGG
>CAZUVO010000077.1:0-15628 GCA_964623955.1 uncultured Rhizobiaceae bacterium
AATGTGGTGCTGATGGGCGACGCGGCGCATACGGCGCATTTCTCCATCGGCTCGGGCACCAAGCTCGCCTTCGAGGACGCTATCAGCCTGGCCGAACTGATCACCGAGAAAGGCGATTTGCAGGCCGCGTTCGACGTTTATGAGGAAGAACGCCGCCTCGAAGTGATCAAGCTGCAGAGCGCCGCGCGCAACTCGACCGAATGGTTCGAGGATGTGCCGCGCTACTCGGCGCTTGAGCCGATCCAATTCGCCTATTCCCTGCTCACCCGCAGCCAGCGCGTGAGCCACGAAAATCTGCGTCTCCGCGACAAGCCTTGGCTCGAAGGCGTCGAATCCTGGTTCGCCGAGCGCGCCACCGGCAAGCAGGGCCAGGCCGCCGTGCCGCCCATGTTCACGCCCTATAATTTGCGCGGCATGACGCTGGCAAACCGCGTCGTCGTCTCGCCGATGGCGACCTATAGCGCGGAGGACGGCGAGCCCAACGATTTCCATCTGGTGCATCTCGGCGCCCGGGCGCAGGGCGGCGCCGGGCTGCTCTTTACCGAGATGACCTGCGTGAGTGCGGAGGGGCGCATCACCCCGGGCTGCACCGGCCTCTGGAACGAGGCCCAGGCCGCCGCCTGGAAACGCATCGTCGACTTCACCCATGCCGCCGGCCCGGCCAAGATCTGCCTGCAGCTCGGCCATGCCGGCGCCAAGGGCGCCACCAAGCTCGGCTGGGAAGGCATGGACGAGGCGCTCGACGAGGGCGCCTGGGAGCTGATTGCCCCCTCGCCCGTTCCCTGGTCGCCGCAGAACGCCATGCCGCGCGAAATGACGCGCGACGATATGGAGATGGTCACGGCGCAGTTCCTGCATTCGCTGCAATTGGCGGAGACGGCCGGCTTCGACATGGTGGAGATTCATTTTGCCCATGGCTATCTGCTCTCCGCCTTCATCACCCCTTTGAGCAACCGGCGCGAGGACGAATATGGCGGGTCATTGGAGAACCGCATGCGCTACCCGCTGGAAATCCTCGCCGACGTGCGCGCGCGCTGGGACAAGCCGCTTTCCGTGCGCATCTCGGCCACCGATTGGGTCAAGGGCGGCATCGGCGCGGCGGATGCGGTCGCCATCGCCGGCGTGCTGAAAGCGGCCGGGGTCGATATCGTCAACGTCTCCGCCGGGCAGACCAGTATCGAGGCCCAGCCGATCTATGGCCGCATGTTCCAGACGCCGTTCGCCGAGCGCATTCGCCTCGAAGCCGGCGTGCCGACCATCGCGGTGGGCAACATCTTCGAGGCCGATCACGTCAACTCGATCCTCGCCGCCGGACGCGCCGATCTCTGCGCCCTGGCGCGGCCCCATCTCGCCAATCCCAATTGGACGCAGCATGCCGCCGCCGAGCTGCATTATGACGGCGTCCAATGGCCGGACCCCTATCTGACCGGCAAGGAACAGCTCCACCGCCTCGTCGAACGGGCACAACAAATGGCACAGCTCATATGATCACCAGCACGACACTCTCCGGCAAACATGTCTTCATCACCGGCGGCGGCCACGGCATCGGCGCCGCCTGCGCCGAGGCGCTCGCGGCCCATGGCGCGGCACTGACCCTCACCGGGCGCAACACGGAAAAGCTCGAAGCCACCGCGGCCAAACTGCCGGGCACTGACGCGCGCCCATTGGACGTGACCGACGAGGAAGCGGTCGTCCGCGTGTTCGGTGAAGCGGTGGCGTCCCTCGGACCCGTCGATATCCTGATCAACAATTCCGGCATTGCCGAGACCGCGCCATACCTCCGCACCTCCGCCGACATGATGCGCCGGCTGATGGAAGTGAATGTGATCGGCGCCCATGTCTGCACCCAGCAGGCGCTGCCGGCGATGGTCGATAAGGGGTGGGGCCGTGTCGTCAACATGTCGAGCCTCGCCGGGCTTTCCGGCCAGCCCTATATCGCCGCCTATTCCGCCTCGAAACACGCCATGATCGGCCTGACCCGGACGCTCGCGCTGGAAGTGGCCAAGAAAGGCATCACCGTCAACGCCGTCTGCCCGGCCTATGTCGAGACCGGCATGGTCGAAGCGGGTGTCGCCAACATCCAGAAGCTGACCGGCATGAGCGAGGAAGACGCGCGCGGCGAGCTCGCCAAGAAGAACCCGCAAGGCCGCATCATCGAAGCCAGCGAGGTCGGCGCGACGGTGGCCTGGCTCTGCCTGCCCGGCTCGGAATCGATCACCGGGCAATCCATCGCCATGGCCGGCGGAGGGTGGATGTAGTGGTTCGCAACGCGAAGAAAACCGCCTCGGGGGCGAGGGATAGATGAGCGACAATAAAGATTCACTTCGCTTGTGGCTCCGTCTGCTGACCTGTTCGACCATGATCGAGCGCGAGGTGCGCGCGCGCCTCAGGCAGGAGTTCGGCATTACCCTGCCGCGCTTCGACATGATGGCGGCACTCGACCGCGCGCCGGAAGCCGAGGGCCTCAGCATGGGTGAGCTATCGCGTCACCTGATGGTCTCCAACGGCAATGTCACCGGCGTCGCGGGGCGCCTGGTGAAAGAGAAGCTGGCCCGGCGCTGGTCGCCGCCCAACGACAAGCGCTCCTCGCGCCTCGCACTAACCGAGCCGGGCCGCAAGGAATTCGCAATCATGGCCAAAGCGCATAAAGGCTGGATCGACGACATGCTCGGAGATATTTCGGCGGCGGAGCGTGAGGCGCTGATGACGCTTCTCGCAAAGGTTAAGCAATCGATCGGCGGCGACGGCGAAGGGAGGGACGCGGCATGAATATGGCGGATTATCAGGCAACGCATTTTCTCTGGTCGGTCGAAGGCAGCGTCGCGACCGTCACCCTCAACCGGCCGGAGCGCAAGAACCCGCTTACCTTCGAGAGCTATGCCGAGCTGCGCGATACCTTCCGCGCCTTGAACGATGCCGAGGATATCGACGCGGTGATCGTCACCGGCGCCGGCGGTAATTTCTGCTCTGGCGGCGATGTGCATGAGATCATCGGCCCGCTGACCAAGATGACCATGCCGGAACTGCTCACCTTCACCCGCATGACCGGCAATCTGGTGAAGGCGATGCGTGCCTGCCGCCAGCCGGTGATCGCCGCCATCGACGGCGTCTGCGCCGGCGCCGGCGCGGCCATCGCCATGGCGAGCGATATGCGCTTGGGCACGGCGGAGAGCAAGACGGCATTTTTGTTCGTCCGCGTCGGCCTTGCAGGTTGCGACATGGGGGCCTGCGCCATCCTGCCGCGGCTGATCGGCCAGGGCCGCGCCTCGGAACTCTTGTTTACCGGGCGCGCCCTGTCTGGCGAGGAAGGCGAGCGCTGGGGCTTCTTCAATCGCATCTGCGCGCCGGACGCACTGCAGGACGAGGCCAAGAAACTCGCGAATAAGCTCGCCGACGGCCCCAATTTCGCCCACGGCATGACCAAGGCGATGCTCAATCGCGAATGGGATATGGGCCTGGATGCCGCCATCGACGCCGAAGCGGAAGCCCAGGCGATCTGCATGCAAACCGAGGACTTCACGCGCGCCTTCGAGGCCTTCGCGGCTAAGCAGAAGCCGGTTTTCGAGGGCAATTGATGGCGGACAAGAGCTTCCTCAACTGGCCCTTCTTCGAGCCCGCCCACCAGGAGCTGGCCGCGAAGCTCGACGGTTGGGCGAAAGATAATCTCGCCGATCTCGACGAGGCGGATGTCGATGCGGCATGCCGCGAGCTGGTGCGCCGCCTCGCCGAGGGACGCTGGCTCGATCATTGCGTGCCGGCGGCCTATGGCGGCGCGCGGGAGGTGCTCGACGTGCGCTCGCTCTGCCTCATCCGCGAGACGCTGGCGCGCCATTCGGGCCTCGCCGATTTCGCCTTCGCCATGCAGGGCCTCGGCAGCGGCGCGATATCGCTTGCCGGCAGCGACGAAATACGCGGCTCCTATCTGCCGGCGGTGCGCGAGGGAAAAAAAATCGCCGCCTTCGCGCTATCCGAACCCGAGGCCGGCTCGGATGTCGCGGCGCTCGCCACCACCGCAACACCGGACGGCAATGGCTGGCGCATCGACGGCGAGAAGACCTGGATTTCCAATGGCGGCATCGCCGATTATTACACCGTCTTCGCCCGCACCGGCGAGGCGCCGGGGGCGAAGGGGCTCAGCGCCTTCGTCGTCGATGCCGATACGCCGGGCCTGGAGATCGCCGAGCGCATCGACGTCATAGCGCCGCACCCCCTGGCGCGGCTTAAATTCGACAATTGCCAGGTGACGGCGGACCGCATGCTGGGCGCGCCCGGCGAAGGCTTCAAGGTCGCCATGGCGACCCTCGACATTTTCCGCTCGACCGTCGGCGCGGCGGCGCTCGGCTTCGCCCGCCATGCGCTCGATGCCGCGCTCGACCGGGCCGCATCGCGCGAGCTCTTTGGCGGGCCGCTGGCGGATTTGCAGATGATCCAGGCCAAGCTCGCAGACATGGCGCTCGCCGTCGATGCCAGCGCGCTTCTCGTCTACCGCGCCGCCTGGACCAAGGATATCAAGGCCGGGCGGGTGACGCGCGAAGCCTCCATGGCCAAGCTGCATGCCACCGAAGCGGCGCAACAGGTGATCGACGAGGCGGTGCAGATTTTCGGCGGCCAGGGTGTCGTCTCCGGTGCGCCAATGGAGAAGCTCTACCGGGAAATCCGCGCGCTCCGCATCTATGAGGGGGCCTCCGAGGTGCAGAAAGTGGTGATCGCCAAATCCGCCCTCACGGCGCGGGGGAACGAGCCCGCGTGAGCGGGAAGAGCGCCCATATCGACAGTTTCGCGGTGGACAATCTGCCGCCGGCCGCGCAATTGCCGGAGCTCATCTTCACCCGGCCCGAGCTCAACTATCCGCCGCGCCTCAATTGCGCCTATGAGCTGCTCGACCGCGCGGTGGCCGAAGGCGATGGCGAGCGCATAGCGATCATCGCGCCGAGCGTCAGGTGGAGCTATGCCGAGCTGCAGGACAAGGCGAACCGCATCGCCCAGGTGCTGACCGAGGAATTCGGCATCGTGCCGGGCAATCGCGTGCTGCTGCGCGCGCCGAACACGCCAATGCTGGCCGCCTGCTGGCTCGGCACGGTCAAAGCCGGCGCCATTGCCGTCGGCACCATGCCGCTCCTGCGCGCGCGCGAACTTTCCTGGGTTATCGAGAAGGCCGAGATCGCGCTCGCGCTGTGCGACGAAAGCCTGGGTGGCGAATTGGCCATGGCGCAAAGGCTGTCGCCTCGGCTCGAGCACATCATCCCGTTCGCCGGCACCGGCGGGTTGCGCGACAAGATGGCGGGAAAGTCAGGCACCTTCGATACCGTCGATACCGCCGCCGAGGATACCTGCTTCCTCGCCTTCACCTCCGGCACCACCGGCGGGCCGAAGGGTGTAATGCATTTTCACCGCGACGTCATGGCGGCCTGCGATTGCTTTCCGCCGGCCTGTATCAAGGCAACGCCGGACGATATCTTCTGCGGCAGCCCGCCGCTGGCCTTCACCTTCGGCCTCGGCGGATTGCTGCTCTTTCCGCTGCGCGTGCGCGCGGCGACATTGCTGTTGGCGCAAGCCACTCCGGACAATCTTCTCGCCGGCATCGCCGAGCACAAAGCGAGCGTGATGTTCACTGCGCCGACCGGCTTCCGTGCCATGCTCGACAAGCTCGGCGATTATGATATTTCCAGCCTCCGGCGTTGCATCTCGGCCGGCGAGACGCTGCCCAAAGCCACCTTCGAGGCGTGGCGCGCCGCCACCGGCCTTGCCATCATCGACGGTATCGGCTCGACGGAACTCCTGCATATTTTTATCTCCTCCGCCGATGAGGAGATCCGCCCCGGCGCCACCGGCAAGGTGGTGCCCGGCTACGAGGCACGGGTGGTCGGCGATGACGGGAACGAGGTGCCGCCCGGCGAGATCGGCCGCCTCGCCGTGCGCGGGCCGACCGGCTGCCGCTATCTCCGGGGCGAAAAGCAGAAAACCTATGTCGAGAATGGCTGGAACCTGACCGGCGATGCCTACCGCATGGACGAGGACGGCTATTTCTGGTTCGAGGCGCGCAATGACGACATGATCATTTCCGCCGGCTACAACATCTCGGGGCCCGAAGTCGAAGCGTCGCTGCAGGAACATGAGGCGGTCGGCGAATGCGCCTGCGTGGCCTCGCCCGACGAAGCGCGCGGCAATATCGTCAAGGCGTTTATCGTCTTGCGTGACGGCCATAGTGGCGATGACGCGCTCGTCGAAGAGCTGCAAATTTTCGTCAAGAGCCGTATCGCCCCCTACAAATATCCGCGCGCCATCGAATTTATCGATGCCCTGCCCAAGACCGGCACCGGCAAGGTGCAGCGCTTTCGCCTGCGCGACATCGAGCGCGAGAAAAGGGCGGCAAGCTGATGGCCGGGTTTTCGCGCGAGGTCGCGGTGCATTTCAGCGATACCGATCCCGCCGGGATCATCTTCTATCCGCGCTATTTCGAGATGACCAGCGCGCTGGTGGAGGATTGGTTCGCCGAGGCGCTGGACCATCCCTTCGAGGTGATGCATCAGGGTATGGAGAATGGCGTGCCGACGATCAGCCTCGATATTTCCTTTTCCGCCGCGAGCCGCATCGCCGATGTGCTGCAGCTTACTCTCGGCGTCGCGCGCCTCGGCAAATCCTCGATCACCCTCGATATCCGCGGCGCCTGCGGCGAGGAGGAGCGTTTTCGCATGCGTCAGGTGCTGGTCTATGCCGGGCTCGGCGGTGAGGTGAAGCCCAAGCCGCTGCCGGCGGAATTGCGCGCCCGCATGAAACGCTTCGTCATTCCCGAATCAGAAAAGGACAGTTAGATGCAGATCTTGCAGCCCCCCGGCTGGCGCCGCGCGCGCGGCTATTCCAACGGCGTCGCCGCCGAAGGCCGCCTGGTGTTCGTCGCCGGCCTTGTCGGCTGGGACGAGAACAGCGAATTCCACAGCGACGATTTCATCACCCAGTCGGAGCAGGCGCTCGAGAACACGGTCGCCGTCCTGGCCGAGGCCGGCGCCAAGCCGGAGCATGTCGTGCGCATGACCTGGTACATCACCGACAAGCGGGAATATGTGACTCGCGGGCGCGAGCTCGGTGAAGTCTACCGCGCGGTGATGGGGCGGCATTACCCGGCGATGGCGATGGTCGAAGTGTCGGGGCTGATGGAAGACCGCGCCAAGGTCGAGATCGAAACCACCGCCGTGGTGCCAAACGATTCCTAACAATCAGAGAGTTTTCAGCTTGAATTTCGGGTCATGTTAATGACCCGCAAGCGCGACTGCGCGCCCGAGCTTATGCGAGGTAGCCAAGGGAGCGGAGGCGACCGCCCGGCGTTTGAGGGAAAATACGACGGGTCATTCTTATGACCTGTCGGTACTAAGTTACGGCGCCACCGCCCTCCGTCGGGTGATTACGCCACTCCTCGCCGGCCAAAACCTGGCCGAGCGCCTCGGCGGCATCCCACACATCGACATGACGCAAATAGAGCGGCGCGAAGCCGAAGCGCATGATGTTGGGCTGGCGGAAATCGCCGATAATGCCGCGCGCGATCAGCGCCTGCATCGCGCCGTACCCATTTTCGTAAGCATAAGAGACCTGGCTGCCGCGCACAGCGGAATCCGGAGGCGAGAGCAGCTCCAGGCCGTAACCGGCACAGTGGCTGATAAATAGCTCGCTGAGCGCGACGGATTTTTGCCGAAGCGCCTCCATGCCGGCCTCGGCGAGAATATCCAGGCCGGCTTCCATCACCGACAGCGCGAGGACCGGCGGCGTTCCCGTCAGCATGCGGGCGATGCCGGGTGCCGGGCGGTAGGCGGCGGAGAAATCGAACGGCGCGGCATGGCCCATCCAGCCGGTGAGCGGCTGGCGGATGGCGTCCTGGTGGCGCGCGGCGACGTAGAGGTAAGCCGGCGCGCCGGGGCCGCCATTGAGATATTTATAGCCGCAGCCGACGGCGAGGTCCGCCCCGGCGCCGCCCAGATCGAGCGGCACGGCACCGGCGCTGTGGCTGAGATCCCACAAGGTGAGCGCGTCTTTGGCCGCGGCCCGGGCATTGATCGCCGCCATGTCGTAGATGCGCCCGGTGCGGTAATTGACATGGGTGAGGGAGACGACCGCCGTTTCCTCGTCGATGGCGTCGATCACCTCGTTGTGGGCGACCAGGCGGGTCTCGATCCAATCGCCGAGAAATTCGCCGAGGCCTTCGGCGACGTAATTATCGGTCGGGAAATTGTCGCCGTCCGTAACGAGAACGCGGCGCTCCGGGCGCATCGCGAACGCGGCCGCGAGCAGCTTGAAGAGATTGACCGAAGTGGAATCGCAGGCGACGACCTCGCCCGCCTCGGCGCCGATCAGCGGTGCGATCTTGCCGCCGAGTTTGAACGGCAAGCCGATCCAATCGGCGTCGTTCCAGCTGCGGATGAGACCGGAACCCCATTCCTCGCCGATCACCACGCGCGCCCGTTCGGCCGCTGCCTTGGGCAGCGCACCCAGGGAATTGCCGTCGAGATAGATCACGCCCTCAGGCAGAGCGAACCGCTCACGCAGGGGGGCCAGGGGGTCGCGCGCATCGCGCTCGGCGCAGTCTTCTCGCGTGTTCATGGCAGGATATTGCCCCGCCAGGCCAGCGAATGCACGGATTGCGGCGAGGGCGGCGAAGGCTCACAATTGGGGCCGGAGGTACGCATGGCTGGTAAGGACGACAAGAGCGGTTTGCCCGAGGGGGCGGCGACGGAATTCACCGACGCCATGAGCTATGGCGATTATCTCGGCCTGGAGCGCCTGCTCGCCTGCCAGGAGCCGCGTTCGGACCGCCATGACGAGATGCTGTTCATCGTCATCCATCAGGCGACGGAGCTGTGGCTGAAGCTCGCGCTGCATGAGCTCACCGCCGCCATGGCGCAGATCCGCGAGGACGATCTGCCGCCGGCCTTCAAGATGCTGGCGCGGGTCTCACGCATTCAGGCGCAGCTTATCCAGTCATGGGATGTGCTCTCGACCCTGACGCCGGCGGATTACATGACCTTCCGCGAGGTGCTCGCCAACGCCTCGGGCTTTCAGTCGCATCAATACCGCCTGATCGAATTTACCCTCGGCAACAAGAACCCGGCGATGCTGCTGCCGCACGAACATGATTCGGAAAACCATGCCCGCCTCAGTGCCGCGCTCGACGCCCCCAGCCTCTACGAAGAAGCGATCCTGCTGCTGGCGCGGCGCGGCCTCGGCATCGATCCCGGGCAGACGAAACGGGACTGGCGCGAGGTTCATGAGCCGGACGCGTCGGTCCGCGCGGCCTGGCTCACGGTCTACCGCGATACCGAGGCCCATTGGGACCTTTACGAATTGGCCGAGAAGCTGGTCGATCTCGAAGACCGTTTCCAGCAATGGCGCTTCCATCATGTCACCACGGTCGAGCGCGTCATAGGCCATAAGCGCGGCACCGGCGGCACGTCCGGCGTGCCCTATTTGCAAAACGCCCTGAAAACGCGGCTCTTCCCCGAGCTTTGGGAAGTCCGCACGGAACTATAACGAAACTTGGGAGACAAAAAATGAGCGGAAAAATGATCGAGATTGCCTGCCGCGACGGCGGGACCATGGGCGCCTATCTGGCGCTTCCGGAATCCGGCAGCGGCGCCGGGCTGGTCCTGTTGCAGGAAATTTTCGGCGTCAATCAAGCCTTGCGCGAAACCGCCGATCTCTTCGCCGAGGAAGGCTATGTCACCCTCGTGCCCGATCTCTTCTGGCGCCTGGAGCCGGGCACCGATCTCGGCTTTTCGGAGGAAGAGTTCCAGAAAGCCTTCGACCTGATGGGCAATTTCGATGTCGATCAGGGCATCGAGGATATCGGCGCCACCCTCGACGGCTTGCGCGCCATGAAGGAGTGCACCGGCAAGACCGGCTGCGTCGGCTTCTGCCTTGGCGGCAAGCTCGCCTATCTCACCGCCGCGCGCGAAACCCCCGATGTGGCGGTTTCCTTCTATGGCGTCGGCATCGAGGGCTATCTCGGCGAGGCGAGCAACATCTCCTGCCCGCTGCAAATGCATTTCGCCGCGCTCGATCAATATGTGCCCGAAGCCGCCGTGGCGGAAATCTCCGCTGCCTTCGAGAGCCGCGACGATGTCGAGACCTATGTCTATGCCAATGTCGATCACGCCTTCTACAACCATGCCCGGGCGGAAGTGTATGACCGCCCGGCCTCGATGATGGCCCATTCGCGCACCATCGCGGCGCTCCATCGGGTGATGGGCCCGCATCACAATCTCGAGGCCCTGTGGGACGATCATCTCAAATTCGAGTTCGCCACGCGCAACACCGAGGACACGCTGGCGACCATGGTCGGCCAACCCTACGTCAACCACATCCCGGTGATGACCGGCGGCACCGGCTTCGAGGAGCTGGGCCGTTTCTACGCCAACCATTTTATTCCGCAGATGCCGCAGGACACCCACTTCGTGCCCATCTCACGCACCATCGGCGCCGACCGGGTAGTCGACGAAATGATTTTTTGTTTTACCCATGACGAAGAGATCGACTGGATGCTGCCGGGCATCGCGCCGACCGGCAAGAAGGTCGAGGTCCCGCTCGTCGCCATCGTCAATTTCCGCGGCGGCAAGCTCTATCACGAGCATATCTATTGGGATCAGGCCTCGGTGCTGGTGCAGATCGGCAAACTCGACCCGGCCGGTCTCCCCGTCGCCGGCTCGGAAACGGCGGACAAGGTCAAGGACAAGACCTTGCCCTCCAACACGCTGATGGCGCGCTGGGCCGAGAGCGCGCCGAAATGAGCAAGAAAATAGCCTGCATCGGCGTCGGCAATCTGGGCCGCGCCTGGGCCACCATCTTCGCCCGCGCCGGCCACGAAGTGGCGCTCTACGACAGCGCGCCGGAGGCGGTGCCGGCGGCCCTCCCGGCGATCCGCGACACCCTTACCGCGATGGCCGAGGCCGGACTGGTGGAAAACGTCGAAGCCGCCATGGCCCGCATCCGCACTTGCGATACGCTCGCCGATGCGCTGGCCGGCGCCGAGCATGTTCAGGAGAGCGTCATCGAGGATGTCGAGGTCAAGCGCGAGCTGTTCCGCACCCTCGACCGCGAGGCCCCGCCCGACGCCATCCTCGCCAGCTCGGTATCGTCGATCCCACCGTCCGAATTCATGGCCAATCTCACCGGCGGCGCGCGCTGCATCGTCGCCCACCCGGTCAACCCGCCGCATCTCATCCCGGTGGTCGAGGTGATGCTCGGCCCGTCGACCAGCGAGGCGACCTATGAGGCGTGCTGCGGCCTTCTCGGCAGCGTCGGCCAGGTGCCGGTGCGGCTCAACAAGGAGGTCTTCGGCTATGTGCTGAACCGCCTGCAATTCGCCCTCATCAACGAGGCGCTGCATCTCGTCGATGGCGGCTATATCTCGGCGGAGGATACCGACAAGATCATCAAATACGGGCTCGGCCGGCGCTGGGCCTTCATGGGGCCGTTCGAGACCAACCATCTCAACGCCACCGGCGGCATCGCGGAATATTACGGCAAGTTCGCCGGCGCCATCGGCGGCACTATCGGCGACCTCTTTCTCGAGCCCCATTCGCTCAATCCGGAACTCATCTCCCGCCTGGCGGAAGAGATGGAACGCACCACGCCGGTCGCCGATGTGCCCGAACGTCAGGTCTGGCGCGACCGGCAATTGATGGCGCTGACCGAGCATTTCGGCGATATGCGGCCCGAATCCGAGTAGTTGTGCGCCCTTTGCAAGCGCCTTATTTTGAGCGATTCTCATTTGAGCCCAACCAGTGACGGAATCCGCCATGTCCCGGCGCATTCATCTTGATGCCGTCGGCGGGGTCGCCGGCGATATGTTCGTGGCCGCCATGCTCGACGCCCACCCCGGTGAGGCGGACGGCACGCTCGCGGCGATCCGTGCCGCCGGATTGCCGCAATCGGTCGGTCTCCACGTGCTCGCGCACCGCGACCATACACTCACCGGCACCCGCTTCGAGGTCGCCCTGCCGGAAGAGACCGGCGGCGATGACCGCACGCCCTATCGCGAGCTCAGCGCCCGGCTGAAGGATTGCGACCTTCCCGTTGGCACGCGCGACCGCGCACATGACATATTTGCCCGCCTCGCCGCCGCCGAGGGCGCGGTGCATGGGGTGGATGCGGAAGACGTGACGTTTCACGAAGTCGGCAATTGGGATTCGATCGCCGATATCGTCGGCGCCGCCCATCTGATCGAGCGGCGCGGCGCGGCAAGCTGGTCCGTCTCGGCGCTGCCCATGGGCTCCGGGCGCGTCAAAAGCGCCCATGGCGATTTACCCCTGCCGGCGCCCGCAGTGGTCGAACTCCTCAAGGGCTTCGCGCTACATGACGATGGCCGCAAGGGCGAGCGTATCACGCCGACCGGCGCCGCTATTCTCGCCCATCTCGCGCCGGTGCAGCACGGTGTGCACGGGCCGGAACAATTGGGTGGCTGTGGCATCGGCTTCGGCACCAAGGAATTTCCCGGCATCAGCAATGTCCTGCGCGTGCTCGAATTCGAAAGCGCCCCCGCCGCCTTCGCCGAAGACCGGGTGGCGGTGCTCAGCTTCGAGGTCGACGATCAAAGCCCGGAGGATTTGGCCGTCGGGCTCGACAATCTCCGCGCCCTCGACGGCGTGCTCGACGTGCTGCAGGCACCGGCCTTCGGCAAGAAAGGGCGCATCGCCGCGCAGATACAGGTACTCGCCCACGAGGAAGCGCGCGAGGCGGTAACCGCCGCCTGTTTCAGCGAAACCACCACGCTGGGTCTCCGCTGGGAAGTAAAGCGCCGCGCCATCCTCAGGCGCGAGGAAGCCGACGGCGTGAAGCTGGTGACCCGCCCCGGCGGGCGGAAAACCGCCAAGGCGGATATGGACCGGCTGGCGGCGCGCGATGGCGGCCATGCCGGGCGCATGGCGCGCCGCCGGCAGGAAGAAGATACCGCGCTTGGCGAGGACGAGAACAATGACTGAGCTCGCAGCGCTCGAAGCGGTTCTGAAAAAACTCGGCAGCGGCGCGATTGCCGTTAGCGGCGGCGTCGACAGCATGACGCTCGCCACCGTCGCCGGCCGCCTGCCGGAGACCGGTTTCGAGATGTTCCACGCCCTCTCCCCCGCCGTCCCCACTGACGCGACGGAGCGGGTTCGCGCCTACGCCGCGCGCGAGGGCTGGAAATTACAGGAAATCACCGCCGGCGAGTTTGACGATCCTCACTATCGCGCCAATCCGGTCGACCGCTGCTTCTATTGCAAAACCAATCTCTACGGCACCGTTGCTGGCCAGACCGAGAAAACCGTGCTGTCCGGCACCAATATGGACGATCTCGGCGATTACCGCCCCGGCCTCGATGCGGCGCGCGATCATGGCGTGCGCCACCCCTATGTCGAGGCGGATATCGGCAAGACCACCGTGCGCGCCATCGCGCGCCGCCTCGCGCTCGTGGATCTCGCCGATCTGCCGGCAGCGCCCTGTCTTTCCAGCCGGGTCGAGACCGGATTGCGCATCGAGGGCGACCAGCTCGCCTTTATCGACGCGGTCGAAAAATATGTCGCCCGCCGCCTTCGCGCCCATACGGTGCGCTGCCGCATCCGCAAAAGCGAAGTGGCTATCGAATTGGACACTGCCGCCCTCGACCAAGCGGGCACTAGCGATCTCCGCAGCACGATCGAGCGCATGATGCAGGCTGAAGGCATCAACAAACCGCTTCTCTTCCAACCCTACCGCATGGGCTCGGCCTTCCTCCGGCAAGTAGCCCATGGCTGAGCGCGATATCAAGCTAGACACCGAACGGCGCGAGCGTTTGGGATTCGACGAAGCGATCCTCTGCGCCGGAAAATCGAGCGAACATCTAGCGGCAATTCTTGAACAGGCGGGCGATGGCAGCCTGCTGTTGACGCGTTTGGATGCGGAAGTTCTGGAAACCCTGCCGCCCAAGCTGACCCGGCAGATCGATTATGAGCCCCTGTCGCGCTCGGGCTTTTTCGGACCCGTCGCGGCGCCCAGTGGCACAGCGGAGATCGCCGTGGTCACCGCCGGCACCTCGGATGTCCGCGTCAGCCGCGAGGCGGCGCGCACGCTGGCCTATTACGGCGCGCCTTGTCTCGAGATCGCCGATGTCGGCGTCGCCGGGTTGTGGCGCCTGATGGAACGGATCGACGAGATCAAGCGCCACCGGATCGTCATCGCCGTCGCCGGGCTCGACGCGGCGCTCCCCAGCGTCGTCGGCGGGCTGGTGCCGGGCCTGGTGATCGCGGTGCCGACCTCGACCGGCTATGGCGCGCCGCGCGGCGGCGAGACCGCGCTATTCTCTTCGCTGGTGAGCTGCGCGCCCGGCGTGGTGGTGGTCAATATCGACAATGGCTACGGCGCCGCCTGCGCCGCACTGCGTGCACTACGGAGTGGGATAGCTGGCGAGTAGCCGGTCCGTCATGCCGCACATGCCTTCCCAATCGGCTTCGCGATATGCGTGCATGCGGGCGATGAAGGCGGGGCCGATATAGAAGCGTTCATAGAGCATGTGACGGCCGGCGAATTCGGTGCCGACCGCGTCCCACGCCGCCTTGAACAGCTTGAAGCGGTGCTCGGCGCTGTGCTCGGGGGTCGCCCAATAGGTCTCGAACTTCTTGCGTAGTTCGGGATTTTCGAGAACGGAAACATCCGCCGGCATTTGCATCGTGCCGCCGCCCATCAGCTCTCGGAGCGTCGTGCACAATTCATCGTAATGGGTGTAGCACCAGTAGATCGCGCCATACATCAGGCGCCGGTTGATGTTCACATAGCCGTTCGCGAGCTGCTCGTAATCATGCACCTGGCCCTGGACCATGGCGTCGATCATGCTTTCCATCGCGGCGATATGGCCGAGGGTATCCTGCACCGCCGGTATCTTGATCGAGCCGGACACCTCGGCGATGCGCCGCGCGATGCCGGCGAGAAAGCGCAGCTTGGAATGGTAGCGCACGGTCGCCTGATGGTTGCCCAGGCTGTGCGCCGCAGTGTCGTAATAGATATCGACCGAGAGATCGGCATCGTCATGGACGAACACCCGCTCCCACGGCACATGAACATTTTCGCACACCACGATGCAGTCGGATTCGTCGTAGCGGTAGGATAGCGGATTGTCGAATTCGCTCACCGCATGCTTCTCGAAGGATTTGCGCGACCAGAGACTCATGCCCGGCGTGTCGATCGGGATGCCGCAGGTAATCGCCTCCTTGTTGAATTCGGGCGCGACGCGCTGAATATTGCCGAGCCAGATTTCATGGGCGAAGGGCGCGGCGGTGGCGAGCAGTTTCAAGCCATCGACGATCACCCCGGCATCGTCCTCCTTGACGACACGCAGCGCCGGCAGGGTCTTGCCGCGCTCGATGAAGGATTCGCGCTGGCGAATGCCGGGCGGCGGCGTCACCGCATTGCAAATAAAGAGATCCCGGTCGCGGAGATATTTGTAGTAGTCGACGACGTTCTGCGAAAATTTGTATTTGTCCGTGTCGAAGATTTCCGGATGCATCGCCAGCGCGACGACGAATCCGGCGTAGAAATCCTGGGTCCGGCCCATCATGCCGTAGGTCTGCTCGGCGATATATTGGTGACATTTTAGCCGGCGGTCCAAATCGTCGCGGCTCTTCGGCATCATCCA
>CAZUVO010000078.1:0-15465 GCA_964623955.1 uncultured Rhizobiaceae bacterium
GCGCGGGCGACCGGATCGTATTCGTCGAGCAGGCGGTCGAGAAAGCCTTCCATCCACCATTCCGCCATACTCTCGCCGGGATGCTGGCGCGCGATGGCCCAGAGGCTGCGCTTGTCCGCCGCCGGCGTGCCGATGGTCAAAATGTCCATGTCCTGCCCGTCCAGCGTCTCGCCGAGGGTCTCCAGGCGGGCGAGGGGAGAGGCAAGCGAGCGCGCCAGAAGATCGTGATGGCGCTCCATCGAGTAGGGCGCGAAATAGGCGTAATAGGCGCCGTCAAACTCCGGCCGGTGGCGGATGGTAAGGGTCTTGCCGTCATAATCGGTGGCGACGCGAAACCAATCGTCGCGATCATAGGATGCGACAGCGCGGTAATTCTCCCAGCCCTTGGGATAGGCCGCCGCACCGGCATTGGTGATCTTCAGCGCGCAATCCTTGCCCGCCGCGCCGCTCAGGCGGAAATAGAACCACTGGAAAAACTCCGACTTATTGTCGTTGCGAATTTCGAGCCGGATGTCCGACGCATCGGAACATGCCAGGCAGTCGATATTGCCGCCGTCGAAGGCGCTGCTGATTTTCATCTCGTCGAGCCTCGAAAATTGCGTCGCGAGACCATAATCGAGCGACGCATCATTTGCACCTTTGCCGGTGGCGGATTAAACAGGCGCCGCCATGGACTATCTTCGTTTCCTCCGCGAGAACCGCCGCTTTCTTGCTTTCGGCCTGCTGGTCGCGCTCTTTTCGAGCTTCGGGCAGACCTATTTCATCGGCGTGTTCAGCGCCGAAATCCGCGCCGCGTTCGTGCTTTCCCATGGCGATTTCGGGCTGATCTATTCGCTCGGCTCGCTCGCCGCCGGCCTTTGCCTGATCTGGCTCGGCCGTTATGTCGACCGCATCGATCTCCGGCTTTGGGTCGCGCTCCTCTCGGTATTGGCGGCCGGCGCCTGTCTCGTCATGGGCTTTGCGCCCGGCGCCATCGTCTTCGGCATCGCCATATTCCTGCTGCGCCTCGCTTGTCAGAGCCTCTTGACCCACACCTATATGACCTCCATGGCGCGCTATTTCGATGCCGGGCGCGGCAAGGCGATCAGCATCTCCATGCTCGGCCATCCTCTGGGCGAGGCGGTGTTTCCGCTGGTGAGCGTCGCCCTGATGGCGGCGCTCGGCTGGCGCGGCGCGTGGCTGGTCTATGCCGGCCTCGGCGCGGTGTTGCTCTTTCCGGCGCTTCTCTGGCTCTTACGCGGCCATGGCGAACGCCACAAAAACTATCTCGCGCGCATCAATGAGCCTCCGGCGGAATCCGGCGCGGCGCGGCGCCACTGGACCCAGGGCGAAGTGCTGCGCGACGCGCGGTTCTACGTCATCCAGTTCGCCATGATGGCGCCGCCCTTCATGTTCACCGGCCTTCTTATCCATCAGGCGCATCTCGCCGAGGCCAAGGGCTGGACGCTGGCCTGGCTCGCCACCTGTTTCACCGCCTTCGCGGCGGCGTCGATCACCAGCTCGCTGACCATGGGCCCGCTGATCGACCGGATCGGCGCCGCCCGCATCGCGCCGCACGCGCTCATCCCGGTGATGGTCGCCATGCTGGCGCTCGCCTTCTCCAGTCACCCGGCGGTGGCGATGGTGTTCATGGCTGGGCTCGGCCTCTGCATGGGGATCGTCTTTACCGCCTTCACCGCAATCTGGGCGGAGCTTTACGGCGTGCGCCATCTCGGCGCCATCCGCTCGGTGGTGATGGCGATCATGGTGCTGGTCAGCGCGATCGCGCCCGCCATCCTGGGCTGGCTGTTCGATGCCGGCGTCACGGTGGAGACGCTCGCCATCATCTTCACCATCTGGGCCGTCGCCGGCTGGCTCGCCATGCTGACCGTGCTCAGGCGCTGGAAGGTGCAACCCGCCGAGGCTTGATATTCCGCCACCGAGCCCGACAATGGAGGCTTCACGGCGGGAGAGCATTATGACCCACGCGGTCGGCCAAGCGGAAATCGAGCAATATCAAAAGGACGGCGTAACCGTCCTGCGCGGCTGCATCGATACGGACTGGATCGACCGCCTTCGCGTCGCGGTGGAGAAGGATCTCGTCTTCTCCGGGCCGCGCGCCGAAATCTATTCCAAGCCGGAAGATCCCGGCCTCTTCTTCAACGATTTCTACATGTACCGGCGCATCCCGGAGTTTCGCGACTATGCGCTGAACGGCCCCGGCGGCGAGATCGCCGCCCGCCTGATGGGGGCGGAGCGGGTCAATCTCTTTTTCGATCATCTCTTCGTCAAGGAGCCGGGCACGGTGGAATCCCGCGTGCCTTGGCATCAGGACCAGCCCTATTGCGCCGTCGACGGCCATCAATTCTGCTCGATCTGGACGCCGCTCGACCCGGTGCCCGAGGAAACCACGGTCGAATTTATCCTCGGCTCGCATCTCTGGGGGCGTTGGTTCGCGCCGTTCGATGCGATGAAGGATGGCGCCCAGCATGGTAGCGAGAGCTTCGAGCGCGTGCCCGATTTCGAGGCCGACCGCGCCTCTTACGATATCGCCTCCTGGACGCTGGAGCCCGGAGACTGCCTCGCCTTTCACGCCCTCATCGTGCATCAGGGCAAGGCCAACCCCACCGCGGCGATCCGCCGCCGCGCGGTGATCGGGCGCTATCTCGGCGACGACACCATTTACACGGTGCGCGAGCCCATCGCCGAATTTCCCCACGAGCTTCCGCCCCTAAAGGATGGCGAGCCGTTGCGCAATGCGCCCAACGATTTTCCCCAGGTGTATCCCTAAGCGCTATTTCACCACGCGCCCGACGACCCATTTCACCGTCAGGCCCTGCACCACGATCGAGAAAATAACGACGCCGTAGGTGACGGCGAGGATTATGTCCTTGATCGGGCTTTCCGGCAGGGAGAGGGCGAGGGCGACGGAGATGCCGCCGCGCAGGCCCCCCCAGGTGAGCACCGGAATGGCGCCCTTGGTGAAATCGCGCTTGAGCGAGAGGAGGGTGATCGGCGTCGCCACGCTTATGAAACGCGCCGCGAGCGTCAGCGGGATGGCGATGATCATCAGCACCACCACATTGCCGGAAATGCTCAGCGCGAAGACCTCGAAGCCGATCAGCAGGAAGAGGGCGGAGTTCATGATCTCGTCCAAGAGCGACCAGAATTTCTGCACATGGTCGCGGGTCTTGTCGCTCATCGCGAGGCGGGTGCCTTTGTTGCCGATGAGCAGTCCCGCTATGACGACCGCGATCGGCCCGGAGAGATGCAGCGCCGCGGCAATGCCATAGGTCAGCATCACCAGCGCCAGGGTAATCAGCACTTCGAGATTGTGCTCGTCGATGCTCTTCATGGCCAAGTAGGCGATATATCCCATCGCCAGGCCGAACGCCGCGCCGCCAAGCGCTTCTTGCGCGAACAGGCGGATGATGTCGAGCGCGCCGACGCTTTCGCCACCATGCCCGCCGCCGCCCGTCGCGATGGCGACCATGATGATGAACACCACCACGCCGACGCCGTCATTAAACAGGCTCTCGCCGGCGATCTTGGCTTCGAGCGATTCGGGCACCTTGACGGTCTTGAGGATGCCGAGCACCGCTACCGGATCGGTCGGCGCGATCAGCGCGCCGAACACCAGGCAATAGATCATCGGAATATTGAGGCCGAGGGCCGAGGAGATGCCCCAGACGGCGAAGCCGATCATGAAGGTCGTCATCACCACGCCGACGGTCGCCATCGTGCCGATGGCCCATTTGCGGCTCAGAAGATCGTCGAGATTGACATGCAGCGCGCCGGCGAAGAGCAGGAAGCTCAGCATGCCCTTCATCAGCAGATCGTGGAAATCGATATTGTCGAGGACCGCGCGGGCCGATTCCTGCAGCCCAAGCGACGGGAAGATCGCATCGATAGCGATGGCGCCGAGCGAGGCCAACAGCGCGATGAGGATGATGCCGATAGCGTGCGGCAGGCCGAGCCAGCGATGGTTAATATAGCCGAACAGGGCGGCCAGGCCGATGATCACGGCGGCGGCGTTGAGAAAGGAAAATTCGGTCATGGCTGCGGAATCATACCAAATAGGGCGAAAAAATCCGCGCGAGCATATCACCTCTGGCGCAAAATGCGGCGGCGAGTAGGATCACCGTCGGGAGACGAAGCGTAAATCGGATTCGGAGACGGCGCATGTATAAGGGCATGTATACCTATGCCTGGGATTTGAACGAAGAGGGCGTGGAAACGGTGCTCGCGCGCTACCGCGAATGCGGTATCAACACCATCACCCTGGCCGCGAGCTATCATGCCGGCAAATTTCTGCGCCCCCATGCGCGCAAGCGCCGGGTCTATTTTCCCGAGGACGGCACGGTCTACTTCCTGCCGCGCCACGAGCGCTACGGCGCGATTCACCCGATCATGAACAGCGTCCTCGCCGAGCATGATTTTTTCGATGAGCTGCGCACGCTCGCACCGGATTTCAAGCGCGTCGCCTGGACCGTCTGCCTGCACAATACGGAGCTCGGCATCCGCCACCCGGAATATGCCGTGCGCAACGCTTACGGCGATCCCTATCACTATAATCTCTGCCCCGCCTTCGAGGACGTGCAGGAATATGTCGCGACGCTCTGCGCCGATATGGCGGATCTTTACGAGTTGGACGGCATCGCCCTGGAGACGCCGGGCTTCCTGCCTTATGAGCATGGCTTCCACCACGAATTCACTCTTCTGCCGCTCAATCGCTGGGTCAAATGGCTGCTCGGTCTCTGTTTTTCCGATGCCTGCGTCGCCGGGGCGGGCAAGGCCGGTATCGATATTGCGCGTCTGCGTCAGCAGACCATCGCTTCGATCGATCATTTCTTCGCCAATGCTAGGGCGGTGCCGGACGAGACCGCCTTCGAATGGTGGATCGCCGATCTGGTGACCGATCCGGAATGGGTCGCCTTCCTCAATTATCGCTGCAATGTGGTGAGCGAGCTGGTGGCGCGGGTGCGCGAGGCGGTGCCGAAAGAGACCGAACTCGCAATCATCCCCACGGTGCAGCGCCCGACCGCTGCCTCCTGGATGGAAGGCAGCGATTTGAAACGCCTCGCCGAGGTCGCCGATGTGCTCGAAGTGCCGGCCTATGAGCCAAGCGCCGAGGCGGCGGCGATCGATGCCTGGGATGTGCGCCGGCGTACCGGACCCGACGCCAAGCTCAATTTCATCCTGCGTCCGACCTATCCCGATCTCGCCAATGGCGCGGAGACCGTGGCCGCCGCGAAGGCGCTGAAGGAGGTTAATCCGGCGGGTATTGCGTTTTACAATTACGGCCATATGGCGCTGTCGTCGCTCGATTATGTGCGCGAGGCGCTGGAAGCCTTCGATCCGCAAGGAGAAACGCCGTGAAACGCTATATGGACAAAAACATCCTGGTGACCGGCGGCGGCGGCGGCATCGGCCGCGCCATTTGCGTGCGCCTCGCCGAGGAAGGCGGCGCTATCGCGGTGCTCGACAAGAACGAAGAAGCCGCGGCGGAAACCGTGCGTCAGGTAACAGAGGCGGGCGGCAAGGCCGCCGCCGTGATCGCCGACTTCATCGATTGGGACGCGGTTCAGGCCGCTATTGCGGAGGCAGAGCGCGAAGTGGGCCGCCTCGACGTGCTGATCAACAATGCCGGCTGGGCGCTCCGCGGCAATCTCGAAGACACCGCGCCCGACGAGTGGGAGCAGGAAATTTCAGCGAACTTGCGTGGTCATCTGCTCTGCGCCAAGGCGGCGCTGCCGGGTATGGTCGAACGCGGCAAAGGCGCCATCGTCAATATCGGCTCGGTCAACGGCCTGGTCTATCTCGGCAATCCCGGCTACAGCGCCGCCAAGGCCGCGCTCTACAGCCTCACCCAGTCGCTCTCGGCGGAATACGGCCCCAAGGGCGTGCGCACCAATATGGTCTCGCCCGGCACCATCGAGACGGATATCGAAACCTGGCGCATCCGCCGCGCCAAGAACCCGGAGATCTTCGATACCCTCGCGCGCTGGTACCCGGTCGGGCGCGTCGGCCAGCCCGAGGACATCGCCGCCGCCGTCGCCTATATCGCCGCCGATGAAGCCGGTTTCGTCAACGGCACCAATCTGGTCGTCGATGGCGGTCTCACCGCGAGCATGAATCCGATGATCGAGGAGTTCGTTCTGGAGTAGGTGGCGAGTGGCGCCCTCAGATTAAAGCGGATTGGCGCCGCTGAGGACGAACATCATGCGGCAGTTCTTGTCCGATTTGTTGGACCAGCCGTGATTGGTGCCGCGTTGAACGAGGACGTCGCCCTGTTGCATGCGCCGTTCCTCGACATCCATCACGGCCCAAATTTCACCCTCGAGGACCAGGGCATAATCCACCGTGGTCGTCGCCGCTCGCCTGGTCGGCGACATGACCGGCCTGCAGCGCATCGAACGCGTCGCCCGCATCGGCATTGTCCTTCCAGGTCGAATCGGGCGGAAACTCGACGATGCGGAAGATGCTGCCGGTCGCGCCCGGCTCGAGATGAACCGGCCGGTCGGCATTGTCCTTGGCGCCGCTATTGTCGGCAGGCGTTTCATAGGTTTCCCACAAATCGGTGGCGGTTAGCCCGCCCATCGCCTCGACAGTGAGAACGCTCTCGGCGATGCCATCCCGAACGAAGATCGACTGGCCGTTTTCGTTGTGGCCGGTCACCAGTCTGCGAATCTGTTTTGCCTTCATGTTTTCGCTAGCCGGTGATTTGCGTATCGTTCCACATCCTCGGCCAGCAGCAGTCGGCTGTCGTGAAGCTCGGTTGCGGCGCGCATGACGGCTTCTCGATAGTCCTTGTCGCTCGGGTAGCGCTCTTCGAGCGATAGTCTCGGATCGCCGCTTGCCTTGCGCTCCTCGGCGGTCGCGGCGAAGGGGATGCTGGCGCCGACCATCATCGCCGCGCCCTCGGCGAAGTGCGGCGCGCGTATATTCCAACCCGTATAAGTGCTCACCGGCGCGGCGATTTCGGGCAGGCGGATGCCGGCGACCTCATTGCCGTCCGCGTCCACCGTTGGCACGAGCACGACATAGTCATGGCCGGGTATGGGCTCGGGCGGCTGCTGCTCATAATCCAATTCGCACAATTCATTAACCTTGCCGCAAATCCGCACCTCCGGAATATCGGGGAAGCCCCATGCGGATTGCGGCTCCGCCGGCGCCAGGGTGCCGTCGCGCACTCGGGGAACGCGGCTCTCGGGCGGCTCGATCCCGCGCGTCGCCCAATCGTCGAGCGCGGCGAGCAGCGAGCGGTTGAGCGAATTATAATTGAGCAGATTGAGCGGATAGATCGGGTCCTGCGAGAAGATCGCGGCGTGCTTCAGCATCGACGGGCCGGCATGGCCGGTGCCGCTATAGAGAAAGGCGCGCACCTCGTCGGGCAGCTCTATATCGCGGCCTTTTTCGTCACTGACCAAAAGGGAGCTTCGCCCGAGCCAATATTCCGTGCTGGAATCGCCATGGATGATTTTCGGGCAGGTATTCGAGGCTAGGCTGCGGTCCAAAATGCCGCCGCTCTGGCCGCTGACCGGATCGCTGCGGTTGGCATAGGTGAAGGGGAATTGATCGCCCGGGAACTGATGATCTTCGTGTTTGCGGTGAAAGCGCGGCGGCTGGGAAAAGGGCTGATTGAGAAACATCCGCCGCGCGCCTGTGGTGGTGACGAACATGCCGGCGATTACCCGGCGGCCTTCAAGGTCTTCGTTGAAGCCCATATATAAAAACTCGCGTAGGAACCGCCCGGGCTGCGAGCGGCCATAGGCGATGACATGATCGATGGCGGGGCCGTCCGCGCCGAGATTGAGCGGGTTGGCCTGGCCGGCGGCATCGGTTCCGTCATGGCGCATGAAGGCGACGATATCGCGCACGGCGGCGAGCCCGAGGCCCATCACGATGGGATCGCGGGCGGTATAGATAAACTCGTACAAGGCACCGGTTTGAAATCCCTCGACGAGATCGATTTCGACCTGCTGCGGCGACAGGAAACGCCAGTTCTCCGCCGCCACCGGGGTGCGCGGGTCCGTCTCCTGTTGGCGCACGGTCAGCGTGGCGCTGCCTTGGTCCGGTTCATGGGCGGGATAGGAAAGCGGCATCACCCCCGGCGAATCACTATGGCCGAACGTGAATTCCTCGCGCGTGAGACCGGTGATCGGCGCGTCGCCATTGGTGGCGACGGGAAAGCCCACGAGCATGCGGTTGTTTTCCGCCTGCACATTGCCCTGCCAGGCGCAGAACAGGATCGTGTAACCCTGGCGCATGAGGTAGCCATTGCCGGCATCGACGACCGTCACCGGATCGTTGGTGGTCGCGCCTTCTTCGGAATCGTTGATGTCGAGCAAGGCAAGCTTGTCGCCCCGGTTGGGCGCATCATAGAGCAGGCGTCTATTGCCCTTGCTGATATCGGTAGGTTTCAGGAGACAAAAATCGAGCCAATATTCGACCAGCCCCGCGGCGTTTTTCGGCGCCTTGTCGAGATTGACGATTTCGCTGTTGAGCGCATGCGCCGGGTCGGTTTCGCCATAGGCGCGGCCGGTGATTTTCTCGTAAGCGCCGGCATCACCGAACGACATGCCGTCGAAAACGCTTTCGACGCGGCTGATTTCCAGTCTCAAATTTGCCTCCCCCGGCGGATTTTTCCCCATCGTTGCCCATGGTTCGTTCCGCGCTATAATCGTCATAATAAAAGTGGGAAATATGGGGTGCAAGGGAGAATAAAAATGGCCCGTCCAAAGGTAATTGTTCAAATTTATCCGATGCTTCCGGCCGCCGATCGGGCGGAACGCGAGCGCCTGCGCCCGCTCGGACGCAATGCCGAGCTTTACCACAAAGTGCTTCATGAAACGGTCGATCTGGTCAAGGAAATCGACAAGTTGGGCGCGTGGGGAATCAGCACGATCGAGCACCATTTCCACTCCGAAGGTTACGAAGTCGGCCCCAATCCGGGCGTGCTGAATGCATTCTGGGCGAGCCATGTGAAGAGGGCCCGCCTCGGCGCGCTGGGCTATGTGATGGGCACCCGCGATCCGATCCGTGTCGCCGAGGAGACCGCCATCCTCGACCACATGACGAACGGCCGCTTCTTTGTCGGCGTGACGCGCGGCTATCAGTCGCGCTGGCTAAACACCCTGGGTCAGAACATTGACGCGGTCGCGACCGTGTCGGACGGCAGCGCCGACGATCAGCGCAACCGCGAGATCTTCGAAGAGCGCGTCGGCATGCTGATGGAATGCTGGACGCAGGAATCGATCAATTTCAAGCATGACACCTATGAGGCGCCCTATCCTCACGAGACCGGTGTCGTCGATTATCCGGCACGCAAGAGCATCGAGACCGCCGGCGGCCACGGCGAGCTTGGGCCCGATGGCAGCATCCAGCGCCATGTCGTGGTGCCGAGCCTCTATAGCGATCCGCATCCGCCGCTCTTCGCACCGATGAGCGGCAGCGCCGCCTCGATACCGTTCCTCGCGAAAAACGGCATCCGGCCGGTTTATTTCTCGCCGCTCGCCGTCCTACGCGGCTTCGCGGAGGACTATGTCGAGGTCGGCCGCTCGGTCGGCAAGGAATATGCCCTTGGCGAACGCCAATGCATCGCGCGCTGGGTCCATCTCGGCGACGAGAACGAGTTCCTCAATAAAATCGTGAACTACGATGTCGAGATGTATGAGCAGCATTATCAGACCTTCTATCCGAAAATGCAGTTCGGCGGCCGCGAGGAGACCCTGAAGGGCATGCTCGCCAGCGGCATTTTCACCGGCGGCACCCTGGAGCAGCTCAAGACGCAATGGCGCGATCAGTATGAGCAGCTTCCCGCCGAATACATCACCCTCGTCTGGCACTACGCGCAAGTGCCGATGGATGTGATGCTCGAAGAGCTCAGCGTGTTCATGGACCAGGTGGTCCCGGAGCTCGACGCGCCATCGTCCGAGTGACCGGGGCTATGGGCTGTCAGGGCAGGCGCGTCATCAAGGTGGCCTGACCGGCGGCGCAGAGTTTTTCCGCGCCGCCGTCGATGGCGAACACTTCGCTCCTGACGATCGTGAGCGTGCGACCGGATTTGACCACCTCGCCGTGCGCGATCAGCGCCTCGCCGGCGGCCGGCGCGATATAGTTGAGCTTGATCTCGACTGTGAGGATATCGGCACCGGCCTCGAACAGGGTAAAAGCCGCGAAGCCGCCAGCGACGTCCGCCAGCGTTGCCACAACGCCGCCATGCACGAAGCCGTTTTGCTGGGTGAGCTCCGGGCGCGGTGCGAGAGAGACGGTGCATTTGCCCGGCACGACCTCTGCCAGCTCGGCGCCGACAAGGCGTAAAAAACCGTGGCGCGCGAAATTGTCCCGCGTGACCGCCTCATAGTCCGGGTTGCGCGGGGTGAAGTTCATCTAATTCAGGCGGACGATCTCGCCCGTATCGATGCTCTCCTGCGCGGCGACGACGATGCGCAGCGAATCCACGCCGTTCTGCATATGCTCGGTGAGGTCGACATCCTCGTTGATCGCTTTCAGGAGGTATTCCTGCTCGCGGTCGCACAGTTCCTGATGACCCGGCTCGTCAGCCATATTGATCCACTCGTCTTCGTTGACGAATTTATTGTTTTCGTCGATCTCGCTCGAATGGCAGAGGATCGCGTTGGTCTTCACGTGCGAATCGATATCGTCCGACGAGGCATGTTCCTGGCCTTCCTGCGGCACGACGATGGAGACCGAACCCTTGGGGCCGACCACGTCTTTCACGAAAAACGCCGTCTCGCTCATCATCGGCCCCCAGCCGGCTTCGTACCAGCCGACCGAGCCGTCGTCGAACTCGACATGGAGATGGCCGTAATTCTGCACCTTGGTCTCGTCCGAGAGCTTGGCGCCGATGCCATGCACCTTGACCGGCCGGGCGCCGGTCATCTGGCACATCACATCGACATAATGCACGCCGCAATCGACGATCGGGGTGAGCGACTGCATGAGATTGCGGTGCCAGGTCCACGGCTCGCCGCTCGATTGCTGATTGAGGTTCATGCGCATCACCAGTGGCTTGCCGAGCCCCCGGGCACGCTCGATAAATTCAACCCACGCCGGATGCACGCGGAGGATATAGCCGATCACCAATTTCTTGTTGGCGGCCTTGGCCATGTCGACGATTTCCTGGGCATCCGCCACCGTCGTCGCCAGCGGCTTTTCGGTGAACACATGGCAGCCGGCGTCGAACGCCTTGCGGCAGAAATCCGCATGGGTGTCGGGATAGGTGTTGACCGAAACCACATCCGGCTTGGTGGCGGCGAGCGCTTCGTCGAAATCGGTATATTTCGGATAATCGCTGAGCTCGCCCGGCAGGTCGTTGCGGCCATGGATCGACGGGCTGCACAGGCCGACAATCTCGAAGCCGTCGATGGTGTGATAAGCCAGCGCATGGCTGCGGCCCATATTGCCGACACCCAGTACGAGTACCTTCAACGCACCGTTTTTCATTGATCTAATCTCCCAAGATTCGGTTGTATCTCACATATTCCGCCTGAGCGTTTTGCCGGGGCGTGCGCCCGTCACGCGGCCCTGCTCGCGGATGATGTCGCCATTGACCATCACCATATCGATGCCGGCCGCCGGTGTCATCGGCTGCTCGAAGGTCGCGCTGTCGATGATGGTGGCGGGATCGAACAGGGTGATGTCGGCGAAGGCGCCTTGGCGCAGCACGCCGCGGTCCTTGAGGCCGAACTGTTCGGCGGAGAGCCCGGTCATGCGGCGCACCGCGTCTTCCAGCGTGAGCAGCCCCAAGTCTCGCGCATAGTGGCCGAGGACGCGCGGGAAGGTGCCCCAGAGACGCGGATGGGGGTGGCTGTCATGCGGCAGGCCATCCGAGCCCACCATGGAATTCGGGTAGGCGAGGATGCGCTGCACATCCTCTTCGCTCATCATGAAATAGATCGCGCCGCCGGGGATAAGCTGGGCCGCCGCGTCCTTGTCCGAGCAGCCGAGCTCCTTGGCGATCTCCGCCAGATCGCGCCCGGCGAATTCGGGCCGCGCCTCCGACCAGGTAATGATGACGCGCTCCGCCACATCGACCATCTCGACCATGATCACCGTCGAGCCCGCCGTATAGGGATAGACGTCGAGGCCGACCTTCTGGGTCTCGCCTGCCTTGTCGAAGCGCGCCAGAGTCTCGCCGCTTCGGCCATGATTCGGTTTGCCGGCGCATTTATGGTGCGACACCACCACCGGCAGATTGGCGCGCCGACCGATCTCGAAGGTTTCGTCGAGGGATTTGTCGATCTCCGCGCCTTCGTTGCGCATATGGGTGACGTAGATGCCGCCGCCATCGCTCGCGGCTTGCGCCAGGGCGACGATCTCGTCGGTCGGCGCCGCTTTGTTGGGGGCATAAATGAGCCCGGTCGAGAAGCCGGTCGCGCCCGACTGCATGGCTTCGTCCACCACCTTGGCCATGGCGTCGATCTCGCCGGCATTGGCCGGGCGGGTGACGTCGCTCATGGCGCCGAGGCGGAGCGTCGAATGGCCGATCAGGAAAGCCGCATTGGCGGCGGCCGGTGTTTCGTCGAGCGTGTCGAGATAATCGCCGAAACGTTCATATCGGTAGTCACCGCTGTCGCCCAACAGGTCCATCGGCGGCGGCGGTGGCTCGTCGCCGAGCACCAGCGGCGCCAGGCTGACGCCGCAATTGCCGACCACCACACTGGTGACGCCTTGGCTGGTTTTCGGCGTCATGTCCGGGTCACGAAAGAGAAGATTATCGTCATGGGTATGAACGTCGATAAAGCCCGGTGCCACGATCCGCCCCGACGCATCCACCTTGCGCCCGAACTTCATTTCGCTGAGGTCACCGATAGCGCTGATACGGTCTCCCGTCACGGCGACATCGGCGCGCACTCTTGCAGAGCCGGTGCCGTCTATTACGTCGCCGCCGGCGAACAAAATGTCGCAGCTATGTTCGCTCATTTGTTTGGTCCCTCAATCGCCGGGCGGTCGCGTCCGCTCCCTTGGCTACCTCGTATTAACTCGGGCGCGCAGTCGCGCTTGCCAGAATGCAAAATACATTCTGGGGTTTCTCCCTAAACCATCACATCGCCGCCGTTCATATTCATCGACGCGCCGACATAGAACGAGCCTTCGTCGGAGGCCAACAGCACCACCGTCGGCACCACTTCCTCGACGCGGCCCGGTCGCTTGATCGGCATGGAGTCTTCTTTTTCGCGCCGCCACGCCTCGGGAATGCCCATATAGAGCGGTGTGTCGATCGGTCCCGGATTGATGCAATTGACCGTGATGCCGTGTTCGATCAGCTCATAAGCGAGGGAGCGGGTAAAGCCCATGACGCCGGCCTTGGCGGCGCAATAATGCACCATCTGCGGCGCGCCTTTATGGGCAAGCTGGGAGGAGAAATTGATGATCCGGCCCCAGCCCTTGCGCTTCATCGCCGGGATCACTTCGCGCGCGCCGAGAAAGATGCTTGTCAGATTGACGCGCATCATCTCGTCCCACATGTCCGTCGGCATGTTTTCGACATATTCGACGGTGTCGATGCCGGCATTGGCGACGAGAATGTCGATATCGCCGATCGCCTCCGCCGCGGCGGCGAAATTGCTCTTGATCGAGGCCTCGTCGCCCACGTCGCAATTGAGGCCGATGGTCTTCACGCCGGACGCGGCGGCGGCTTCGGCCACTTCCTTGGCGCCCGCCTCGTTGCGGTCGAGCACGGCGACATTGGCGCCTTCCTCGGCAAAACTGAGGGCGACGCCCCGGCCCATGCCGCTGGCGCCGCCGGTGACGATGGCTGATTTGCCCGATAGCTTACCCATGGATCTCCCCTTGCGTGATGATTTGACGCTATCGTACTTGTCCCAGGCGAGCGGCGAAACTCCTCTGTGCCGCTTTCCGGTTGAGAGGCGTTGGTGCGGGCGCTAATCTCGCTTAACCATATCAAACGCGTAAGAAAAGAGAGCGGGGAGAGATGCTTCTGACGCCGACGGAGACCGAGCGGTTGCTCATATTCAGCGCCGCCGAACTGGCCCGCAAGCGCCGTGCGCGGGGCCGCAAGCTCAACCATCCCGAGGCGGTCGCGATCATTTGCGACGAAATCCTCGAAGGCGCGCGCGACGGGCGCTCGGTCGCCGATCTCATCAGCTTCGGCGCGACTATCCTCAACAGCGACGATGTCATGCCCGGCGTCGCCGACATGATGCCGATGATCCAGGTGGAGGGCGTCTTCCCCGACGGCACCAAGCTGGTGACCGTGCACGACCCGATCCGGCCCGGCAAGGAACAGACGGCGGACCATGTGAAGCCCGGCGAGATCATCCCCGCCGACGGCGAGATCGAGCTCAATGCCGGCCGGCGCAAAGGCTCCGTCAAGGTCACCAATACCGGCGACCGTCCGGTTCAGGTTGGCAGCCACTATCATTTCTTCGAGACCAACAAGGCGCTTGATTTCGACCGCGACGCATCGTTCGGCATGCATCTCGACATCCCGGCGGGCACGGCGGTGCGTTTCGAGCCGGGCGAAGCGAAGGAGGTCGCATTGGTGGCTTTCGGCGGCTCGGGCGAGCTCTTCGGTCTCAACAGCCTGACCGACGGCTCGCATCGTTCGGACGCCAATAAACAGGCGGCGCTCATCCGCGCCCGCGAACGCGGCTTCAAGGGGGCTTGAGCGATGGTCAAGATTACACGCGAACATTACGCCGCGCTCTATGGCCCGACCACGGGCGACGCGGTGCGCCTCGGCGATTCCTCGCTTCTCGCCGAGATCGAGCATGATTACGCGGTGCCGGGCGACGAATGCCTGCATGGCGGCGGCAAGACCCTGCGCGACGGCATCGGCCTGGTCGCCGGCCTCGACAGCGCCGCCGGCGCCCTCGACATGCTGATCTCCAACGCCATCGTCATCGATCCGGTGTTAGGTGTCGTAAAGGGCGATATCGGTATTAAGGAAGGCCGCATTGCCGGCGTCGGCAAGGCCGGCAATCCGGCGATCATGGACGGCGTCGACAAGAATCTGCTGTGCGCCGCTTCGACCACCGTGCGCGACGCCGAAGGGCTGATCGCCACGCCCGGCGGCATCGATGTCCACGTCCATTTCGACAGCGCCCAGCTTTGCGAGCACGCCATCTCGTCCGGCGTCACCACCATGATCGGCGGCTCGCTCGGGCCGATCACCGTCGGCATTGACTGCGGCGGCGCGTGGAATGTCGGCAAGATGCTGCAGGCGGCGGAAGAATGGCCGATCAATTTCGGCTTTCTCGGCCGTGGCAATTCGGCCAAGCCCAACAGCCTGCCGGATCAGCTCGCCGGCGGCGCCATGGGGCTCAAGATCCACGAGGATTGGGGCGCCATGCCGGCGGCGATCGATTGCTGCCTCTCGGTCGCCGACGAGATGGATTTTCAGGTCCAGCTTCATACCGACACGCTGAACGAATCCGGCTTCCTGGAAGACACGCTGGCCGCGATCAAGGGCCGCACCATTCACATGTATCACGCCGA
>CAZUVO010000079.1:0-15334 GCA_964623955.1 uncultured Rhizobiaceae bacterium
AGGCGCATGCCGAAGCTCGCTTCGCGGTCGAATTCGAGCGCCTTGTTGGCCTCGAAGAAGTGAAAATGGCTGCCGACCTGGACCGGCCGGTCGCCGCTATTGGTTGCCTTCAATGTCGTGGTGCGGCGGCCGACATTAATCTCGATCTCGCCGTCAGGCGTGATGATCTCGCCCGCCAGCGGCCGCGCTTCCTGCTTGTTGGCGCCGGGGCGGATCGGCTGATGCACGGTGACCAGCTTGGTGCCGTCGGGAAAGCTCGCCTCGATATGGACGACCGGCAGGAGGTCGGCGACGCCGGGCATTACATCGTCGGTGGTGAGCAATTGCGAGCCGAAGCCCATCACGTCTTTCAGCGGCTTGCCCTCGCGCGCGGCATAGAGGATCTCGTCGCAGATGAAGGCGACCGCCTCGGGGTGGCTGAGGGCGATGCCGCGCTTGCGGTGCTCGCGGGCAAGCGATGCCGCGGTAAAGATGGTCAGGCGTTCCTGTTCGGTGGGGGTTAGATTCATGGTCCGTCTCCCGCTCCTAATCGATCAATTGTAGAACAGCCGGCTGTCCTGGGTTTCGTGGCGCATCATGGCGATATCCGCCGCCGGCGCGTAGGCATGTATCTCGTCAAGGGCTGGCGGGAGGACCGCCAGAATGTCATCGATCACCGGCCGAGGATAGTTTGGCTATCGATATGGCCAATGATGCCGAGGCGAAGCGCCGCACCAAGAATGTTCACCGCCAAACCATGCGCCGCCACGCGGCAGGCGCTGTCCGCATCGAGGCCAAGCGCGCTCCACAGCAGCCCCTGCACGGCAGCGACATGGCCCGGCGCTTCGCCGCCGCGGACGCGCGCCTGATAGTCCTTGGCGCCGCGCGTCTCGAGCCGGGTATGGACATTGAGGAGGGCGGCGCCCATGCGCCGGGAACCCTCGCGTTGCTCCGCCGCCAGGCTGTTGGTTTCCATCACGAGATCGGCGGCCGCGACCGTGGCCAGGTCGCCGTCCGCCGCCAGCGCCGCCATCAGCACCGGGCGGTCGGACACCGCCCAGCGTCCGGCGAGCTGATGGGTGAGAAATCGCGCCACATCCTCCGCCTTGGCCACCTTGCCGTCCGCCGCGAGGGTCTCCACCCCCCAGGAGAACGACACCGCGCCCGAGGGGAAGAAGCTGTCGCCATGCTGCAGCAAGGCGAGAAGGTCGCGACCCTCAGTCATCGTCGAGGCGCCGCGCGCGGCCGCTTTCGAAATGATTCGCCAGACGGGCGAGGTAGTTCTCCTCCGGCCCCTCGAGGGCGACTTCCAGCACGGCGCCGTCGAAACGCACGCGCCAATGAAGATTGCCGGCGAAATAACCGAGCTCCAGCGCCGCCGCATCGTCCGCCGGCGCGATGCGCAGCCATTTCGTCTCCAGCATGCGGACGATGATGGCGCGCGCGTCCTCGAGCAGCAGCACCGAGCCGTTTTCAAGCCGCGCCTCGCGGGCGAGCGCGATGGCGCAATCGGTGCCCTTGTCGGTCGTTACACGCAGACGCTTGCGCGCGGTATCCGCCGCGCTCAGGCGGATTTCCTCGAGCCCGCCATCATGCGACAGGCGATGAATCTGTTCCGCCATGGCTTCTTCGCTCGAATTGCCGAGGATTTGGTTCAGATGTAGCACGGCGAGAGCATACACAATCTTCCGGCGGGGCAAAAACGCGCAGGGCGCGCCGGCGGCGCTATTCGAAGGCCTCGAATTCGGCGTCGAGAGCGGAATTATCCGGCGCCGCGCCGCGGCCGAGCTCGACCGCGCGGTTCTGGTAATAGAGGCTGCGCACGGCGGCGTAATAATCGACCGAGGAATCGCGCAGGGCATCGAGCGCTGCGAGCAGCTCCTCGCGCCGCACCAGCCCCTTGCCGATAGCAAGCGCGAGATTCTCCTCGCTTTCGAGCAGCCAGGTGAAGGGGTTCATCAGGGTATCCACCGCGAACCCGGTGCCGTCGCGCAGCGTCGTCGGGCCGAGCAGAGGGAGGACCAGATAAGGCCCCGGCCCGGCGCCATAGGCATGCAGGGTCTGGCCGAAATCGGATTCGTGCGGCGGCAAGCCGAATTCCGTCGCGACATCGAACAGGCCGGCGAGCCCGATGGTCGAATTGATCGCGAAGCGCGCCAGCGCCGTGCCGGCATCCTCGAATTCGAGCTGCAGGAGATCGTTGGCGGCAACCACCGGCTCACCGAGATTGCTGAAGAAATTGCTCACCCGCCGCTTGACGAAGGGCGGCGTCAGATTGCCGTAGAGATAGGCGGCCGGGCGGATCAGCAGCGTGTCGATGCCGTCATTGAGAAAGAACATGGCGCGGTTGAAGCCTTCGAGCGGATCGCTGATCTCCTCCGGCCCGACCCCGCTGGTCTCAACCGGCGGCACCGCGGCGACCGGTTCGGACGCGTCCGGCGTCTCGGCAACAATAGGTTCCGGCGGCGGCGGCTGGGCTGGGGGCGGCTCGGCCTGTCGCGGCGGCGTTGCGGCGCGGGCGGCGCCGGCGAGGACGATGTCGCGAAACCCCGGAAAGGCGGCAAGCACCCGGTTCACCACGCCCGCCTCGAGATGCGGCATGGCGCGCACCGCCGCCTCGACGATCTCGCCGGTCTCCCCCGGGCGTTCTGCGATGGCGCCAATAGCTGCCGCCGCCAGGCGGCTTTCCGCGCCCTGGCGCGCGGCGCGCCGGGTCATGCTGGCGAGATCATCACCGGATGGCGACGAAATGGCCCCTTCCGTGCCCGGATAGGCAGCGGCAATGCGTTCGAATTCGGCGGCTAGCTCGGCCGGTATCGCCGCCGTACCCGGCGGCGCGGCGCCGAAGATCATCGCAAAAAACAGTGCGGCGATCGAGGCGCGTAGCAGGGCGGGCATGTCGGGCGCTTTGGCGCGGAAGCCCTAGTTCGACCCGGCTTTCCAGGCGCGGACGAGTTCCCGCGCCGCCTCGATCTCCGCCGCGCTCATGCTTGCGCTGAGCTCGTCGCGGCCCTTGATCGCGCGCGGCAGATGCTGCTCGGCGGCCATGGTCATCCAGAACAGCGCCTCGACCATATTCTGCTCGATGCCTTCGCCGGCGGCGTAGCGCCGCGCGAGGCTGGCCTGCGCCTTGGCATAGCCCTTGTCGGCGGCGCGCCGGTACCAGGTCACCGCTTTCTCCAGGCTTTCCTCGGTGCCCACACCGTCGCGATACATTTTGCCGAGATTATATTCGGCGCGGACATTGCCGGATTGCGCCGCTTTTTCGATCCACTCGAAGGCGCGCACCTGATCGCGCGGCACGCCGAGGCCATAGGAGAACATCTTGCCGAGGGTGTATTGCGATTTGTCGAAACCCTGATGCGCCGCCGCGTGCAGCCAATGCACCGCGCGCTCCAGGCTGCGCCCGACGCCCTCGCCGGAAATATAGGCATGGGCGAGATTATGCTGTGCCGGCACATAGCCGTTCTCTGCCGCGGCACTCCACAATTCCGCCGCCCGATCGACATCGCGCGCGACACCCTTGCCTTCGTCATACATGGTGCCGAGATTAAAGAGGGCGCGGGAATCGCCGACCTCCGCCAGCGCCGTCCATTCCTCCAACGCTGTGGAGAAATCGCCTTTCTGATAGGCCTGCCAGCCGGTGTCGAAATCCGCCCGCGCGCCGGTCGAGGCAAGGGCAAATGCCAGCAAAAGCGCCGATGCGCAGAGTGTGATGATCCCTCGTTTACCTGTTCTCATGGCACTATCTCCAAACTCAGTTCGCGGCCTTGGTCGCGCTCAGCTTGTCGGATTGGGCATCGAGAATTTGAATGAGGCCGTCTATGCCATGGCGCCGCACCACCGAATTGAATTCGGCGCGCTGGGTCACCGCCATGCTGATCCCCTCGACCATCACATCGATAATGCGCTGCGAGCCGTCTTTGGTGCGCACCCGCCAATAGGTTTCGATCGCCGGTCCGCTCGGCCGGTCGATGCGGGTGTGGACGAGAATATCTTTTGCGCCCGATACCTGCTGCGATATCACGGTCATGGTCTCGCCGGCATAGCCGCCGAGCATGGCGGAATATTTGCGCACGATGAACTCGCCGAAGGCGCGCAGATAATTGGCGCGCTGAGCCTCGTCGGCGGTCTTCCAATAGCGGCCGAGAACGAACCGGCCGATGAATTGCAGATCGAACCCTTCGACCAGAATGGCGCGGAAGCGCTCCTCCCGTTCGGCCAGCGACCCGCTGTCGTCGCGCAACACGCCGATCGCCTGCTGACTGAGTTGCTGCACGAACTGGGAGGCTTCCTCGGCGGCTCGCGCGCCGGGGCTCCAGCCGGAGACCAGCAGGGCGGCGAGCGCCACGATCAGGGTAACGCGGCGTAACCTCGCCCCAATCCGGCGGTTATCAGGCTGGGTTTTCAACTGGCCAGTTCCACCTTATCGGCCGGCGCGCCGGCATGGCTCGCGCGCAAGGCGGTTTTGATCTTGTCGCAGGGCAGCACATCGCCCATCGCCTGGAGAAAGGTCGAGAGGGTCGCATTGTGCTCCTCGTCGCAGCGCGCGGCGTTGGCGTCCTCCACCATGACCGTCTTGAAGGCCAGGGCGGCGGCCTCGCGCGCCGTTGTTTCGCAGCAGATATTGGTGACGGTTCCGGTGATCAGCAGGGTATCGATGCCGCGCTCGCGCAGCGCCGCCTCCATGCGGCCCTCGCTGCCGATAAAGCCGCCGAATCGGTTTTTCTCGACCACCACATCCTCGGGCCGGTAATTCATGTCGGAATGGATCGAATGGCCGGCGGCGCCGGTGCTGAGCGAGGTACGGAAGCGGTTGCCGGGCTCGGGATCCATGACATGGTCGAAAAAGGTCGGCCAGCGATTGGCGTCATCGGGCCCATAGGTCGAAATCACCCACAGCACGATCCCGCCGGTTTCCCGCACGCAGTCGGCCAAGTCATTGATATTGGGTATGATTTCTCGAGCCACCGGGATTTCCGCGGCGGCTTCCTTGGACACGAAGGCGGTCTGCATGTCGACCACCACCAGCGCGGTACGGGCGGCGTCCAGCTCCTCATACATATGCAATTTGCTCCGCCGGCGGGCGATTCGCGCCAGCACGCGCTCTGAAAATTCCACTTTATGCATGGCTATCTCCTTGAATTCGCACAGTATTTATTTACATCGCCGCGACACAGCCCCTATCCCGGGGGCCAAAACCCGCGAAATCACCGCCACAGGGAACGTTCCGCAAAAAAATGGCCACAAGGCTTGCGACTTTAGCAAAACGTTAATCGTAACTGTAGGTAAATAGGCGGGAAATATGCGCTTGGCCGCTGGCGACCCGTGGCGACTCTCCAGTTTTCACGATGCGGCGGCTGCCGAACGCAAGATCTAGTTGGAGCAGGCCATGGCGCTTACAAACACTGCGAATAACCTCACCTCGGATAAGAATGCCGAGGAGGAAGATGTCTCGCTGGACGAACTCTACGTCCTTGCGCGGGACAAATCGTCCGAGGGACGCCAAACCCTGTTCGAAAATATGCGCGATCTGTTCCTCGAAGGCGGCACCAGCGTTAGCGACCGCGAAAAGGCGCTCATGGGTGAAATCCTGCGCCGGCTCGTGCACGACGTCGAGGTCAAACTGCGCAAGAGCCTGGCCGAGAAACTATCGAAGCGCGATGACACGCCGCATGATCTGATCGTCGAGCTCGCCAATGACGAGTTCGAAGTGGCGCATCCCATCCTGATCGAAAGCAATGTGCTGCAGGACGCCGACCTGATCGAGACCATCAAACACCGCACCATGGAGCATCAGCTTGCCATTTCGATGCGCCAAGGCATTAGCGAGGAAGTTTCGGAAGCTCTTGTCGAGACCGGCCAGGAAGACGTCATTGCCAGCCTCTTGAACAATCACGGCGCCAAGGTGTCGCGCCATGTGATGGATTATCTGGTCAGCGAATCCAAGCGGGTCGACGCCTATCAGAATCCGCTGGTGCGCCGGCCCGACCTGCCGCCGGAGCTGGCGGAACGCATGTCCTGGTGGGTATCCGCGGCGCTCCGTGAGCATATCGCCGACAAGTTCAGCCTCGATCTCGGCGAGCTGGACGACGCCATCGAAACCGTTGCCACGGAGCAGTTCGGCACGAATGAGGAAGGCGTGACGCCCTCCACCAAGGCGGACGACCTGGTCGAGCGGCTTTCCGACTTGGGTGAACTGGACGCTTCGTTTCTCATCAAGGCACTACGCCAGGGAGAGATATCTCTCTTCGAATCGGCGTTCTGCAAACTCACCGGCCTGAAGCTGAAACTGCTGAGGCGCATTCTGTTCGAGCCGGGCGGCGAGGCGCTGGTCATCCTGTGCCGTGCGGTGGACGTCGGCAACGATACCTTCAGCGAACTGTTCGAATTGTCGCGCAAGGCGAAGGACCGCGAGGAAGCCATCACCGAGGATCAACTCGAGCGGCTGATGGCGCTCTATGACAAAACCAAGCCGGAAGACGCGAAGCGTATTCTCAAACGCTGGCGGCGCAGTTCGGATTATCTGTTCGCCGTGAAGCAGGTTTCGAAAAGCGCCTAAGCCCCGGTAGTTTCTCGTGGCACATCAGATTTTTCCGCGCAGCGATCTGGAGGAACAAGTTCCTCCAGCCGGGGTTGGCGGTTCGCCGCGCCATTGGATGGAGGCGCTGGCGGCGCACGCACCCGCGGCCTTCATCGTCGATACCGGCGGCGGCCTGCTTTACGCCAATCCCGCCTATTGCTCGCTCGCCCAAGCCATCGATCCGCGTCTCACGGGGGATGTCGGCGAAACGGCGATCATCCCGGGCAAGATTCTCACCCGGGTCCTGAACGGGGACGGCCCGCTTGAAGACAAGCGGCTGCACAAAACCAAATCCGGCATAATCGCCACCGAGGGCCAATATTGGCGTGTTCCCGCCACGCCCGGCGTGATCGGCGAAACGGCTCTCGAAGTCGCGGGCATCATCTACGACAAGACCCACGAGGTCGATGCGCTACGCGCCGGCCGCCAGGCGCGCGCCCGCTTTGACGATATCGCCCGTCTGACGTCCGATTGGGTTTGGGAGGTCAATGACGGATTTAACTTTACCTTCTTATCGTCGCGCGCTGCCGACGTTCTGGGCATTCCGGCGCAGGCCCTGAAAGGCCAGAGCCTCTTCGAATTCGGGCAGTTCGACGGCTTCGAGCAGGCCAATCGGCGGGAGCATCCCCGTCTCGATTCCCGGGTTCCCTTCAGTGAAGTCGTCTACCGCCTGACAGTTGCCGACGGCACCGAACGCCTGTTCGAGTTGAGCGGCGTTCCCATGTTCGACGACAGTTCGGGAAAATTCCTGGGTTATCGCGGCACCGCCAGCGACATCACCTTGCAATCCGAAGCGGAAGAGCGCGCCACCCAGGCGCAGCTTCATTTGGTCAACGCCGTCGAATCCATGCCGCAAGGATTTGTCCTGCGTGATTCGCAGGATCGCATCCTGCTGTGCAACAGCCAGTTCGAGGAAATCCTTTCGCCCAACGAAGCGATGATTTCGCCGGGCACGGATTATCGCCAACTGTTCGAGGACGCCGCCCGGCGGGGCGTGTTCGACATCACCGACGATCAGTTGGACGGCTTCGTGTCGGAACATGCGGCGGCGCATCAATCGGCGTCCCATCAAGCGGAATTCCGGTTGGCGGATGGACGCTGGATGCAATTGATCGGCGAGATGACGGCGGATGGCGGCGTGATCGAGACCTGGATAGATATCACGCGCATGAAAGAGCGCGAAGCGGAATTGATGGAAGCCGAGGCCATCGCCCGTCATGGCCGCGAACAGGCCGAGCACGCCAACCGCACGAAATCCGAATTCCTCGCCAATATGAGCCACGAGCTCAGAACCCCGCTCAACGCCATCATCGGCTTCTCGGAAATCATCAAGAACGAGGTGCTCGGGCCGCTCGGCAATGAGCAATACACCAGCTACGCCGTCGATATTCATGACAGCGGCATTCATCTTCTTGGCCTGATCAACGATATTCTCGACTACTCCAAGGCCGAGGCCGGCAAGATCACTTTGGAAAATCAGCCGCTCGACCTCGCCGCCCTGGTCGATTCCTGCCTCCGCCTCCTGGCGCCGCGTGCGGAGGAAACCGGGGTGATCTTACAGGCCGATATTCCCGCCGATTTCCCCAGCATCAGCGCCGATACCATTCGCTTGAAGCAGATCCTGCTCAACCTGATGTCGAACGGCTTGAAGTTCACCGAAGAGGGGTCAGTGACGGTGGAAGCGGAAATCGATGCGGATGCGGGCATCTTGATTCGCGTGCGCGATACCGGCATCGGCATCGCCGAGGAAGATATCGAGGAGGCCTTCACCCTGTTCGGTCAGGTCGACAGCGCGCTCAGCCGCAAGTTCGAAGGCACCGGGCTCGGCCTGCCGCTATCGCGTTCGCTGGCGCAATTGCATGGCGGCGAGCTTGTCCTGGAAAGCGAGCCCGGCAGCGGCACCTGTGCCATCATCACCCTGCCCGAGATACGCATTATTCAGGACTGACCGCCAGCGCCTGTTAAGCGGCGCACACCTCGTCGAGCAGCCGGCGGATAAAGCCCTCGCAGGCATGCACCTCGCTGAGCGCGATAAATTCGTTCGGCTTGTGCGCCTGGGCGATGCTACCGGGCCCGCACACCACGACCGAATTGCCGGCTTCCTGAAACTGGCCGGCTTCCGTACCGTAGGACACCACTTCGGTACTGTTCTTGCGCGCCAAGGCGAGCACCAGCGCTTCCGCCGGGGAGCCGTCCTCGGGCGCGAGGCCGGGGACAAAGGCGTGGACCACCGTCTCCACACCGGTGCCGGCATCGACCGCGTGCATTTTCGGCAGCACCACCTCGTCGACATGGGCCTGGAAGCGGTCCTTGATCTCGTTCGCATCCTCGCCCGGCATGAGGCGGTATTCCCAACTGAAGCTGCAGTGAAGCGGCACGATATTCTGCGCCGTGCCGCCCTGCATGGTGCCGACATGCACCGTGGTATAGGGCGGATCGAAGCCGCTATCCGCATGGCTCCGCATATCCCGCATCTCGGCGCCGATCTCGCTCAGGAAAGCGACCAGCTCGGCACCGTAAGCAATGGCGTTGACGCCGCGGTGGGTTTCGCTCGAATGACGCTCGAGGCCGGTCAACCGGGTGACGAACCCGCACACCCCCTTATGGGCGTTCACCACCGACATTTCGGTCGGCTCGCCGACGATCACCGCGCGTGGCTTGGCGGCGAATTGATCCATTTTTTGGATCATCAGCGGTGCGCCCAAACAGCCGACCTCCTCATCGAAAGAGAGCGCGAAATGGATCGGCGTTTTCAGCTTGGTGGCGGCGAAGTCGGGCGCCAAGGCGAGCGCGATGGCGATAAAGCTCTTCATGTCGGAGGTACCGCGGCCATAGAGCTTGTCGTCCTTCTCGACCACCTCGAAGGGGTCGGTGTCCCACGCCTGGCCGTCTACCGGCACCACATCGGTATGGCCGGAGAGGACGACGCCCGGCACGTCGGTGGGGCCGATGGTGGCGTAGAGATTGGCCTTTTCGCCGCTGTCGTCATGCGTCAGGTGGGATTCGACGCCAAGCTCGCCGAGATAATCGCGGACGAAATCGATCAGCTCCAGATTGGACACCCGGCTGGTGGTATCGAACGACACCAGCTTTTTTATCATATCGATCGAATCATAAGGTGTGTCGGGCATGGCGGGCTTCCGGTGCATGGCGTGAGAGGCGTGAGGCGCGCGATTGTCGCGTTCCGCCTGCGCTATTTCAAGAACCCAGCTGCGGGCCCGTCCCAGAGCCACGGAACATTGCATTGACATCGCCGATACCCCATATAGCGTTCGATAGGGCAAGGTTGAAATAACTGAAAAGATTAGGTTTTGGCCCGTCGCCGGAACATTTTAAAAATCGCTCTTCCGCTCCTGGTGCTTGTCGGCGCCTTGGCCGTCGCCGGCTATTTGCAGGCGACCAAGCCGCAGCTCGCGCCGGAAGCGCCGGCCGAGCGGGTATGGCTGATCTCGACGGTCGACACGGTGCTCGCCGACCAGCAGCCGGAATTGTTGGCTTACGGCGAAATCGTTGCGCAACGCGACGTCGAGATGCGTGCCCTCGTCGCCGGGCCGATCGTCGCCGTCGGCGAAAATTTCGTCGATGGCGGCCGGGTGCGAAAAGGCGAGCTTCTGACCGAGATCGATCCGTTCGAATTCGAATCCGCCGTCGCTTCGGGCAAGGCGCAAGTCCTCGAAGCGAAGGCGCATCTCACGGAAATCCGAGCCCAGACCGATGCCGAGGAGAGCAACCTCGCCTATGACCGCGAGCAGCTCGAAATCGCCGCACGCGAATTGCAGCGCCGCGACGCCCTGGCCAAGGAACGGGTCATTTCCGAAAAGGCTCTGGACGATGCCCGCCTCGCGCGCAACGAGCGGGCGCGTACGGTGGCCCTCGGCGAGCGCAATCTCAATATGCTGCGCGCCGGCGCCGACCGCCAGCAGGCGGTTATTGCGCAAGCCCAAGTGACCCTCGACCGGGCGCGGCGGGATTTGCGCAATTCGCGCCTGCTCGCGCCGTTCGACGGCTATTTGACCGAAACCGCCGCCGCCATCGGCAAGAGCCTGCCGGTCAATGGCAAGGTGGCGCGGCTGATCGATCTCAACCAGCTCGAAGCCAAATTTCATCTCAGCGACGAAGAGTTCGGGCGCCTGGTCAGCGCGCCGCAGGGCCTACAGAACCGGGCCGCGCGGGTGGTGTGGCGGATCGGCGCCGAAACCTTCCGCTTTGCCGCCGAGATCGCCCGGGTCGGCGCCGAGATCGACGCGGCGAGCGGCGGCGTCCAGGCCTATGCGCGGATCGAGCTGGCGGATGCGCACAGCTCGCTCCGCCCCGGCGCCTTTGTCGAGGTCTATCTCAGCGACCGGCTCTACCGCCAGGTCGCCCGCCTGCCGGAAAGCGCGCTGCATGACGACGAACGGGTCTATGTCGTGGTCGAGGGCCGCCTGCAGGCGCGCCTGGTCGAGCTGGTGGCGCGCATCGGCAATGACGTGCTGGTGCAGGGCGAGCTTGCCCATGGCGAGACCGTCGCCACCACGCGCTTTCCCGGTATCGGCCCGGGAGTCAAAGTCGACGCCAAATGAAAGCGCCTGGGCGCGATCTGATCGGCGTCTTTCTGCGCCACCGCACGGCAGCCAATCTACTGATGGTGTTTCTCATCGTCATCGGCCTCTTTTCCCTCGAGCGGCTCAACACCCAGTTCTTTCCCAAATTCACCGTCGACTGGATCACGGTTACGGTCGAATGGCCGGGCGCCAGCGCCGAGGATATCGACGCCAATATCGTCGGCGTGGTCGAGCCCAAGGTGCGCTTTATCGACAATGTGCACCGCGTCTCGTCGCAATCCGCCGAGGGCGTCGGCCTAATCGCCATCCAATTCCAGCAGGGCACCGACCTCCAGGCGGCGCTTGGCGATGTCGAATCGGAAGTGGCGCAGATCACCACCCTGCCCGAGGACAGCGAGAAGCCGATCGTCCAGCGGGTGTTCAGCTATGAGCCGATCGGCCGCTTGGTGCTCTCCGGCCCCTATCCGGAGACCTCGCTCAAATCGCTCGCCAAGGATATCCGCGAGGGACTGCTGGCGGCCGGCGTCGACCGGGTCGAACTTGCCGGCGCGCGGCGCGAGGAGATTTGGGCCGAGCTTCATCCGCGCACTCTGCGCCAGCTCGATCTCGAAGCCGAAGACATCGCCGCCGGCATCCGGCAAAGTTCGCTCGACCTGCCATCCGGCATCGTACCGAGCGGAACGGACAAGCAAATTCGCAGCCTCGGTCTGGCCAAGACCGCCGAGGCGATCGGCCATATCGAGGTGCGCGCCCTCGACAATGGCGAGAAAATTTATCTCCGCGATATCGCGCGGATTTCCGACCGCTTCAACAAGGACGATCCGGTCGTTTATCGCGGCGGCGAGGCCGCTATCGAGCTTCAGGTCCAGCGCGCACCGGCCTCGGACGCCCTCGAACAGGCCGCCTTGCTCGAGCAATATGTCGCGGATATTCGCCCGGTCCTGCCGCCCAATCTGAAGCTCGAACAATATAATGATGTGGCGGAGGCGATTAACGACCGCATCAATCTGCTGCTCAAGAACGGCGCCGGCGGCTTGGTTCTGGTCGTCGCGATCCTGTTCGTCTTTTTGAGCGGCCGCGTCGCCTTCTGGGTCGCCGTCGGCATTCCGGTCGCCATGCTCGCCACCCTCGCGGCGATGGCGCTGATGGGCCAATCGATCAACATGGTCTCGCTGTTTGCCATGATCATGGCGATCGGCATCATCGTCGACGATGCCATCGTCGTCGGCGAACATGCGGTGACCCGGCGCGCCGCCGGCGATTCGCCGACCCAGGCCGCGGAGGCCGGCGCCAAGCGCATGCTGGCGCCGGTCCTGGCCGCGACGCTCACCACCCTCGCGGCGTTCCTGCCGCTCTTTATGGTTTCTGACATCATCGGCCAGATCATCACCGCCATTCCGCTCGTCATCATCGCCATTTTGATCGCCAGCCTGCTCGAATGTTTTTTCGTGCTGCCGGGCCATCTCCGGGTTGCCCTCAACCGCGACCCGCGCAGCGAAAACCGCTTCTCGCGCTGGTTCAACCCGCGCTTCGAGGCGTTCCGCGACGGCGCGTTCGAGCGTTTCGTGCGCACCGCGGTGAGCTGGCGCTATCTCACCTTAAGCATCGCCATCGCGCTCCTCATCCTGATGGCCGGCCTGTTGGCCGGCGGGCGGGTCGGCTTCGTCTTCTTCCCCTCGCCGGAATCCGACACGGTCTATGCCAATGTCGCCTTCGTCGAGGGCTCCAAGCGGGAAACCAGCCGCCTCATGCTCGAGGAGCTGGAGCGCGCCCTCTTCGCGAGCGAGGAGAAACTGACCGACGGTGAAGGCGGCTTGATTGTCGTCAGCATCTCCCATCTCGGAAAGCCGGTCGGGCGGTCGAACAATTTTTTCCATGGCAGCGGCGATCACATCGCCGGCCTCCGGGTCGAGCTCGTACCCTCCGACAGCCGCGACATCCGCACCCGCGACCTGGTCGCAATGTGGCGCGCGGAGACGCGCCTGATGGCGGGGGTCGAAAGCTTCACCGTCATCGAAGAGCAATCCGGCCCGCCGGGGCGCGAGATCGATCTCCGTATCAGCGGCCAATCGCTCGACGATCTCAAGGCGGCGGCGGTCGAAGCGCGGGCGCTCTTGGAACGCTTCCCCGGCGTCAGCGATGTGAATGACGATCTGCCCTATGGCAAACAAGAAGCGATCATCGAGGTCACGCCGCGCGGCCGGGCGCTTGGCTTCACCACCGAAAGCGTTGGCCGCCAGGTGCGCAACGCCTTCGAGGGGGCGATCGCCAAACGCTTCGCGCGCGGCGACGAGGAGATCACCGTGCGCGTGCTCTATGCCCGCGATCAGCTCAGCGAAGCAGACCTGCGCGGCCTCTATCTGATCGGCCCGGGCGGCCGGCAAGTGCCGCTCGGCCAGGTGGTGGCGTTCCGCGAAAAGACCGGGTTCGCCCGCATCCGCCGCGAGGATGGCCTCAGGACGGTGAGCATCACCGCCGAGGTCGATGAGCTCGTTAACACCGGCGACGCGGTGATCGCGGCGCTCGAGCAGGAGGGGGTCTACGCCATGGTGCGGAGCCACGGCGCGAAGGCGGAGTTTCGCGGCAAGGCCGAAGAGCAACAGCGCACCCTGGGCGACATGAAGCTGGGTGCCGTGGTCGCGCTGCTGTCAATCTATGTGATCCTGGCGGCGATATTCTCAAGCTATTTCCGCCCGATCTTCATCATGGCGGTGATCCCCTTCGGTATTATCGGCGCGGTGCTGGGCCATCTCCTGCTCGGCTATGACATCTCCGTTCTCAGCCTGGTGGCGCTGCTCGGCCTCGCCGGCATCGTGGTCAATGATTCGATCATTCTCGTGCGCGCCATACAGCTCCGCGCGGAGGCCGGCGAAACGCTGATCGAGGCCATCGTCGGCGGCGCGCGCGACCGCTTGCGCGCGGTGATCCTGACCTCGGTGACCACCATGTTCGGCCTGCTGCCGCTGCTGTTCGAGACCAGCCTGCAGGCTCAATTCCTCAAACCGATGGCCGTGACCATCGTGTTCGGCCTGATGGGCTCGACATTCATCGTGCTGGTGCTGGTGCCGGTCCTCTTGGCCATCCAGGGCGATTTGGCGGCGCTCTGGGCGCGCTATCGCGGCGTGCGGCAACCGGCGGCGACGGACGAAACTTAATCGCGCCAAAAGGCCGGGACGATCAGGATCAAGACGGTAAAGAGTTCCAGCCGGCCCAGCAGCATGGCGAAGGAGAGCAGCCATTTGGCGGCTTCCGGCAGCGACTGGAACGTGCCGCTGGGGCCGATGATGGGGCCAAGCCCGGGCCCGACATTGGCGAGTGCCGTCGCCGCGCCGGAAATGCTGGTGATGTAGTCGAGCCCCATCAGCGACAGCGCCATCGCAATCACGGCGAAGCTGACGACGAACAGGAAGAAGAACCCCATCACGGCGGCCGGCACGGTCTCCGGTATGGGCCGGTAATTATATTTCATCGGAAAGACGCCATGCGGCTGGATGAGCTGCTGGATCTGCACCCGCGCCGTGGCGTAGAGCACCTGGAAGCGGAACACCTTGATGCCGCCGGTGGTGCCGCCGGTGCAGCCGCCGATGAACATGAGCACGGTAAAGGCCGGCAGGGCGAAGCTGCCCCAGGCGCCGAAATCGGCCGAGGAATAGCCCGTGCCGGTGAGGATCGAGACCGCGTTGAAGGTGGCGTAGCGCACCGCGTCATCGACCGCCATGCCGCTCGACAGCCACAGCCAGCCGGAAAGCGCGAGCAGAGAGACCAGCACGATGCCCATGAACCAGCGCACTTGCGTGTCGCGCCACAGGCGCTTCGCGCCGCCGCGCACCGCTTGCAGATAGAGCACGAAAGGCAGCGAGCCGAGGATCATGAATATGACGGCGATGCCCTCGATGGCGGAATTGTCGAACCGGCCGAGCGAGCGGTCGGAGGTCGAATAGCCGCCGGTGGCGATGGTCGTCATGCCGTGGCAGATCGCCTGGAAGGCGGTCATGCCGGCGATCCAATAGGCCACCGCGTTGATCACGGTAAGCGCGAGATAGACCAGGAAGATGGCGCCGGCAAGCTGCGCCGTACGCGGCAGCACCCGCTCGGACTGATCCGAGGATTCTGCGCGGAACAGCTGCATGCCGCCGATCCGGAGCATCGGCAGAATGGCGATGGCGGTGACAATGATGCCGATGCCGCCCAGCCATTGCAGCACCGCGCGCCACAGGAGAATGCCGGG
>CAZUVO010000080.1:0-14919 GCA_964623955.1 uncultured Rhizobiaceae bacterium
ACTTGCCGTCCCACTGGTACCAGCACGGGATGGCATAGGGCCAACCCTTGGCGTCGAAGCAGGCGATGCGGGCGAGATGGGGCTCTTCGAGGAAATCGTCGATCTCTTCCGCGCTCAGCTTGCCGACCTTGCCGCGCCAGCTTTCGTCCGATTTATCCGCGCTCATAATCTTTCCCCGTCGGTTAATCGCCGGCGCGCCGGGCGCCGATATCGCCGGCAAGTTTTGCGTATAATTGCCCGAGCCGGTCGAGCCCTTCGGCGATCGCTTCCGGCGCCGCGGCGAGGGAGGCGCGCACATAGCCCTCGCCGCCGGGGCCGAAATCGAGCCCGGGTACGATCGCGACGCCGATCTTTTCCAGCAGGATATTGGCGAACTCGCGGCTCGGCAGACCGGCGCCGGCGATGTCGATCCAGAGATAGAAGGCGCCGTCCGGCGGATGGGCGGTAACGCCGTGGCGGGCGAGCGTCTCCAGCGCCAATTGCCGCCTGGCGGCGTAAGCGTCGCGCATTTCGCTCACCACGCCTTGCGGCCCTTCGAGCGCCGCCAGGGCGGCCCATTGGCCCGGCGTGCTGGCGCAGGAGATCATCGCCTCTTGCAGATCGGCGAGCACCGGCGCGATTTCGCGCGGCACCACCATATAGCCGATACGCCAGCCGGTCATGGCGTAGGTCTTCGAGAAGCTGTAGACGCCGATCACCCGCTCGCGCCGGCCGAGCGCGGCGGCGCTGACGAATTGGTCACTATAGGTGAGCGCGTCATAGGCCTCGTCGCAGACCAGCCAAAGATCGTGCGCCGCGGCGAAATCAACGAGCTCCTGCATGCGCGCGCGCGGGATGATCGAGCCGATCGGGTTGAGCGGCGAGTTGATCAGGAGCAGCCGGGTCTTTGGGCTGACGAGCGCTTCGAGCTCTGCCATGTCGGGCAGAAAGCCGTTTTCCGCGGCGACGCGATAGGGGCGGACGGTGGCCGAGCGCAGCGTCGCCATCATGAGGAAATTGGGCCAGGACGGATCGGGCAATAGCACTTCGTCGCCCGGCTCCACCAGGGCAACGAAGGCGCTATAGAGCGCGCCCATGGCGCCGTGGGTGACGATCAGCTCGTCGCTGCCGACGGTGATTTCATTGTGGCGTTTCAGTTTTTCCGTGAGCCGTTCGCGCAACTCGGGCAGGCCGGCATTGCTGACATATTTGGTGTGGCCCGCCTCGGTCGCCCGGGCGGCGGCCGCGACGATATGGGGCGGCGTCGGGAAATTCGGCTCGCCGGGCGCGAGATTGATGACGTCCGCCATGGTGGCGATACGCTCGAAGGTATCGCGAATTCCCGAGGACGGCATCGCCGCCAGTGATTTGCCTAGCTTCATCGCAGGCGTTCCTTATCTACGGCGCATCCGGCGCGGCGCCGAGCCATTGGCTGAGAAATTTCTCCAGCCAGCGGCGCATCGCCGCATTGTGTTTGGGCGCTTCGGCGCGCTGTTGCTCGGCGGATTGCGCGCCGGGCAGGCCGAGCTGCGGCGCGCCTTTCTCCGAGGTGACCCAGCGCTCCATGGTACGGGGAATCATTTCCGGATGAAACTGCACCGCATAGCCGTTCTCGCCATGGCGGAAGGCCTGATTGCGAAAGCCGCCATCGCCGGTGGCAAGCAGTTCGGCACCCGCCGGCATGTCGAAGCCTTCGCGGTGCCACTGATAGACGGTGAGGCGCTCAGGAAAAATGCCCAGCCCGGCCGGCGTCGCGGTGACCGGGTGATAGCCGATCTCGCGGGCTTCTTGCGGGTGCTCCCACACCTTGGCGCCGAGGGCATGGGCCATCATCTGCGCGCCGAGGCAGATGCCGAGCACCGGGGAGTCTCGTTCGAGCTGGGCGGAGACCCATTCGATCTCTTCGGCGAGAAACGCCATCTCGGCGGCGTCGCTCACCCCCATCGGGCCGCCCAAGACCACCGCCGCGTCATAGCCCTCCGGCTTACCCTGGGCGAGCGGCGGCAAGCTATCGCCGAGGAAGGGACAGCAGATTTCCGTCGCGAAGCCGCATGCCCGCAGCGCATCCGCCACGGCGCCCGGATCGGCATGCTCCGAATGGGTGATAAAGATGATCCTGCCGCGCTGCATCTCCGATTAAGCTCTCGATCTTGCCCGGTTATTCATGTAAGTTATTGATTTAAATAAGTTATTCGAAAATTGAGGAAAATGGAGGCCGGCGGCGCTGGGGGCATGCTTTTCCCTTACAGCGCGATCTCGCCGGTGGCAACCGTTTCCCCGGCCCCGGCGCGGCCCATATTGCGTCTTTGCCCTTTCACTTGTGGGTGTTAGCATCGCCGCCAAGAGAGATTGACTCACTGCGTCGGGCAATTGGTTGCCCTGGCGCGGCGCAGGGCCAAAGCGCTTCTGCGGGTCGCGGGGGGAGGACCTATGGACTTACATCTCTTTTTGGTCGTGCTCGGCCTGTTTGTGCTGCTGCTGATCGCCAGCCTGCTGCAGCCCGTGGCGCGGCGCCTCAACTTCCCCTTTACCGTGTTGCTTGCCGCCGCCGGCGTGGTGCTCGGCGTCATCGTCATGGTGATCCCCGACAAGAGCAGCGCCGGAATCGCCGGCGACTTCCTGCACGCCGTCGAAAATCTCGATATCACCTCGGAAGCGGTGTTCTTCCTGTTCCTGCCGGCGCTCATCTTCGAATCGGCCATGAGCATCAATGTGCGCCATTTGATGAAAGACATTAAGCCGATCCTGATGCTCGCGGTGATCGGCCTGTTGATCTCGACCTTCGCGGTGGGATTCGCCATGGAGGCGATATCCGGCGTTGGATTCGTCGCCTGTCTCCTTCTCGGCGCCATCGTCTCGGCGACGGACCCGGTCGCCGTGGTGGCGATCTTCAAGGATCTCGGTGCGCCCAAGCGCCTGACGATTCTGGTCGAGGGCGAAAGCCTTTTTAACGACGCCACGGCGATCGTGCTCTTTATCATTCTCGCCGCCGTTATGGTGGGCACTGCCGAAGCGTCGGCGGGCTCGGCGGCGGTGGATTTCATCAAGGTGTTTTTCGGCGGCATCGCGGTCGGCCTCGTCGCCTCGCGAACCATGGCGTGGATCATCGGCACCATGCGCAACATGCCGCTGGTCGAAGTGACCTTGACCGTCGTGCTCGCCTATCTCTCCTTCCTGATCGCCGAGCACTATTTGCATGTTTCCGGCGTCATGGCGGTGGTGACCGCCGGCCTGGTAATGGGGTCCTACGGGCGCACCAAGGTGTCGCCGACCACCTGGCACGCGCTGCATGAAACCTGGGAGCAGCTCGGCTTCTGGGCCAATTCACTTATTTTCTTCCTGGTCGGCATGTTGGTGCCGAACGTGCTCAAGGATTTCACCGGCCAGCAGGCGATTTGGCTGGTCGTGCTCATCGCCGTCGCCTTCGTCGCCCGTTTCGCGGTGCTGTTCGGCATCCTGCCGCTGATGATCCGGGCCAAACTGAGCGCCCCGGTCAGCGGCGCTTTTCGCACCATCATGTTCTGGGGCGGCCTGCGCGGTGCCGTCTCGCTCGCCCTCGCGCTGGTCATCTTCGAGACCGACGGGGTCGATCAGGACGTAAAGAATTTCATCATCGTCCTGGTCACCTGTTTCGTGCTGTTCACGCTCTTCATCAATGCCACCACGATTCGCTTCGTCATGGCCATGTTCGGGCTCGACAAGCTGTCCGCCGCCGATGTGGCGGTGCGCGACCGGGTCATGGCGATGTCGCTGAGCCGCATCCGCGACGAAATTCATGAAGTCGCCGAGGCGCAGCAGGTGGCGCCCAAACTGGCCGGCGAGATTTCCGACGATTACACCAAGCGGCTGAGCGCGCTGGAGCGCCAGGTGGCCAACACCGCCGAGCTGGATGAAGACGCCCGGGTGAAGGTCGGCCTCGGCACCCTGGTCAACCGCGAGCGGGAAATCTATTTCAAACGGTTTTCCGATGGCGTGGCGTCGGACGATATCACCCGCGCGCTGCTCGCCAATGCCGACACGCTGGAGGACGGCATGAAAGCCGAAGGCGTCACCGGCTATGAAGAAGCGGTGACGCAGAAGCTCGGCTTCGGCGTCGGCTTCCGCGTGGCGATGTATCTGCAGCGCCAGTTCGGCCTGACCGGCGCGCTGCAGAGCCAACTTGCCGAGCGTTTCGAAGTTCTCATCGCGACGCAGACGGCGCTTCGCCAGCTGCGCGTGGTCACCGGCAAGAGCATGGAAAGCCTGCTCGGCGCCGATGCGGCGGGGCGCCTCGAAGATATCGTCAGCCGGCGGGCGGAGGATACCGACCGGGCGCTCGATGCCCTCAAGCTGCAATATCCGGAATATTTCGAGGCCGTGCAGCGCTGCCATATCGGCCGTGTCGCCGTGCGTCTCGAGGACCTCGATTACCGGCGCATGCTGTCCGAGCAGCTCATCAGTCCCGACGTCTACACCAATTTGGTGCAGGATCTCGACTACCGGGCGGAAGAGTTCGAGAAAATGCCCGAGCTCGATCTCGGTCTCAATCCCGAGGAGATGGTGGCGAAAGTGCCGTTTTTCGCCGATCTCGACCGGGCGCGCATTCGCCAGATCGTCGCCCTTCTGCGCCCGCGCCTGGTGCTGCCGGACGAAAAAGTCATCGCCAAGGGCGAGACCGGGGATGCGATGTATTTCGTCTCCACCGGCGCGCTCGAGGTCGAAATCGGCGATTCGCCGATACGTCTCGGCAGTGGCGACTTTTTCGGCGAAATGGCGCTGGTCCATGATGCGCCGCGCAATGCCGACGTAAATGCGCTCAGCTATTGCCAAGTTCTCCGCCTGAGCGCGCGCGAGTTCCGCACCCTGATGGAATCCCAGCCCGACCTCAAGGAAACTATCGAGCGCGTCGCCGCCGAGCGCCTAAACGACAAGTAACTTCGGCGAATCAGGGCGTTACGCCGTCTCCGAGCGGCTGGGTCGGCACATAATCTGCATCAACTTTTTGTGAGCAGATGAAAATGTGTGCGACGTTAACTCTGAATTAAATGTCGGACCTCCAGAATGGCCTCGTTAACCTTAGGTAGGGGAGTCATCCAGGAGGGTCTTACGATGCTGTCGCAACGCTCAATCGAAACTCTGATCGATCTGGCGGAAAACAAGTTAAGCCAGATTATTCCGTTCGACCGCGATGATATGCGGGAGATAAAAGTTCTTCAGTCCTGTGTCGACGAGCTCAAGGCCGGTTCCACCGCGACCCGCGGCGGACGGCGGAGCCCCGAGGCGGAAAATCGCGCGATTACCCATTAATTGGGTGTCTCGGCGTGGGTGTTTCCGCGCCGATACCGGCCGAACGGCGCAGCCAAACCCGTTCCATGCCGCAATTCGCTTGATGGACTAGGCCGCGCAGCTATGATTCGCCCGAACGCGCCATTTCCGTGCGCGAAACGGGCGAGGCAGCATGCGGGGCAACGCCGCAATTTACTATCACCCCGAGGGGTTCGATACTTCCGGCAGCAAGCTGATGGGACGCCAAGCCGCCGGCGAAGCCTATCTCAAGGCCTACGCCGAGCATGGCGGCACGCCGCTGCTCTACTGCTACTCGAAAACCCAAGCGATGTTCGAGAATTTCCGCGAGCGTCTGGAAATTCTCACCGGCGCCGAACAACCGGCGCAATGGATCCCCCACCACCTGCCCAATGAGCTGAACAAGGCCGGCTGTCTGTTCGTGCCGGGGCCCAACACGGCGGATCTGGTGTGGCAGCGCCGCCAGTTCGATCCGCGCGGCTACAGCATTTGCGGCGTGACTCACACCACCGCCTCCGAAGGCATCATGGACAGTATCGGCGATCTCATGATCGCGCCGTATCAGCCGTGGGATGCGGTGATCTGCACCTCCCAGGCGGTGCGCGATACCTATCGCCAGGTGCTGAGCGATTGGGAGGCCTATCTCAACGAACGGACGCGCGGCCTGGCAAATTCGCCGGTGCAGCTGCCGATAATTCCGCTCGGCGTCGATTGCACTCAGCTCAAGGCCGAGGGCAAAGCGGAAGGCTGGCGCAATGAGTGGCGCGAGAAACTCAATATCGGCGAAGGGGATGTCGTCGTCCTGTTCATGGGCCGGCTCAGCTACCACGCCAAGGCGCACCCGCTGCCGATGTATCTCGGCCTGGAAAATGCCGCGCGCGAAACCAAGCGCAAGATCCATCTCATCCAGGCCGGCTGGTTCGCCAATGATTCGATCGAGCGCGCCTTCGCCGACAGCGCACGCAGCATTTGCCCGTCGATCAATGCGATATTCCTCGACGGCCGGGATGCCCATATCCGCGAATCGATCTGGTATGCCGCCGATATCTTCACTTCGCTGTCGGACAATTATCAGGAAACCTTCGGCCTGACGCCGCTCGAAGCCATGGCGGCGGGCCTTCCGGTGGTGGTGACGGATTGGAACGGCTACCGCGACACCATGGTCGACGGCGAGACCGGCATTTCCGTTCCGACCGTCTCCCTGCCGCCCGGCATGGGTGGTGATATCGCCTTTCGCCATGCCGCGGGGATCGACACCTATGACCGCTATCTCGGTCATGCCAGTCTCTGTACCAGCGTCGATGCCGGCGCTTGCGCGCGCGCCTATCTGCAACTGATCGAGGACGCGGATTTGCGCCGCCGCATGGGCGAGGCGGGACAGAAGAATGCCAGCGAAAAATTCGACTGGCCCGTGGTGATCGCGTCCTATCAGGCGCTGTGGGATACGCTCGCGGCGCGCCGGCGCTCCGCCGGTATCGTCGCCGAGCGCGCCGAGGGGGCGCCGGCCCATCCCCTGCGCAACGATCCCTTCTCCCTGTTCGCCGGCTACCCCACGGCGGTTCTCGACGGCATGGCGCGGATCGCGCTCAATCCCGGCGCCGCCGGCGCCTGGTTCAAATCGATCCGGCAAAATCCAATCGTGTCCTTCGCGCCCTATCTGTTCCTCTCGGGCGAGGAGACGGATGCGCTGTTGTCGAAGCTGGGGGAGATGGGCGAAAGCGAGGTCAATGAGGCGCTGAAGCAAGTGCCGGCGGAAAGCCGCGGCGTGGCGCACCGGACCCTGGCCTGGCTGACCAAACTCAACGTGGTCCGTGTCGTCAGCGCCCGCAAGCGCGCCGGCGAATGAACAAGAGCAGCAACAGCAAAGACCTATTATGAAAATCGACGCGCCTCTGGAAGTTCACCGCGAGACGGTCCGCCCGGACTGGATCGACTATAACGGCCATATGAATGTCGCCTTCTATCTGATGGCGGCGGATCACGCGATGGATGCTTTTGGCGATCATATCGGCATCGGCAAGAGCTATATGGAGGCGACCAACCGGTCGACCTTCGCCCTGGATACGCGGATTATTTATCTGCGCGAGTTGGTGGAGGGCGCGCCGATCCGCGTCACCGCGCAACTCGTCGCGTTCGATGCCAAGCGCATCCAAGTCTGCCTCGAGCTGAGCCATGGCGAGGAGGGCTGGGTCTCGGCGCTCAGCGAATGGGTGCTGGTGCATGTCGATCTGGCTGAGCGCCGCTCCGCGCCCATGCCCGAGGAAACCTTGGCGATCCTCGGCGATATCATGGCGGCCCATGAGAGCCTGCCGCGCCATGAATCCCTGGCGCGGCCCTTCGGCCTGGCGCGGTCGAGTTAACTTCCCGGCAGTTAAGGCTTTCCGGGGGCTGCCGCGCACTGTACATCTATAATGAGATGTTTGGAGTTGCCAAGATAAGCCTCGGCGCGGCGGCCTTTCTATTGGCCGCCTTTCTGCTTTTACCGGCGGCGCTGGCGGCGTGCACCGATACGCCGGCGCCGGGCGTCGATTGGCAGCGTTGCTATCTCGACAAGCGGCACTTCCAGAATGCCGATCTCAGCGGCGCCAATCTGCGCAGTTCCTTCTTCGCGCATAGCGATTTTACCGGCGCCAATATGACCGGCATTGACGCGCGGCGCACCAAGTTCGTCACCGCGATTCTCAACGGGGCGCGCCTCGACGGGGCGCGGCTGATCGGCACGGATTTCACCACCGCGGAGCTTGTCGGCGCATCGTTCAAGGGCGCCGATTTGCGCCGGGCGAAGTTCTTCCGCGCGAATTTGCGCGGCGCGGATTTCACCGGTGCGACCCTCGGCGGCACGGATTTCCTCAAGGCCGATCTCAGCGGCGCGACCTGGATCGACGGCAAGACCATATGCCTGGAAAATTCGATCGGGCAATGTAACTGACCGCGCAAAGGCGGCGGACGGCGTGAGCGCAGGTTCTTCGGAGAATCCGGTTAAGCAAAGAGTACTTCGCCTGCTGCGCAATGAGCAGGTCATTCTCTCCCTGTTGGCGGTGCTGATCGGCGTCGCCGCGGCCTATGGCAGCATCGCCTTTCGCGAGCTTATCGCGCTTGTGCAATGGGGCGGCTTCGGCGCGCTGGGCGGGCGGCTCACCGCGCTGGTGGCCCATCTGCCCTGGTGGCAGGTGGTACTCGTGCCGGCCCTGGGCGGCCTTGTGGTCGGGCTGTTGGTGCGCTTTATTCAGCACGGCGCGCGGCCGCACGGCGTCGCCGACGTGATGGAGGCCGGCGCCCTCAGGAGCGGGCAAATTCCTCTCAAAGAAGGCGCGGTGGCCGCCCTCGGCGCGGTGATTTCGATCGGCTCCGGCGCATCGGTCGGGCGCGAGGGGCCGGCGGTGCATATCGGCGCGAGTCTCGCATCGTGGGTCGGTCAGCGTCTCAAGCTGTCGCGTTCGCTCTCGCTCACCCTCCTCGGCTGCGGCGTTGCCGCCGCCGTCGCCGCTTCGTTCAACGCGCCCATCGCCGGCGCCTTTTTCGCCCTCGAAGTGGTAATCGGCCATTACGCGCTGAGCGCTTTCGCGCCCGTCGTGGTCGCCTCGGTCGCCGGCACGATTATCGCCCGGGTTCATCTCGGCGATTTTCCCGCCTTCGTCATTTCCGATTCCACGCTGACTTCGTTCCTCGAACTGCCGGCCTTCGCCATTCTCGGCCTGGTGTGCGCCGCCGTCTCGATCATTTTCATGCGCGGTATTCTCTTTACCCAGGCGGCCTGGTCGCGCACCGCCGTGCCCGGTTGGCTGCGCCCGGCGCTTGGCGGTGCTGCGGTCGGCGCCATTGCCATCGTCTTGCCGGATATTCTCGGTGTCGGTTATGCGGCGACGGACCGCGCGCTCAACGCGGCACTGCCGCTCTGGCTGTTGATCGCTCTGGTCGCCGCCAAGATCGCCGCCACCTCGCTCTCTCTCGGCTCGGGCTTCGTCGGCGGCGTGTTCAGCCCGTCGCTTTTCATCGGCGCCATGACCGGCGGCGCTTTTGGCTTCGTCGCGGCGAGCATCGTGCCGGAGCTGTCTTCGACGCAAAGCGTCTATGCCATTGCCGGCATGGGCGCAGTCGCCGGCGCCGTGCTCGGCGCGCCGATCTCCACCATCCTGATCGTCTTCGAGCTGACCGGCAGCTACGAGGTGACCATCGTCGTCATGGTCGCGGTGGCGGTGGCGGCGGTGGTCACCGGCCAGCTCGGCCACCGCTCCTTCTTTCACCTGCAGCTTCGCGCCCGCGGCCTCGATCTGCAGGAGGGCCGCGAAGTCGGCGCGATGCGCGATATCCGGGTTTCCCAGGTGATGACGCGGAAGTTCACCAGCCTGGCGCCGACCGCCGGCATCGGCGAAATCAAGCGGATCCTCGCCGAGGATCCGAATGCCGATATCGTCGTCGTGGACGCGGGGGGTAAGCAAATGGGCATGGTCGGCTTCGCCGACCTGAAGGACGCCGCCTTCGATGCCGATCTCGACCGCCTGCTCTATGCCGGCGACCTGTTGCATCGCGGGCCGGTCGCCTTGCGCGCCGGCGACGATCTCGCCACCGCGCTCCGCCTGATGGATGCCGGCGGCGTGGACCGCCTGCCGGTGGTTACGGATGACGACGCGACCCGGGTGATCGGCGTCGCCCACCGCGCCGACACGTTGAAGGCCCAGGGCGAGGCGCTCCAGGCGGCATGGCGCGAGAGCCAGGGCGGCGGTTAGGCCGGTAACGCCTTTTTCGACTTCGCCGCGTGAGATGTCAGCCCGGGAATGCTATATTCACGGTTCACGATTCGCGATGCGACCGGCCCATGAGTGACCCTTTCGACCTTGCCGCCGCGGTGGCTGAAAGCCCCGCCGAACCGCAGGCTTCCGCGCCCGAGGCCGCCTATTTGGCGGCGCTCAACGAAGAGCAGCGCGCGGCGGTGGCGGCAACCGATGGCCCGGTGCTGGTGCTCGCCGGCGCCGGCACCGGCAAGACCCGGGTGCTGACCACCCGCCTCGCCCATATCCTGCACCAGCGCAAGGCCTTCCCGAGCGAAATCCTCGCCGTCACCTTCACCAACAAGGCGGCGCGCGAGATGATCGAGCGCGTCTCCCAGCTCATCGGCCGCCCGGCGGAGGGGCTCTGGCTCGGCACCTTCCACGCCATGGCGGCGCGCATCCTGCGTCGCCATGCGGAGCTGGTCGGCCTCAAGCCGGATTTCACCATTCTCGACAGCGACGATCAGGTGCGCCTCCTCAAGCAACTCGTTCGCGCGGCGGATATCGACGAGAAGCGCTGGCCGGCGCGCACCCTCTCGATCATCATCCAGCGCTGGAAGGATCGCGGCCTCGGGCCGGAGAAGGTCGCCACCGCGGACGGGGCCGAGTTCGCCAATGGCAAGGCGCCCGAGCTCTACCGCCAGTATCAGGAGCGGCTGAGGGCCGTGAACGCCGCCGATTTCGGCGATCTCCTGATGCACAATCTCACGATCTTCACCGCCGAGCCCGATGTGCTGGCGGAGTATGAGCGGCGCTTCAAATATGTCCTGGTCGATGAATATCAGGACACCAATGTGGCGCAATATCTCTGGCTCCGCCTGCTCGCCCGGGCGCGCCACAATATCTGCTGTGTCGGCGACGACGATCAGTCGATCTATGGCTGGCGCGGCGCGGAAGTCGGCAACATTCTCCGTTTCGAGGAGGATTTCCCCGGCGCCAAGGTGATCCGCCTCGAGCGCAATTACCGCTCCACCGGGCATATTCTGGGCGCCGCCTCCGGCCTGATCGCCCACAATACCGGGCGTCTCGGCAAGACCCTCTGGACCGAGGACGCCGACGGCGAGCCGGTCGCCGTGACCGGCTGCTGGGACGGCGACGAGGAGGCGCGCATTGTCGGCGAGACGATCGAGGATTTGCAGCGCAAGGGCGAAAGCATCGAGCGGATGGCGATCCTGGTGCGCGCCGGTTTCCAGACCCGCGCATTCGAAGAGCGCTTCGTCGCAATCGATCTCCCGTACCGGGTGATCGGCGGCTTGCGCTTTTATGAGCGTCAGGAAATCCGCGATGCGGTGGCCTATCTCCGCGTGCTCGCCAACCCGGACGATGATCTCGCCTTCGAGCGCATCGTCAATGTGCCCCGGCGCGGCCTCGGCGACGCCACTCTGCAGCTCATCCACCGTCTCGCCCGCGCCTCGGACTGCTCGCTCCATGCCGCAGCGGAGGTGCTGGTCGAGACCGACGAACTCAAGCCCAAGCCGCGCGGTGCCTTGGCCGGCCTCCTTAAGCAGTTCGCCGCCTGGCGCGCGCTCGCCGAGGAAGCGCCCCATTGGGACGTGCTCGACACCCTGCTGACCGAATCGGGTTATGTCGAGATGTGGAAGAAGGACAAAACCCCGCAAGCGCCGGGCCGGCTCGAAAATCTCGAAGAGCTGACCGGCGCGCTGGAAGAATTCGAATCCCTCGGCGAATTTCTCGAGCATGTCAGCCTGGTGATGGACCGCGACGAGGGCCAGGGCGAGGAAATGGTCAATCTCATGACCCTGCACGGCGCCAAGGGGCTCGAGTTCGACACAGTGTTCCTGCCGGGCTGGGAGGAGGGTCTCTTCCCGCATCAACTCGCGCTCGATGAAAGCGGCGCCGAGGGCCTGGAGGAGGAGCGCCGCCTCGCCTATGTCGGCCTCACCCGGGCGCGCAAGCGGGCGCATATTCTGAGCGCCGCCAACCGCCATGTGCACAATCAATGGGTCAGCGCCCTGCCGTCGCGCTTTATCGACGAGCTGCCGGAGGATCACAGCGAGGCGCGCAACCGCGACGGCTTCCCGGAATCGCAGCCCACGCCCTCCGGATTTCCGCGCCGCCGCGCGCCGAAAGCGGCGCGAGGCGCGGACGCGGAAGTCTGGCAACAAAATACGCCGGAAGAAGGCAGCCTTACCGTCGGCACGCGGATCTTTCACCAAAAATTCGGCTATGGCCGGATTCGCGCGGTCGAGGGCAGCAAGCTGAGCATCGCCTTCGAGAAAGCCGGCGAGAAAAAGGTCATCGACCGGTTTGTCCAACCCGCCTGAAGGCGCGGCCGCCTGGCATATCGCGCTGATCCTGCCGCAACACGCGCTTGAAGCAGTGGCGGAGATTCTCGACGAACACGCGACAGCTGTCTCCACGCAATCCTTGGAACGTGGCGACAAACTGGACGGCACACCCGATGAGCCCTGGCGGCTCACCGCCTATTGCGCCGATGCCGCGCAAGGCGGCGTGCTGGCGGCGCTGGCGGCGGAAACCCTGACCGGCCTCGGCTTGGCCGTGCCGGAAATAGATATCGAGGCGGTGCCGGATACCGACTGGGCGGCGCAGAACGCGCAGGAATTTCCGCTCCTCTTTGCCGGGCGCTTCGTTGTGCATGGCGATCATTTAGCGCCGCCGCCGGGGCGTGTTGCGCTCCACGTCAACGCTTCCAATGCCTTTGGCTCGGGCCGGCACGGCTCGACCCGGGGCTGCCTGCTGGCGCTCGACCGCATCGCCAATCGGCGCCGGGTCGCCCGGGCGCTAGATCTCGGCACCGGCTCCGGCATTCTCGCCATCGCCATCGCCAAATGCTGGGGCGGCGGCGGCATGGGTGTGGCCGAGGTGCTGGCCAGCGATATCGACTCGGCGGCGGTCGCGGTCGCAAGCGCGGTGGCTGAGGCGAACGGCGTCGCCGCGCGGGTGACCTGCGTGTTGAGCGACGGTTTCGCCGCGCCGGAAATTGGCGCGGGCGCACCCTATGATCTCATCTCAGCCAATATTCTCGCCGACCCTCTGCGCCACATGGCGCCGGACCTGGCGGCGCATCTGGCGCCGGACGGCATGATCATCCTGTCCGGGCTGCTGACCAGCCAGGAGGCGGAGGTTAGCGAGAGCTATGGCCGCGCCGGATTGCGCCTCGCCGACCATGTGCGTCTCGGCGAATGGTCGAGCTTGTTGTTGACCTGGTGACGGCTTCGCAGCACAAGTGAGCGCATGAGCGACACCCCGCCCACCTATGAAGGCGACGAGCGGCTGACCGAGCTGTTGCGCGCGGGGGATATCGCGGCGCCGCTGAGCGAAATCCTATCGCTGATGGCGGGCATCGCCGCCGCGCCAAGGCCGCTCGACGACGGCGAATGGCTGGGCCTTGTCGCGCCTGCCGCGGATGGCGATCTGCGCGACCAGCTCGTCGCACTCTATGAGAAATTGATCTCGGCGGAGGGCGGCGTCGGCGGGAAGGGTGAATCGCCGGCGCGTCTCGCCGATCTTCGCGCCGAGCTCGCGCGCCGCGGCCTCGACGGTTTCGTCGTGCCGCTGGCGGACGAGCATCAGGGCGAATATGTCGCCAGCCGCTCGCGCCGTCTCGCCTGGCTGACCGGCTTTACCGGCTCCGCCGGGCTCGCTCTGATCCTTGCTGAGAAGGCCGCGATCTTTAGCGATGGCCGATATACCCTGCAAATCGAAAACCAGACCGACGGCGCGCTGTACGAGCGCCATCACATCACCGAATCGCCGCCCGAAGCCTGGCTCGAAGCCAATCTCTCCGCCGGCATGAAATTCGGCTTCGATCCCTGGCTGCACAGCACCGATCAGCGCCGCCGGCTCGCCGAGGCGTGCAAGCGCGCCGGCGCGGAACTGACGCCCTGCGACGGCAACCCGCTGGATGCGGTGTGGCGCGACCAGCCGCCGCTTCCCATCGCGCCGATTCAACCTCTGGACATTAGCTTTACCGGGCGCACCTCGGCGGAAAAGCGGCGCGACATCGCCAAAGAGGTCACCGAGGCCGGCGCGGCGGCGGCCTTTTTGAGCGCGCCGGATTCGATCGCCTGGCTCCTCAATGTGCGCGGCGCCGATGTGGAATGCGCGCCCTTGCCGCATTCCTTCCTGCTGCTCGAGGCGGATGGCCGGGCGCAATGGTTCGTCGATCCGCGCAAGCGGGTGGCGGCGCTCGGCGATCATCTTGGCAATGAGGTGTCCTGCCGGCCGCCGGAGGAGCTCGGCACCGCGCTCGATCATCTCGGCGCGGCCGCCTCGGCGGTGCTGCTCGATCCCGCGAGCGCTCCTGACTGGGCGGTAAGCCGCCTGACCGGGGCCGGCGCCACCTTGGTTAAGAAACCCGACCCCTGCGCCGCGCCCAAGGCGCGCAAGAACGCGACGGAGTTGGACGGCATCCGCGCCGCCCATCTCCGGGACGGTCTCGCGCTCACCCGTTTTCTCTGCTGGCTCTCCGGGCTGGACGGCTCGGAAGGCGTCACCGAACTGGCGGCAGTGGCGAAGCTCGCCTCGTTCCGTGCCGGCGGCGATCATTACCGCGGGCCGAGCTTCGATACCATCTCCGGCGCCGCCGCCAATGGCGCAATCGTGCATTACCGCGTGACGCCGGAGACCGACCGCGCGCTCGACGCCGGCACGCTCTATCTCGTCGATTCCGGCGGGCAATATCTAGACGGCACCACGGATGTTACCCGCACCACCGCCATCGGCGCGCCGACGGCGGAGCATCGCGACCGCTTCACCCGCGTGCTGAAAGGCCATATCGCGCTGGCCCGGGCGCGCTTTCCGAAGGGCACCACCGGCACCCAGCTCGATACGCTCGCGCGGCAATTCTTGTGGCAGGCCGGGCTCGATTACGATCACGGCACCGGCCATGGCGTCGGCGCCTATC
>CAZUVO010000081.1:0-14876 GCA_964623955.1 uncultured Rhizobiaceae bacterium
GGCCTATGGCGACACGCCGGCGGGGATGGCGCTCTGCACCGAAGACACCGCGCTCAACGCCGTCGACGTTTACGGCGCGACGAAGGCGGGCGGCGATATTCTCGCCCGCGCCTATGCCGCGCAGCACGGGCTCGACGCGGTGGCGCTGCGCTTCTCCTGGGTCTATGGCCCCCGCCGGCGCACCGACTGCCTGATCCGCGACATGCTGCGCGCCGCGCTCCGAGGCGAGGCCGGCGCGCACGCCTTCGGCGCCGATTTCGCGCGGCAATATGTCTATATCGAAGATGTCGTCGATGCTTGCATCAAGGCCTATGACGCAACCGGCGTGGCGGGCCGCGCCTTCAACATCACCGCCGGCACGCGCTCGTCGTTCGATGAAATCAGCGACGCGGTGCGCGCCGCCGTGCCGGGCGCGGAGATCGTCAATCAGGGCAGCGAAGGCGCCGATCTCAATCACGCGCCGATGGATATCTCGGCGGCGAAGGATGCCTTGGGCTATGTGCCCGAATGGCCGCTCGCGCGCGGCGTCGCGGCCTATGCCGACTGGCTGCGGGCCGAGGAGGGCAACTGAGCGCACGCCGCTTGCCGCGCGCCGGCGATGGCGCTATATAATCGCCGCAATTCCCGGTATCGGAGTGTAGCTCAGCCTGGTAGAGCACTGTCTTCGGGAGGCAGGGGCCGGAGGTTCAAATCCTCTCACTCCGACCAATTTTTTCAATGGCTTAGGCCAATTACCGAAATCTGAATATAGCCATAAATGCCCCAAATGGGGCAGGAATGGCTCGTTTTCGCGCGTGCGGCTGCCCGCCCGCGCGCAAAATGCCGCGTTCTCGAAGCGCGCGGGAGAAAGGATTAATCAGATGGCGAAAAAAGACCGGCGTAATGGCGAGCGATGTCACCCGCTGTTGTGAACCAGATGTCGTCCGAATGGGCGTTCAGGTGATCCAGTGCGCGTCGGAACTGTTTGATCCGAAATGGCTGGCCGACAATGAACGTATGAATGGTAATCCCATAAGCCAGCGATTGCCGTTTCGACTGACGGAGCAGCTCGTCAAAATTATCGATCACCATGTCGGCGAATGCGCTGCCCGTTCCGTCGTGAAGCACCACCATGGGAACATCGTTCACCTCATGGGGGTATGGAACGGCGAGTAACGGCCCGCCATCCGTCGTCATCCAGGTCGGTTGATCATCTATCGGCCAATCCAGTGTGTAGGAATATCCGAGCGACGCGAGAACATCCTCTGTCTGGGCACTCGGATGTGCACCCGGGCTCATCCACCCTGCCGGCGGTTTCCCCTCGTGGGTTTTGATCGCGGCCGTTACGTCCTCGATCATCTTTCGCTCATCCCCCGGTGACAGATGATTCGGATGTTCGGAGTTGGTTTGGCCATGGGCGACGATTTCATCGCCCCGATCGCTGAACGCTTTGATGAGTTCCGGGCAATGGTCGTAGCAGGCCGTATTGAGCAGAATACTCATCGGAAAACCATATTCCTCGAAGAGCTCGATCAACCGCCACCCCCCGACCCGGTTGCCGTACTCGCGCCACCCGTAATTGTAGGAGTTCGGATGGTCCAGGCCGGGTGAGTAAGGCAAGCCGCCACCCGTCCCGTACGAAAAATGTTCGACGCAGAGCGCGACATAGACCGCCAGTCGTTTGCCATCCGGCCATGTGAATTCCGGCCGGTTTGTTATGGGGCTATAGGGGAATCGGTCATTTGGTTCGATTATCATCGTGGAATCCTCATGTGCAAAATGGGGCGCCCAATCCTGGTCGCACTAACCGGCTTCGTAGCTCGCTCCGTATTTTGAGAATGGCGAGGATCAATAATTGGCTAACCTTTTTGATGATGCAAACGCGCCGGAGCCCGAGCTACTCCAGAATAAGCGTCGTCACACCCGTGCCGTCGGCGTCAACCCAAGCCACGGTATAGGCTCCGCTGTTGGCCGTAATGGCGCCGCCTTAATTGGTGATGTGTCGAAAGCCAAGCCATTGGCGCGTGTTGCGCAAAAAACTGTCAGGAACGAACGGCGTTGGCGCGCGGGGACGCTCCGTGCCACAGTTGCGCACGAAAGGCATGGATTCCTATATGGCGCCTCAGACACAGCTCTCCGACGCTGAATTGGCCGCATACGACCGCGACGGATTGGTCAAGCCCGGCTGGCGGCTGCCCGATGCCATGCATGGCGATATGCTGGCGAGCATGGAGCGTTTGCTGGCGCTCGCCGAGGGCGCGCGGCCGGAATTTGTGCCCCTCGTCCATGTGCCGCGCGGGGCGAGCGCGGAAGAACATGAAGTGGCGAAGGAATTTTTCGACTTTGCGGTGACGCCCGCGCTGCTCGACCTGGTCGAGCAATGCATCGGCCCGGACATTATCTTCTGGACCTCCGCACTCTTTTGTAAACCGGCCGGCACGGGTGCGGCGCTGCCATGGCATCAGGACGGGCAATATTGGCCGATCCGCCCGCCGGCGACCTGCACGGTGTGGATCGCGTTGGATGCCTCGACGCGGGAGAATGGCTGCATGCGCTATGTGCCGGGCTCGCACAAATTGGGCGATTTCAAACACGCCCAGTCGGACGATCCGGCGTTTGCCCTCAACCGCTATATCGACGATCCGCGCTTCAACGAAGCGCACGCCGAGGATGACGATTTGGATGCCGGCGCGATCTCAATTCACCATATTCATCTCGCGCACGGCTCCAACGCCAACCGCTCGGGCAATCGGCGCGCGGGCCTGACCTTCCGCTATATGCCGGCGAGCTCGGTCTATGAGCGCGATATCCCCATCGGCCACATCTCGGAACATGCCAGCATCGATTTCGCCGGTCGCCCGATCTGGCTGGTGCGCGGGCGCGACGTCTCGGGGCGCAACGATTTCGCCCGCGGCCATGAGAATTTGGATTATTGAAACGAGCCCCGGAGGTAGTTGCCTCCGGGGCGCGTCTCGTCTCGAAACTTGCCTTACGCGTCGTCGACCACGTCCGGCCAGGTCTTCTGATAGGCGTTGATCGCGTCGATCAGCTTGTCGCCGCGCTTGCGCACCAGCTTCTTCCACGCCTTGGCGGCATCTTCCATCGCTTCCTGGGCGGTCTTTTCGCCGGTCATCGCGGCGACGCAGTTTTCGTCGAGCGCGTTGTGGAAGGAATTGGTGCCGGCGATGTTGAGCGACGGCACGCCGCGCGCGGCGTTCCCCAGCAATGTCGGGATGTGGTACGACTGATAGGTCGACTGCACCAGCGGATCGTCGAAATTTGCGAGCTGGAACGGGTCGTAATAGCCGCCCGGATTGCCGGTCATCCAGGTGAATATCCGGGTCGAGCCGAGCCATTGCAGGAACAGCCAGATCGCCTCGGGATGCGGCGACAGGGTCGAGATGCCGGCGATGGCGCTGTACCACAGCACCGTACGGCGCACGAGCTTGTCGCCATGGACGCGGCCCGGCGGCAGGTCGGAGCCCATCTTGCCGTGCACCTTGGTGTTCGCATTGTCGAGGAACTTCGGCATGTTCGGGAAGGCGCAGGTCATCGCCGCGCCGCCATCGCCCATATTGCCATACTGTTCCGGCCAGCCCCAGGAAATGGCGTCCTTGGAATGCCACTGGGCGGCGTTGACATATTCCTCGAGCGCCTTGACGCCGGCGTCGCCGTTGATCAGCGGCTCGCCGTCGGCGGTGAACAGGAACTGGTTGGGCGCCGCCATCGAGGCATAGCGCTGATACCAGTTGGTATAACCCCAGCCCTGATTTCTGAGATCGGTGCAGCCCAACAGGCCGGCATCCGGACGGTGGAAGAATTCCGCCATCTGGTCGAGCTGCTCGAAGGTCTTGGGATAGGCCAGCTCATAGCCGTAGCGCGCCTCGAAATTCTTGCGCTCGGTATCGTCCTCGAACAGGTCCTTGCGGTAGATCCAGCTCTGATAATCGCCGTCGAGCGAGACCGCATAGGGCGTGCCGCTATATTCGTTGAGCTGGGCGACGCCGCGATTGCCGCCGACATAGCCGCGCGAGGCGTCGGCGAAATCGGGTTTGTACTGATCGACGAATTCGCTGCAATCGACCAACGCGCCGGCCTCGACGAGATCGCCGAGCGAGTTCCACGCCATTGTGTAGACGTCATAGGAGCCGGCGCCTACGGTCTGTCGCGCTTCAAGGTCGGCGCTAATCTGCCGCTCGCGGTCCTGCAGTTGCGGCTGTTCCCGCCGATGGCGGTGCTGATCCCGGTGATGATCATGTGGACCTTCATCGGCGCGATGGATAGCTGGTGGGGGCTCTCGCTGATCTACGGCATCGTCACGCTGCCCTTCTCCTTCTGGCTGATGAAGGCCTTTTTCGACGAAGTGCCGCGCGAGATCGAGGAAGCCGCGCTGGTCGAGGGCTGTAGCTGGTTCCGCGTCTTTTGGAAGATCACCCTGCCGATGGTGAAAGGCGCGATCGCCAGCACCACGCTCTTTGTCTTCATCCTGTGCTGGAGCGACTATCTGATCGCGCTGCTGCTCACCCAGAAGGAATGGGTGACGATCCCGGTCTTCATGAATTCGCTCGCCACCGCGATGACCGGCCAGATGTACGGCGCCAAGGCCGCGCTCGGCCTGATCGCCGCGGTGCCGCCGGTGGTTCTCGGCATCATGACACAGAAATTCCTTGTCCGCGGGCTCACCTTCGGTGCGATCAAGCAGTGAGCGCACCCGGCTATGGCGCTCGGAGAATCGCCAAGTATGATGGTTCGCAAATAATAACGCCGGTGCCGCCAGGTCCCGGCAGCAACAGTGGAGGTCGTGATGAAAGGCAGCAATGAGCGAATTCTGATCACCCATACCGGCAGCCTGCCGCGCGGCGAGCCGCTCGGCGCCATGCTGATCGACGAAGAGCAGGGCAATGATGTCGACCGCGGGCAGTTGCGCGAGGCGACCGAGGCGCGGGTCACCCATGTGCTGCAAAAGCAGGTCGAGGCCGGGCTCGATTACGTCAATGACGGCGAGCAGGGTCGGGTCGGCTTTCAGACCTATATCCCGCTTCGCATGGACGGCTTCGGCGGCGCGTCGGAGCGGCCGTATGGCAAGGAATTTATCGAGTTCCCGCAATTCACCGAGCGCATGATGCAGCGCATCCCGAAGACCGGCAAAGTGTTCGACGCGCCGCAGGCGGTGGCCGATGTGAAATATCGCGGCACCGACGCGATCGACGAGGAAATCGAGCGGCTCAAGCGTTTGTCGGCGGGCGCCAAATCCGGCGTCGCCGAATTTTTCATGAACGCGCCGTCGCCCGGCATCATCGCGACGACCATGCTGAACGCCCATTACGATTCCCAGGAAGCCTATCTCGACGCCCTCGCCGCCCAGATGCACATCGAATATAGCCGCGTCGTCGATGCCGGCTATGTGCTGCAGATCGATGCGCCGGATTTGGCGATGGAGCGGGTGCTGCTCTATCAGGATCTCTCCGATGCCGAGTTCGCCAAGGTGGTCGAGATGAACGTCAATGCGCTCAACAAGGGCCTCGAAGGCATCGCGCCGGACCGGGTGCGCCTCCATGTCTGCTGGGGCAATTGGGAAGGGCCGCATTGTTACGATGTCGCGATGGAAGTGCTGCTGCCGGTGCTCTATCAGGCCAATGTCGGCGCCCTCGGCCTCGAATTCGCCAATCCGCGGCGCCAGCACGAGGCCGCGGCGCTCAAGAAGCACAAAGTGCCGGACGGCATCATCATCGTCCCCGGCGTGATCGATTCGAAGAGCAATTTCATCGAGCATCCGGAAGTCGTCGCCCAGCGCATCGAGACGGTGGTCGATGCGGTCGGCGACAAAGAGCGCATCGTCGCCGGCGTCGATTGCGGCTTCGGCACCTTCACCGGCTGGGAATGGGTCGCCGAGGACGTCGTTTGGGGCAAGCTCAAGGCGCTCAAGGAAGGCGCCGATTTGGCTTCGTCCCGTCTCTGGGGGTAGCTCGCAAGGGGGACGCGTTATGAGCCTGCAAGGTGCGCGGGTGGTGATTGTCGGCGGCAGTTCGGGGCTTGGCCTCGCAACGGCCAAGGCGGCGCTGGAGAAGGGCGCGTCGGTGGTGATTACCGGGCGCACGGAAGCGCGTCTCGCCGAGGCGGCATCCGCGCTCGGCGGCGGGGTGGAGGCCCATGCCGCCGATGCGTTGGACGAGGGCGCGATGCAGGCGTTTCTCGAAAGCCAGGCGGGGATCGACCATCTCTTCGTGACCAAGGGCTCCTATGTCGCCGATCATCATCTCGAGCCGGCCGTTGAAACGCTGCGCGACCCGGTCGACACCCGCCTCGTCGCGGCGTTGCACGCCACCAAATACGCCCGGCCCAAGATGAGCGAGCGCGGCTCGATCACCTTGATGTCCGGCACCGCCACGGTGCGGCCGATCCCCGGCACGTCTATGTCCTCGGCCTCCTGCGCGGCGATCGAGGGTCTCGCGCGCGGGCTCGCGGTGGATTTCGCGCCGATCCGGGTGAATGCGCTGCGCGCCGGTTTCTTCGACACGCCCTTTCTCGACGAGGCGCTCGGCAATCAGCGCGCCGAGATCGTCGCCGATCTCGAAGCGCGGCTTCTCGTCGGGCGCATCGGCCGGCCCGAGGAGGCGGCGGCCGCGGTGATCTTCATGATGGAAACCGGTTATGTGACGGGAAGCTGCCTCACCATCGACGGCGGCGGGTCTTTGGCATGATAACGCCGGATATTGACGGGCTTTGCCAAGACCTCAGGAAGTTCCGGGCCGAGACCAATGCCAACCGGAAAATGCTGCCGCAAATCCGCGACCGGGTGCGGGACTCCGATGTTCAGCGCATCCTGCAGCCGGCGAGCCATGGCGGCGCCGGCGGGCCGCTCCGCGATCTCGTCATCTCGCTCATCCAAATCGGCGCGGCCTGCGGCTCGAGCGGCTGGATCATGGCGCAGTACATCATGCACAATTTCATGGTCGCGCAATGGCCCGAGGAAGGCCGCGCGGCGGTCTGGGGCAAGGACCCCAAGGCCCTGGTCGCCGGCATTCTGGTGCCCAGCATGGGGCGCTATGAAGTGGTCGATGGCGGCTTCTCGGTCACCGGCCGCTGGCCCTGGGTGACCGGCGTCGACACCTGCGACTGGTGCATGGTGACGGCCTATGAAAAGGACAATGTGAGCCACGAGACGCACCGCCATTTTCTCCTGCCGCGCGGCGAGGTGGACATCCTCGATACCTGGCACGCCATCGGCTTGCGCGGCAGCGGCACCAACGACGTCAAGCTCGACGGTAAATTCGTGCCCGGCCATCTGGCGCTCACCATGGCCGAATTGCGCGGCGGCGAATCGCCGGGCGAACAGTGGCGCGACAACCCGCTTTATCTGCTGCCGGCCTATTCCATATTCGGCCTCGGCATCACCTCGGGCGCGGTCGGCGTCGCGCGCGAAATTGCCGCCGAATATAATGAGATCGTCATGAACAAGATGTCGGCGATGAGCGAGACCAGCGTCGCCGATTTTTCCTCGCAGCAGATCAAATTCGCCGAGGCCAAATGCGGCGCCGACAGCGCCGCCCAAATCCTGCGCTTCGCCGCCGACGAATTCCACGCCATCGCGGCCGAAGAGGGACGCGTGCCCAGTGATCTGGAGCGCTCGCGCTGCCGAGGCCTCGCGACCTTTGCCGGCAACACGGCGGCGGATGCGGCGCGCACGGTGTGGGATCTCTCGGGTGCGCTCAGCGTGCTGCAGTCGAGTACCCTCGGCAATCTCTATTCCGACCTGATCGTCGCCAATCAGCACTTCACCCAGAACAAGGACCCAAACTTCAAAAGCTATGGCCGCACGCTCTACGGCCTGCCGTTGGACAATATTACGCTCTAACCCGGGAGGCGGACGCCATGGCCAATTCCAGAATCATATCCGGCGATTCCCATGTCCTCGAGCCGGGCGATCTGTGGACCAAGCCGCTCGGCGCCCGCCATGGCGACGCGGTGCCGCGCATGGTGGATGAACATAACGGCGAGAAATCCAGCTTCTACTTCACCGGCTACGAATATTGCCGCATCGACGAGTTGGTCGAGGGCGATGAAGCACTGCAGGCAAAGCTCGTCGCCGCCGGCAGTGACCCCGCCGCCCGCCTGAAATGTCTCGATGAGGACGGCGTCCTGTGCGAGATCGTCAATTCGACCTGGATGCTCTACACCATGCGCGCCCGGGACGACGCCCTGGTGCAGGATTGCTGCCGGGTGTTCAACGATTGGCTGGCGGAATATTGCAGCCACGCGCCGGAGCGCCTCTTCGGCACCTCGATGATTCACATGGCCGATGTCGATTGGGCGTGCCAAGAATTGGAACGGACGGCGAAGCGCGGCCTCAAAAGCACCATCATCAATTGCAATGCGCGGCCCGAATGGCTGCCCTATCAGGACAAGCATTATGATCCGTTCTGGGCGCGCGCCGAGGAACTCGATCAGCCGGTGACGCTTCATATCATCACCGGCAACGAGACCGACCCCTTTACGCTCCATGGCGAGGAGCGCATCCGCGTGCCGGTCACCCATCTCGGCGTCTGCGCCGAGGCCGGGCCGGTGCTCGCCAACGAATTCATCTTCGGCGGCATTCTCGACCGCTTTCCCAAGCTCAAACTGGTCTGTTCCGAGTTCGAGGTCTCCTGGCTGCCCTATTGGCTGTTCCGCGTGCGCCAGATTCAGGACGAGTTCGGCCCGACGCTGAAAATTCCCGAGGTCAAGAAGCCGGTCGATGAATATATGAAGCAGATCTATCACGGTCTGATCGACGACCCGTTCCTCCATATCGTGCTGGAGCTGATCGATCCCAAGACCATCATGTGGGGCTCCGACTTCCCCCACACCCGTTGCACCTATCCCAACACCCGCGAGGTGATCGACCGCGTCTTCTCGCGCCTCGATGCCGAGACCCGCGACGATATCGTCTTCAACAATTGCGCGCGGCTCTACAATTTCGACCCCTCGGCGGTAAAGACCGCGGCGTCATAACCCGGCGGTATTAATCCTCTGATTTGACCAGCGTCGGTTTGGGGAAGAGGCGGCGGCGCTCCGCTTCTTTCTTGGCCGTGTGTAGGGCATCTTCCACGGCGCGCTCCTTAAGCGCGCCCTTGGCGAGATGTTCGGCGGCGATGTCGCGGAAATGGGCGGCCTGGGGGTCTCCCGCCTCCAGCGCCTCGCCGAACAGCTTGAACGCCTCGCCGGGATTCTTATCGACGCCGCGGCCGAGCAAATAGAGCAGGCCGAGTGCGAAACGCGCATCGCTGTCGCCCGTATCGGCGGCGTCGCGCAGCAATTCCGCCGATTTCTCCATCGCCCGGGCGATGGCATCGGCGAGAGCCGTGTCGGAATCCGCTATCGTCCCGTTCCTTTCACGAAAGCGCCATAATTCGCCAGCCTAGCACCAATTCGCCCTTTTGTGACCTCGCCGGACGGCGTATTTCGTCTAAAGGCTTAATTTACCAATTCTTTTTACCCTGCGCAGGGTATGTCCCGCCTTGTGCGTCTTGTGCGGGAGCGAAATCGACAATGGTGTGAACATGCAGTCCTTGGACACCGGAAACTTCGAGACCGCGTCGAGCGAGATGAACGCGCCGGCGGCGCGCCGCGCGGTGAGCGAGCAGTTTGATTACGATTTGTTCGTGATCGGCTCCGGCCCGGCCGGCCAGCGCGCGGCGATTCAGGCCGCCAAGCTCGGCAAAAGGGTCGCCGTGGCCGAGATGAAACGGGTGATCGGCGGCGCCTGCATCAATACCGGCACGATCCCGAGCAAGACGCTCCGCGAGGCGGCGATGCATCTCTCGGGCTATCGCGAGCGCAGCATCTACGGCGCCTCCTATTCGGTGAAGCGCGGCATCACCATGTCGGACTTGCTGTACCGCGCGGAATTGGTGATTCGCAACGAAATCGACGTCACCCAGAACCAGCTGCAGCGCAACAATGTCGAAATGTACAATGCGCGGGCATCGTTTACCGGGCCGCACGGCCTGGTCCTCAAGCTCAGCGGTAATCGCGGGCGGCGCGAGGTCAGCGCCGATAAGATCGTCGTCTCCGTCGGCACCCAGGCGCCGTGGACCGACACGGTGGAATTCGACGGCCAGCGGATTTTCAACAGCGACGACATTCTCGGGCTAGAGACTTTGCCGGCGACCATCGCCATTGTCGGCGCCGGGGTGATCGGCTGCGAATACGCCTCGATCTTCGCCATGCTGGGCGTGCGCGTCACCTTGATCGACAAGCGCAACAGGCTGCTGCCGTTTATCGATTACGAGCTGGTCGACACGCTGGTTCATCATATGCGGCAAAACCGCCTGACGCTTCGCCTCGGCGAGGAAGTGGCGAGCGTGGAGACCTTCCAGCACCGCACCGGCGAGCGCGTGCGTATCACCTTGGAGAGCGGCAAGCTGATCAATACGGAGAAAGCGCTCTATGCCGCCGGGCGCATGGGCAATACGGAAAGCCTCGATCTCGAGGCCGCCGGGCTCGGCGCGGACGATCGCGGGTTGTTGGAGGTCAATGACGATTACCAGACCAAGGTTCCGCACGTCTACGCGGTGGGCGATGTCGCCGGCTTTCCGAGCCTCGCGTCAACCGGGATGGAGCAGGGCCGTCACGCCGCGGCGCATGCCTTCGGCGAGCGGGTCAAGAGCTTCCCCGAATTTTTCCCCTACGGCATCTATACGATTCCGGAAATTTCGGTGGTCGGCCAGAACGAGGTCGAACTGACCAAGTCGGGCACGCCCTATGAGGTCGGCCGGGCGACCTATCGCGAGATCGCCCGCGGCCAGATCATGGGCGACGTCACCGGCATTCTGAAATTGCTGTTCGATATCGATTCGCACAAATTGCTCGGCGTCGGAATCCTCGGCGAAGGAGCAAGCGAATTGGTGCATATCGGCCAAACCGTGCTCAGTTTCGGCGGCACGATCGAATATTTCATCGATTCCGTGTTCAACTATCCGACCCTGGCGGAATGCTACAAGACCGCCGCGTTCGACGGCCTCAACCGGCTCGAATAAGCGCCGGCGCGGAAAATGAAAAGGGCGTGACCGGCAGCCGCCGTCACGCCCTTATTTCTTGCGAAATATGGTTTAGTCGCGTACGCGCTCGACGATGACCCGTCCGCGGCCGCGCCGCACCAGATATCCGCCGCGCGGAATTCTCAGCTTGCCCGATTTGGCCAATGGCTCCAGGGTATTGGTGATGAGTGTCGCGTTCGCGTCCACCGGGTCGCTGCCCGGTTTTTTCGCCTGTTTCTTATACCATTCGCTGAACGCTTTTTCGGCGATGTCGTCGCCCAAGGATTTTCTTAACGCGTTAAGTTTACGCAATTGACCCTTGTTGAGGCCGCTCTCATCGAATTTTCCGGAAGATTTTCTAGCCATGACCTTGCTCTATTTTGGGGGCGGAAAGATTACATAATCACCTATACTGTTCAGTCGGAAATAACAAACAAAATCTTAGTTATTTGGCGAATGACTCATATAAATGTCCGGCAATCGATTGATCATATCGCGGGTTTCGGTTCGCCGGCTTCGAGTCGCGCGAATAATTTCACTACTTGTACATCCGATAAGGTGTGAATTGATAAGATAAAACCCGATCAAATCGGTCTGCTATAGCGGCTCGCGCCGCACCCGCCGGTCAGTCGGTATATCCCAGTTCGTCCAACTCCCCGCCGGCATGGGCGCGGAACCTGGCGAGGATGTTGTCGTCGAAATGCGTGCGCCAATCGCCTTGGACGCCTTTACGGAAGTGGGATTGGCGATTTTCATCGCCGGCGGCGCGGCCTTTCGCCAGGGCTTGGAAGCTGCTCGATTCCAGGCAGTTATCTATGACGGCTTTCTTGGTCCCGGCGCCGAGAAACTTCAATATAGCCTTCAATTGAGTTTTCCCGTCGTCCAACAGGTCTTCATATTTGATTTCGAAATAGCGCTCAGGGTTGTCCGCTCCGAAAGCGCGCCCGGCGCGCAGGTTTCGCACCCAGATTTGTGCGTAATGTTCGGCAAAACCGGCGAAATCGCCAAATTCTTTTTCGGCCCATTTTTTCGAGACGCGCATATTGTGAAACCAGCCGGAGACCGCGCCGTCTCGCCCGTCACGAATAACGTGAAGAATTCGCGCCTCGGGAAAGATTCGTCCCAACAGGTCGAGGTAGAGCAAATTGTCCGGCGATTTTTCACCGATAATGCGGATATCCTTGCCATCATATTGCGCGAGCAGCAGTCCCACCGCGCTTTGAAATAGAGCGTAATGCTGGGCTGGATCGAAACGCGGAAACCCATCGATTTCGTTGAAGATCGTTCTGTTCTTGAATCTAATCTTGCCGTTGTGTTTTTCCAGCGCGTTTCCCAAACCCGGCAGCAGGTAATTGGCCAAATGCCCCTCGCCGCGACAGGCGATTTCGGGATGCGCATCGAGCATGAGCTGGACCCATGTGGTGCCCGATTTAAGCGCGCCCGCGACAAAGAACAATTGCTTGCCAAGCGCCGCCTCCGCGCCCTCGCGCAACGCCTTCAGTTCCTCCGCCGCCGGAATGCCATCGAGATATTTGTCGAGATGCTTGCGCGGGCCGTCGCTCATGATGCCGCCATCACCTTGTCGGTTCCCGATTGATTAAATCACGTTTCGATCCGCCGCGCTTATTCCCGGTTCCGCTCGCGGCTTTCGTCGATGGCGGCCTGTTCCGCCTGCCGGCGGTCGTCGACGATTTCGCGCGCCGCATGATCGGGAACGCCGGCGCCGACAAGGACCATCTCGCCGAGCTGCAGGCTCGCCTCCGTGGTCTCGGGGATGGCGTGGCTCGCGCCCTGGGCGATCAGATGCCGGGCATGCTCGGCGTCGCGCGCCCGCGCATAGATGGCGAGCTTCGGCCAGTACCGGCGTGCCGCCGCGACGACGCGGTCGGCGGCGACCGAGCTGTCCATGGTCACCACCAGCGCGGTGGCACGCTCCGCGCCGAATTTGCGCAAGATGTCGGGCCGGGAGGCATCGCCATAGAAAATGCTGGTGCCCTCCGCGCGGAAGTCCGAGACCAGGGCGGCGTCGATGTCGAGCGCGACCACGGGCAACTCCTGCCGCTGTAAAAGCGCGCCAAGCATCTGTCCGACGCGGCCATAGCCGATGACGATCACGTGGCCGGAGACCTCGTCCGGCACTTTGGCGGGGGAGGCGCCGCGGCTCGCCTCGTGGACCTCGACGGCGCGGGCCAGCTTGCGGGCGATATGCGCGACGAGCGGGGTCGCGACCATGGTCATGCCGGCGACGATGAGCATGAATTGGGCGGTCTCGTGCGGGATCAATCTCAGCGCCGCCCCGGAGCCAATGATTACGAAGGCGAACTCCCCGCCCTGGCCGAGCAGCAAGGCGGCTTCGAGCGCGACCGAGCGCGGCTCGCGGAACAGGCGCACCAGGAGATAGATGATCGGGGCTTTGACGAGGAACAGCCCGAAAAACGACGCGAACAGCCAGAGCGGCTCGGCGGCAATCTGAAGCAGGTCGATCGACGTGCCGACCGAGATGAAGAACAGCCCCAGCAGCAGGCCCCTAAAGGGCTCGATATCGACCTCGACCTCGTGGCGGTATTCGGTGCCGGCGAACAACAGGCCCGCCAGGAACGCGCCGAGCGCCATCGACAGGCCGGCCGCCTGGGTCGCCATTCCCGTGCCGATAATGACCAGCAGCACCAAGGCGAGGAACATTTCCCGGCTCGCGGTTCGGCCGATGAAGCGGAACAGCGGGCGAATGACGAGGCGGCCGGCGATCAGAATGGCGGCGACGGCGATGAGCGCCTGGGCCAGCGCCCAGCCGAGCGAAAGCGCGACCGATTGCCCGCCCTCGGCCGCCAAGGCGCCGACCATGAACAGGATGGGCAGGACCGCGATGTCCTGGCTCAGCAGAATGGCGAGGCTGGTCTGGCCCGTCGCCGTGCCAAGACGGCGTTTTTCGACGAGAAGCCCCATGACAATCGCGGTCGAGGACAGCGCGAAGGCGGCGCCGAGGGTGATGGCGGCGGGCAGCTTGTTGTCGAACAGGGAGGCGATGGCGGCGATTGCCGCGCCGGTCACCAGCACTTGTGCCCCGCCGAGCCCGAACACCAGGCGGCGCATCGCCCACAGCCGCTCGAGCGAGAGCTCGAGGCCGATCATGAACAGGAGGAACACCACCCCCAACTCGGCCAGGGCGCGCACGCCTTCCAAATCGGTAATGAGGGCGTAGCCGAGCCACGGCGCGGCATCGGTCAGGCGGCCGAGACCATAGGGGCCGATCGCTAGGCCGATGACCAGGAAGCCCAGTATCGGGCTGATGCGCAGGCGATGCGCCAGGGGCACGACGACCCCGGCCGCCACCAGAAAGACGACCACCTCGCGCAGATTGAGCGTTTCGAAATGCATACTGTCCAGGCGCGGAGCGCCGAGCCCACTCCCTATAGATGCCGGTCCGGCTAAGCCACCGTTTCCCAGGCGCCGCTTTCGCCGGAGCGGAACAGGGCGTCGAGGATGCGCATATTGTTGAGCGCGTCTTCGAGGGGGAATTCCAACTCGCCGCCGCGCACCGCGGCGCTGAATTCCTCGGCCTGATTGACATACATATTAAGCGGCTCGAAGGTCTCATAGTCCTCCACCGCGGCGTCCCAGATGCCGCGGTCGCCGCCGATTAGAATTTGCGCCTTGCGGTCGGGCGCCTGGGCGAAGGGGTCGGAGAGCTCGATCCGGCCATGGCTTCCGAAAAACGCCATATGCTGCTGCACGGCGAGCTCGGTCGAGCAGGTGAAACCGGCCTGGCCGGCGGGAAAATCGAGGATCGCGCTCACCAGGCAGTCGACGCCGGTCTCCGGGCCGCGCCGGATCGCTGCGAACACGCGGGTGGGCTCGTCCTCGAAGATGTAGCGCGAGGTC
>CAZUVO010000082.1:0-10154 GCA_964623955.1 uncultured Rhizobiaceae bacterium
TGCCGGTCTCGAGGATTTCCGCTTCCGTCGACTGGTCGACGAATTCGGGCGCCGGGGCATGGATCGGCATGTTCTTGGTCGCGTTCACCGCGCCGCGCTCGTCGATCGGCTCACCCACCACATTGATGATGCGTCCCAACATTCCTTTTCCGGTGGGCACCATGATGCCCGAGCCGGTGTCGCTCACTTCCTGGCCGCGCACCAGGCCTTCGGTGGTGTCCATTGCGATACAGCGCACGGTGCTCTCGCCGAGATGCTGTGCCACTTCCAGCACCAGCCGGTTGCCGTGATTGTCGGTCTCCAACGCGTTCAAAATCGCCGGCAATTCGCCGTCGAATTTAACATCGACGACCGCGCCCATAATTTGGGAAATGCTGCCGTTTGTATTTGTAGTGGCCATGGCCTGGCTCCCGTCGCGCTTGAATTCAGTGTTTCGTGTTTTGCTATGTCGTGTTTGCCGCCACCGCGTCTAGATGGCCTCGGCGCCGGAGATGATTTCGATCAGCTCTCCGGTGATCTTGGCCTGGCGGGTGCGATTGTAGTTGAGGGTCAGCTTGTCGATCATTTCGCCGGCGTTGCGCGTGGCGCTGTCCATCGCGGTCATGCGCGCGCCCTGCTCGCTCGCGGCGCTTTCCAGCAGTGAGCGGAATACCTGAATCGAAAGATTGTAGGGCAGTAACTCTTCCAGAATCTCCGCCTCTTCCGGCTCGAACTCGTAGATCGCGCCGCCGCGGTCGACGGGCTCTTCGGCCGCGTCATCGCCGGTGGGCTCGGCCGAATCGGCAAACGGAATAACCTGCTGGAAGGTGACGATCTGGCTCATCACCGATTTGAAGTGATTATAGACGATGGTGCAGACGTCGAATTCGCCCGCTTCGAACATTTCGCTGATTTTCGTCCCGATTTCGTCGGCTTCGTTGTAGGACGGGCCGCGCTTGCCCAACTCCCCGGAGGTCCCGACGATGAGCGAGCCGAATTCGCGCTGCAGCTGTTCGCGTCCCTTGCGGCCGACGCAGTAGAGCTTGACCTCTTTGCCGCCATTCCTGAGTTCGAGGATGCGCAGACGGACGGCGCGCGTGATCGACGAATTGAAGCCGCCGCAGAGCCCGCGGTCCGAGGTCGCCACGACGATCAGGTGGGTATTTTCCGCGCCCGAGCCGCGCAGCATCGCCGGCGCGTCTTCGCGTTCGCGCATCAACTCCGCCAGGCTGCCGACCATGCGTTCCATGCGCTCGGCATAGGGCCGGGCGGATTCCGCCGCTTCCTGGGCGCGCCGCAGCTTGCTCGCCGCGACCAGCTTCATCGCCGAAGTGATCTTCTGGGTCTGCGTGACGCTGTTGATGCGCGTGCGCAGGTCCTTGAGAGTGGCCATGGGGCGTTACGCTCCGATCTACCGTCCGGCTCAGGCGAATTTCTTGGCGAAATCGTCGGCGAGCGCGGTGAGCTTGTTCTCGTTCTCCTCGCTCAACTCGCCGGTGCTGCCGATGGCGCTCAGAATATCGGCGCCGCTGGCGCGGACTTCGCTGAGGAATTCCTGTTCGAAGCGGCCGATTTGCTCGACTTCGATACCGTCGAGATAGCCGCGGACGCCGGCAAAAATGGCGACCACCTGCTCATTGACTGGAAGCGGCGAGTATTGACCCTGCTTGAGCAGTTCCGTCAGCCGCGCGCCGCGCGCCAGCAGGCGCTGGGTGGCGGCATCGAGATCCGAGCCGAACTGGGCGAAGGCCGCCATTTCGCGGTATTGCGCCAACTCGAGCTTGATGCGGCCGGCAACCTGGCGCATCGCCTTGATCTGCGCCGCCGAGCCCACCCGGCTGACCGAGAGGCCGACGTTAATCGCCGGGCGGATGCCCTGATAAAAGAGGTCGGTCTCCAGGAAGATCTGGCCGTCGGTAATCGAGATCACATTGGTCGGAATATAGGCCGAGACGTCGCCGGCCTGGGTTTCGATCACCGGAAGCGCGGTCAACGAGCCGCTGCCGTGGTCTGCGTTCATCTTCGCCGCGCGCTCCAGCAGGCGGGAGTGGAGATAGAACACGTCGCCCGGATAGGCTTCGCGGCCCGGCGGGCGGCGGAGAAGGAGCGACATCTGCCGGTAGGCCACGGCTTGCTTGGAGAGATCGTCATAGATGATCACCGCATGCATGCCGTTGTCGCGGAAATATTCGCCCATGGTACAGCCCGAATAGGGCGCCAGGAACTGAAGCGGCGCCGCTTCGGAGGCGGTGGCGGAGACGATGATGGTGTAATCGAGCGCGCCATTCTCCTCGAGGGTGCGCATCACCTGAGCGACGGTGGAGCGCTTCTGCCCGACGGCGACATAGATGCAATAGAGCTTCTTCGATTCGTCGCCGCTGGCGTTCACTTCCTTCTGATTGATGATGGTGTCGATGGCGACGGCGGTCTTGCCGGTCTGGCGGTCGCCAATGATCAGCTCGCGCTGGCCGCGGCCGATCGGCACCAGGGCGTCGAGCGCCTTGAGGCCGGTTTGCACCGGCTCGTTCACCGATTGGCGCGGGATAATGCCGGGCGCCTTGACCTCGATGCGGCCCATGGCCGCGGATTCGATCGGCCCCTTGCCGTCGATCGGATTGCCGAGCGGGTCGACGGCGCGGCCCAACAGGCCCTTGCCGACCGGCACTTCGACGATGGCGCCGGTGCGCTTGACCGTATCGCCTTCCTTGATCTCCTTGTCCTCGCCGAAAATCACGACGCCGACATTGTCGGTCTCGAGATTGAGCGCCATGCCGCGGATATTTCCGGGGAATTCGACCATCTCGCCGGCCTGCACATTGTCCAGACCGTAGACGCGGGCGACGCCGTCGCCCACCGAGAGCACTTGCCCGACCTCGGCGACATCCGCCTCGGTGCCAAAATTGGCGATTTGCTCCTTGAGGATTGCCGATACTTCGGCTGCGCCGATGTCCATTCTCAAATCCCTTTCATGGCGAGCTCAAGATTTTGCAGCTTCGTCCGTAGTGAACTGTCGACCATCCGCGAGCCGACCTTGACGATCAGCCCGCCGATCAAATCCGGATCGACCGTGGTTTCCAATGCAACGTCGCGCCCAACGATTTCCCGAAGCGCCTCTTTCACGGCGCTGAGATGGGCGGGTTTCAATTCGGTCGCCGAGGTGACTTCGGCGGAGACTTCGCCGCGATGTTCGGCCACCAGGGCCTGAAACGCGGCGATGGTGCCTTCCAAAGCGAAGAGACGGCGGTTCTGCGCCATCAGACCGACAAGATTCTGCACCAGATCCGACATGCCGGCGCGGGTGATGATCGCCGCCATGGCAGCGCCTTGATCGGCGCGCGAGAGAATCGGGCTTTTGACGAGGCGGCTGAGGTCGGCGCTTTCGGCCATCAGGCTGCGCAGGTTGGCGAGTTCCTCGGCCGTGCGGTCGAGCTGGTCGCGCTCAAGCGCCAAGTCGAACACCGCCGTCGCGTAACGCTTGGCGAGATCGCTCTGGCCTGTGGATTGGGCTGCCACCTAATTTGTCCCCTCGGGTCTGCCGCCTCGGCTGGAACGGCGGTTCTTGTTTTTTTGTTTGCTAAACTAGCCGAAATTTGGCCGTCCGGGACGGCCGGCCGGCCCGGAAAGCAGGCGATTAAGTAACATACTGTATATGGTCGCGCAACCGACTCCGGAAACCTATATTTATATAAATATTACAACGGGTTACCCCTAGTTAAAGCTGTAGGGATCGACGTCGACGCGAAGGCTCACCCGCGACGGCGCGTCGAGCGCGGTGAGCCAGCGGCGGAGCCAGGGCTGGGGCAGGTGGGCACGGCTGCATTTGACCAGCAGGCGGTAGCGATAACGCCCGCGCAGCAGCGCAAGCGGCGCCGGCGCCGGGCCGAGCACTTCCATGCCGCCCTCCGCCGGCAGCCCGTCCCGGGCGATCCGTGCGAGTGCGCGCGCGGTATTCGCCACTGCTGCCTCGTTGCGCCCGGAAAGGATCACCGCCGCGAGCCGCCCGGCCGGCGGCTGGCCATGCAGCTCGCGCGCCTCCGCCTCGCGCTCGAGAAAGGCTTCGCGCCCGCCCGAGGAGAGCGCCGCCATCACCGGATGCTCCGGCATATAGGTTTGCAGCAGCACGCGGCCGGCATGATGCGCCCGCCCGGCGCGCCCGGCGACCTGATGCAGCAGCTGATAGGTGCGCTCGGCGGCGCGCAGATCGCCGCCCGCCAGGCCGAGATCCGCATCGACCACGCCGACCAGGGTCAGCAGCGGAAAATGATGCCCCTTGGCGATCATCTGGGTGCCGATGACAAGATCGACCTCGCGCTTTTCGATGCGCGCGATGAAATCCGCCGCCTCGCCCGGCCCGGCCACCGTATCGCTGGTGACAATCTCGCTCTTTATGTCGGGAAAGAGCGCCGCCGCCTCCTCGGCGACCCGCTCGACCCCCGGCCCGCAGGCCGCCATACGGCCCTCCGCCTCGCATTCCGGGCAGGCCTCGGGCGGGCGCTGAAAATAGCCGCAATGGTGACAATTGAGCGTTTCGGTAAAGCGGTGCGCCACCAGCCAGGCGCTGCAATTGGGGCAGTCGAGCCGGTGGCCGCAGGCGCGGCAGAGGGTGAGCGGCGCATAGCCGCGCCGGTTGAGAAAGAGCACCGCCTGCTGCCCGGCGGCGAAGCATTGCGTCAGCGCATCGCGCAGCGGCGGCGAAATCCACGCGCCGCGCGGCGGCGGGTCGCTTCGCATATCCACCGTCTCGATAGCGGGCAGCTGCGCCCCGCCATGGCGGTCCGGCAGATGGAGGCTCTGATAGCGCCCGGCCTTGGCGTTGGCGAGACTTTCGAGAGACGGCGTCGCCGAGCTCAACACCAGCGGGCATTCCGTAAGCCGCGCGCGCATCACCGCCATATCGTCATGCTCTTCGTCGACGACAATCAATCCGAGCTCGTCAAAAGGCAGCCACAGCGCCGAGCGCGCGCCGACGACAATGCGCGCATCGCCCGCCGCCACGGCGCGCCAGGTCTCGCGCCGCGCGCGCTGGCCGAGCTCCGAATGCCATACCAAAGGCGATGCGCCGAAGCGCGCGCGGAAGCGCTCCAGCCATTGCGTGCTGAGGGCGATCTCCGGCAGCATCACCAGCACCTGGCGCTCCATTTCGAGCGCCTTCGCCACTGCCTCGAAATAGACCTCCGTCTTGCCCGAGACGGTGACGCCATCGAGCAAGGTGACGCTGAACGCCGCCTCGCTCACCCGCGCCGTCAGTGCATCCGCCGCCGCCTGTTGATCCTCCGAGAGGCTGGCGCGTGGATGATGCCAATCCGGCCGCTCCGGCGCCGCCCAGGCGGGGAGCGAGACCTGGCGCAGCGCGCCGGCCTTGGCGAGTGTGCGTACGACCCCGGCGCCGACCGCGGCTTCCCGCGCCAGCTCCGCCGCGCCGCGCGGCAGGCCGTCGGCGAGCACGTCGAACACCCGTTTGCGCGCCGGCGTCAGGCGCTCCGGCAAATCGTCGCCGGCGAGATAGGCGATGCGCATTTTCGCCGGCTCGAGCGCCGCCGGCACGCTCATCGCCATGCGCAACACCGCGCCGCGCTTGGCCAGGGTATATTCCGCCACCCAATCGACCAGCTTGCGCATGCTCTCGGGCATCGGCGGCACCGGGAGGACCGTGCCGATATGTTTCAGCTTGTCGCGCGCCACGCCGCCTTCTTCTTCGTCGCCGACATGGCGCCACACCACGCCGGTCACCTCGCGGCTGCCGAGCGGCACGCGCACGAAGGCGCCCTCCGGCGCGCTTGCCGCGTCGGCGGCGAGATAGTCATAGGCGGTGTCGAGCCCAAGCGGCAGCAGCACCGCGATTCGGGCCGCGCCATCGGCGCTCTCGGTCTGAGTTAAAGTGGCTTCGCTCGGTGCCATCCGATAAAATGTGCCAACGACTCGCCGCCGCCTCAAGCCGGGTGTTTTACGAGCTACGGCAAGGCAAACTTCCCGAGCGCGCGGCGGCCAAATTCGAGACGGGATGGCAGGGCATGAAATTCTTCGTCGACACGGCGGAAATCAGCGAAATCGAGGATTTGGCGGCGACCGGCCTGCTCGACGGCGTGACCACCAACCCCTCCCTGATCCACAAAGCGGGCGGCGATTTTATCGAGACGGTGACGCGCATCTGCGAGATCGTTCCGGGGCCCGTAAGCGCCGAAGTGACCGCTACCGAGGCCGACTCGATGATCGAGGAGGGCAAGCGCCTCGCCGGTATCGCGTCCAATATCGCGGTCAAGGTGCCGCTCACCTGGGATGGCCTCAAGGCCTGCCGAGCGCTCAGCCAGGCCGGCACCATGGTCAATGTGACGCTCTGCTTCTCCCCGGCCCAGGCCTTGCTTGCGGCAAAAGCCGGGGCAACCTTCATCTCGCCCTTCGTCGGCCGGCTCGACGATATCGGCCAGGACGGCATGGTGCTGATCGAGGAGATCGTCACCATCTACAATAATTATCCGGACACGCTCGAGACCGAGGTGCTCGTCGCCTCGATCCGCGATCCGATTCATTTGATCGAGGCGGCAAAGCTCGGCGCCGATGTCGCCACCGTGCCGCCGGGTGTGCTGCGCAAGCTGGTGCAGCATCCGCTGACCGACAAGGGCCTGGCCGCCTTCCTCGCCGATTGGGAAAAGACCGGGCAGTCGATCCTCTCGTAACACCGATAGGAGGAGAGCCGCTATCGCCACCGGGACCACCGACGAGCTGATACCGGGCGCGAAGATCGGTGGCGTAGCGTTTGCCGCCGATGCGGCGGTGCTGGATGCGGTCGAGGGCTGGCGCCGCTGGCTGGCCGATGAGCGGCGCGCCTCGCGCCATACGGTGAGCGCCTATTTGCGCGATCTCTCCGCCTTCTTCGCCTTTCTCATGGTGCATTCGAGCGGGCCGGTGACCCTGGCCGGACTCGAAGGCCTGCGCGCCGCCGATTTCCGCAGCTATCTCGCGCGCCGTGCCGGCGAAAACCGCGCCAAGACCTCGACCGCCCGCGCCGTCTCGGTGCTGCGCGGCTTCTTCCGTCATCTCGAGCGCGAGGAGTTGGCGTCGAACGGCGCCGCGCGCACGCTGAGGAGCCCGCGCCTGCCACGCGCCGTGCCGCGCCCGCTAACACCGCAACAGGCGGGCAAGGTCGTCGCCGCGGCACAGGGCGGGGCGGCGAGCGCGAGCCAGGAACCCTGGGTCGCCAAGCGCGACGCGGCGGTGCTGCTCCTCTTGTATGGCTGTGGCCTGCGCATCGGCGAAGCGCTCGGCCTCGATGGGCGCGACGCCACCGGCGGCGACGTGCTGCTGGTGCGCGGCAAGGGTGGCAAGGAGCGCGGCGTGCCGATGCTGCCGCTGGTCAACCGGGCGATCGCCGATTACCGCGCCGCCTGCCCGCATCCGCTCGAAGATAGCGGCCCGCTTTTCGTTGGCGTGCGCGGCGGGCGCTTGGGCGCGCGCGCGATCCAGGCCGGCATGGCCCATCTCAGATCGGCCCTCGGCCTGCCGCCAAGCGCCACGCCGCACGCCCTCCGCCACAGCTTCGCCACCCACCTCCTCGCCGATGGCGGCGATCTCCGCAGCATCCAGGAACTGCTCGGCCATGCCAGCCTGACAACAACCCAGCGCTACACGGAAGTGGATGAAGCGGGGTTGATGGCGGCGTATAACGCGGCCCACCCGAGAGCGCGCAATTAAATTGATAAGCCCTTCATCTCCGGGGGGATGAGGGGTTGGGGAGCAGGGGCGAGCAAAGCGCGCGAATGTGCGCTCTATTTCGGCTTCCATTCACGGACCAAATTCTCCGCTTCTTCGATCTCTTCGGAAGCCATGCCGTTATCCACCGTGTCACGATATTTAGCGGCCTCCGGAAGCCCTCCTTTGGCTGCGAGATCGAACCACATGTAAGCCAATACCGGATCTTTCGGGATTCCAGGGCTCAGCGCCACCTTCGCGCCCATCCAATAAATCATGCCCAGCTCAAATTGGGCTAGAACGTACCCTTGGTCGGCGGCTTGGCGGAACCACTCGGCGGCTTGCACGCTGTCAATCAGTGCGCCTCGACCATATCTGTACGTGACGCCGATGCGGTATTGCGCCTCGGCATCGCCCTGGGCTGCGGCCGTTCTGTACCATTTCAGCGCTTCATCAAGATCATGGCCGACGCCCCAGCCCTCTTCGTACATCCTGCCAAGCATCGTTTGCGCGGGTGCGTAACCTTGCTCAACGGCGGCAAACACCAGCCTGGTGCCCTCCGCCGTATCTCGCGCGATACCCTCGCCCCGCAAATAGAGAAAAGCCAAGTCGGTCTGGGCCGGAGCAAGTCCCTGCCGGGCCGACAGTCGCAACCATTTTGCCGCTTCCGCGGAATCTTGCCGCACTTCGAGACTAAGAGAATACATGACTCCGAGGCCGTACTGCGCCACGGCATCGCCCTGCTCGGCCAGAGGCTTGAAATTGTGCAGAGCCGTAAAATAGTCGCCACGATGATAGGCCTCCATGGCGATATCGATGTCTTGCGCGACTGCCGGCGGCGAAAGCAGAAAAGCAACAACGACCGTCGCAACCTTCGCTAAGTTCAAAATGGTCTTCGTGCCAATTTTCACCTGACTTCGCTTGTCGACAATGATCGAGAGGTCTCTATCGTAGGTTGTTCATTTTCGGAAGACAATCGGCATAAAGTTAATCGGTGACAACGAGATCAAGATTAATGGGGGCAGAGTCGATCGAACCGCAGAATTGAGCTTGCTTCGGGCGCGTGGTTCGCCCCTCCTACCTAATTCCTCTTCCCCGCCAGGGAGGAAGGACTTGTCAGTTCAGATGTGAATGGCGCGCTCGTCCACGTCGAGCGCCGCTTCCTTCATCGCTTCGCTCAAGGTCGGGTGGGCGTGGCAGGTGCGGGCGAGGTCTTCCGCCGAGGCGCCGAGTTCGATGGCGAGTACCGCCTCGGCAATTAGGGTGCCGGCGTCGGCGCCCATGATGTGGACGCCGAGAATGCGGTCGCTCTCGGCGTCGGCGAGGATTTTCACGAAGCCGTCGGTCGCCGACATGGCGCGCGCCCGACCATTGGCGATGAATGGGAAGCTGCCGGAATTGTACTTGATGCCGGCTTCCTGGAGCTGTTCTTCGGTTTGGCCGACGGAGGCGAGCTCGGGCTGGGTGTAGACCACGCCGGGGATGGCGCCATAGTTCACATGGCTCTTCTGGCCGGCGATGATTTCCGCAGCGGCGACGCCTTCATCCTCCGCCTTATGGGCCAGCATCGGCCCCTTGATTACATCGCCGATGGCGTAGACTCCGGCGATGTTGGTCTGGAAATTTTCGTTCACCTCGATGCGCCCGGCCTTGTCCTGGGCGATGCCGGCGGCTTCCAGGCCGAGGCCGTCGGTATAGGGGGTGCGGCCGACCGCGACGAGGACGGCGTCGGCCTCCAGGGTCTCCGCATCGCCGCCGGCGACCGGCTCCATGGTGAGGGTCACGCCGCTTTCGCTCACCACCGCGCCGGTGACCTTGGTGGCGAGTTTGAATTTCATTTTCTGGCGGCGCAGCATTTTCTGGAAGCCGGCGGCCAGTTCGCCGTCCATGCCGGGGACGATGCGGTCGAGGAATTCGATCACCGTGATCTTGGCGCCCAGGCGGCCCCATACCGAGGCCATCTCGAGGCCGATATAGCCGGCGCCGATCACCGCCAGGTGGCCCGGCACCTCGGGCAGCGCGAGGGCGCCGGTCGAGCTTAGGATTCGTTGTTCGTCGATCTCGATGCCGGGCAGGCTGGCGGGCGCGCTGCCGGTGGCGATGATGGTGGCGCCGGCGGTGAGCACGGTCTCCGTTCCATCCGCCGCGCGGACGATCACCTCGCCGGCGCCGCCGAGGGCGCCGGTGCCTTCGATGCGGGTGATGTCATTGTTTTTGAACAGGTGATCGATGCCCTTGGTTAGATCGCTCACCACTTTGTCCTTGTGGCCCATCATGGTGTCGAGATCGAGGCTGAGCCCGTCGATCATCACGCCGTGGCGCTTCAGCACCTTGCCGGCATGGGCATATTCCTCCGACGCCTGTAAGAGCGCCTTGGAGGGGATGCAGCCGACATTGAGGCAGGTGCCGCCCAGCGTCGCATCCTTTTCCACACACGCCGTCTTGAGGCCGAGTTGCGCCGCGCGGATCGCCGCGACATAGCCGCCCGG
>CAZUVO010000082.1:10212-14858 GCA_964623955.1 uncultured Rhizobiaceae bacterium
CGAGCCGATGACCACGACGTCGAATTTATTATCAGACATGCTGGGCCGTCCTCGAAGTTGGAAACGCCGGTTAGAGCCTATCAGGTTCGCCTATGCTCACCCGACACGCTCTAACTCTTTGTAATTTAAGCAAATTCGTCGTCGCAGGTGATTCCACCTGCTCGGGATTTGCTCTAGAGGTCTAGCAATAACCTCTCGGGCGCTTCGATGCACTCCTTGATGCGCACCAGGAAGGTGACCGCCTCGCGGCCGTCGATCAGGCGGTGATCGTAGCTCAGCGCGAGATACATCATCGGGCGGATGGCCATCTCGCCATCCACGGCGATGGGCCGCTGCTGGATCTTATGCATGCCGAGGATGCCGGATTGCGGCGGGTTGAGAATCGGCGTCGACATCAGCGAGCCGAAGATGCCGCCATTCGAGATGGTGAAGGTGCCGCCGGTGAGATCGTCGATGGCGAGCTTGCCGTTGCGCGCCTTGGCGCCGAGCTCGGCGATGCGCTGCTCGATCCCGGCGAAGCCCAATTGGTCGGCATCGCGCAGCACCGGAACCACCAGCCCCTGCGGCGCGCTGACCGCGACGCCGACATGATAGTAGCGCTTATAGACGATATCCGTGCCGTCGATCTCAGCATTGACCGAGGGGATGTCCTGGAGCGCGGCGATGGCGGCCTTGACGAAGAACGACATGAAGCCGAGGCGCACACCGTGCTTCTTCTCGAAGGCGCTCTGATATTGTTTGCGCGCGGCCATGACGTTGGTCATGTCCACCTCGTTGAAGGTGGTGAGCATGGCGGCGGTGTTTTGCGCCTCTTTCAGCCGCTCGGCGACGCGCTGGCGCAGGCGCGACGTCGGCACGCGCTCCTCGCGCCCCGTTTCGCTGCGTGCTTTGGCTGGCGCTGGAGGCGGAGCTGCGGGAGCCGGTTGTGGCGTTTCTGCCTGCGGCGCTTCCAGCAGCGCCAGCACATCGCCCTTGAGGATACGCCCATCCTTGCCGCTGCCCTCAATCGCCGCCGCGTCGAGGCCGTTTTCCTCGATCAGCTTGCGCACCGCCGGCGAAAGCACGGGCGCCGCAGCCGGCGCGGCGCTTTGTTTGGCACTCTGCTTGGCAGTGGGCTTGGCGGCAGGTTTCGCTTCGCCGTTGGGCTTTGCGGTGGCGGTGGCTTCTCCACCCGCGCCCTCTTCGAGATGGCCGAGCAGCGCGCCGACTTCGACATCCTCGCCCTCCGGCACGACGATATCGGCGAGCACGCCGGCGCTCGCGGCATTTATTTCAAGCGCCACCTTGTCGGTTTCCAACTCGACCAGCGGCTCGTCGAGCGCCACGGTCTCGCCCGGCGCTTTGAACCATTTTGCGACGGTGGCTTCGGTCACCGATTCGCCGAGTTCCGGTACGGTAATATCAAGAGTCATCTCAAGTCTCCATTCACGCCAGGGCTTCGCCGACAAGCGCATCCTGTTCGTGAATATGGGTTTTGAAGGAGCCGCTGGCCGGCGAGGCCGCTTCCGGCCGGCCGACATAAGCTATGCGCCTGGGCGTCTCCTTAGAGCCTTCCAGCAGCCCGTCGATGCGCGGCTCGACATAACCCCAGGCGCCCTGATTTTGCGGCTCTTCCTGGCACCAGACGATTTCGGCCTCAGGGTATTTCGCCAGCTCCACGGTCAGGCTGCGGCCGGGAAACGGCGCAATCTGCTCCATGCGCAGGAGCGCCACATCGGAGATGTTTTGTTCGGCGCGGCTCTCGGCCAGGTCGTAGAAAACCTTGCCGCTACAGAGCACCACGCGGCGGATATTTCCGCCGGCGGCCGCGTCGCCGATGACGCGGTGGAAATGCGTGCCCGGCGCGAAATCCTCCAGCGGCGAGGTGCAGCCTTTGTGGCGCAGCAGCGACTTCGGCGACATGACGATGAGCGGCTTGCGGTAGCTGCGGCGCATCTGGCGGCGCAGCACATGGAAAAAGGACGCCGGCGTGGTGCAGTTGACGATCTGCATATTGCCTTCGGCGGCAAGCTGCAAATAACGCTCGAGCCGGGCTGAGCTGTGCTCCGGGCCCTGGCCTTCATGGCCGTGCGGCAGCAGCATCACCAGGCCCGACATGCGCAGCCATTTGCTCTCACCCGAGGCGATGAACTGGTCGATCACCACCTGGGCGCCATTGGCGAAATCGCCGAACTGCGCCTCCCACAGGGTGAGCGTGTTGGGCTCGGCGGTGGAATAGCCATATTCGAAGCCGAGCACGCCGACTTCGGAGAGGAGACTGTCGGCAATCTCGATCTTCGCCTGGTTCTCGGCGATATGGTTGAGCGGGATATGGCGCGCCTCGCTCTCTTGGTCAAAGAGCGCGGCGTGGCGCTGGGAAAAGGTGCCGCGCGTGCAATCCTGGCCCGACAGCCGCACCCGGTTGCCTTCGAGGAGGAGCGAGCCGAAAGCGAGCGCCTCGGCCATCGCCCAGTCGATCTTCTCGCCGGATTCGATCATCTTGCGCCGCGCGCCCAACACCCGCTTAAGACGGGGATGAAGATTGAACTCCGCCGGCACGGCTGCGATCGCGGCGCCGACCTGCTTGAGGATGTCCGGCGCCACGGCGGTCTCGCCCGGGCCATGCTCCGACGGCGCCGCCTCCAAGCCGCTCCATTCGCCTTCCAGCCAGTCCGCCTTGTTGGGCTTGTAGCTTTTCGACGCGGCGAGTTCCTCTTCGAGCCGCGCCTGGAAGGTTTCGGCCCTTGCCGCCGCTTCGTCTTCGGACAGCACGCCCTCGGCCACCAGCCGGTCGCTATAGATATTGCGCGTCGTCGGTTTGGCGTCGATGGCGCGGTACATGATCGGCTGGGTAAAGGCCGGCTCGTCGCCTTCGTTATGGCCGTGGCGGCGATAACAGAAGACGTCGACGATAATGTCGCGGTGAAAACGCTGGCGGTACTCGGCGGCCATGCGGCAGACATGCACCACCGCTTCGGGGTCGTCGCCATTCACATGGAAGATCGGCGCCTGGATGATCTTCGCCGCGTCCGACGGATAGGGCGAGGAGCGGGCGAAGCTCGGGCTCGTGGTGAAGCCGATCTGGTTGTTGATGATGATATGGACGGTGCCGCCGGTGCGGTAGCCGCGCAAATTCGAGAGCTCAAGGGTCTCCGCCACCATGCCCTGGCCGGCGAAGGCGGCGTCGCCGTGTAAGAGAATGCCCATGACCTGCGCGCGGTTCTCGTCGCCGATCAGCATCTGCTTGGCCCTGACCTTGCCGAGCACCACCGGATCGACCGCTTCCAGATGGGACGGGTTGGGGGTTAGCGAGAGGTGAATCTGCGTGCCGTCGGGCAGCTCGCGGTCGGCCGAGACGCCGAGATGATATTTGACGTCGCCCGAGCCCTGCACATCCTTGGGATGCGCCGCCTCGCCCTGAAATTCCGCGAACACGGCGGCGTAGGATTTGCCCATGATGCTGGTCAGCACGTTGAGCCGGCCGCGATGGGCCATGCCGATGATGATGTCGCGCACGCCCCACGCGGCGGCGCCCTCGATCAGCGTTTCGATCGCCGGCACGACGCTCTCGGAGCCTTCGAGCGAGAATCGCTTGGTGCCGGGATATTTGATGTCGAGAAAGCGCTCGAAGCCTTCCGCCTCATCGAGCTGGCGGAGAATTTCGAGCTTGTCGCCGGCATTGAGGTCGGCCCGGTTGCGGCTGCCCTCCATCGCCTTCTGGATCCACGCCTTCTGGGCCGGATCCTGGATATGCATGAACTCGACGCCGATCCGCCCGCAATAGGTTTCGCGCACCACCGAGACGACCTCGCGCAAAGATGCCCATCGCATGCCGAGGACGCCGTCGACATAGATCGGCCGGTCGTAATCGGCGTCGGTAAAGCCGTAGGATTCCGGGTCGAGCTCGGGATGGCTCGCATCCGCGTCGCGCGCCAGCGGGTCGAGTTGGGCGAGGAGATGGCCGCGCACCCGGTGGGCGCGGATCAACATCAGGGCGCGGATCGAATCCACCGTCGCCGCCGGCACGCCGGCCTCGGCTTCCGCCGGGACGGTACGCGGCGCGGGCGGTGCCGCTTCGGCCTGATCGGGCGGATAGAGCGGGCGGTGCGGTGCGCCATTGATCTTGGCGAGGCTCTCCCCCGCGCTTTTTGCCCGGGCGGGCGCCGCGGCGCCGTTCATCTCGGCGAAATAGGCGCGCCAGCTCGGCTCCACCGAGTTGGGGTCACGGCAATAATCCTCGAACAGCGCCTCGATAAAGGCGGCGTTCGCCCCGTGCAGAAACGATGTATCGTGCTGGTTCATGGTATGTATCGCCGCCCTCGCGGCACTCTGCGTGTCAGCCGCTCCCGCGGCACTCTGCCTGTCGGCCGCTCCCGCGGCACTCTGCCTGTCAGCCGCTCCCGCGGCACTCTGCCTGTCAGCCGCTCCCGCGGCTTCGTGGCATGCCCACCGCTTGCGAGGCTTGTCAGCCCTTCAACAGCTCCACCATGGTGGTGCCGATGGCGGCGGGCGAGGTGGAAACCGCGATCCCGGCGCTTTTCATCGCCTCGATCTTGTCTTCCGCGCCGCCCTTGCCGCCCGAAATGATCGCGCCGGCATGGCCCATGCGCCGGCCCGGCGGCGCGGTCAGGCCAGCGATGAATCCAACCACGGGCTTCTTAACATTT
>CAZUVO010000083.1:0-14728 GCA_964623955.1 uncultured Rhizobiaceae bacterium
GCTAACTGAAAATGCAAACGATCAGCCGAAACTCGCCGATGTCTCAAATTGGCTATAAGCGGAAGCGCTGAGCTTGCCTGAAATTTGTCCGCTTAGGGGCTGAAAGCGGACGAAGAAAAGTTCTTATTTTTGCGTCCGCGAGGGACCTGAGCGCGCGCTTCGCGCTTCGCTTACCCCACCTCTCCAACCTCTCCTCCCCTCGGGAAGGAGAGGCTTATTGGTTGGATCGTCGGGCTCCGCCGTTCAGTGATACTTGCGAATATTGTTGACCAGGATCTTGAGCAACCCGCGCAAGAAGGGGTCGGCGTCTTTTAGTTTTTGGCGGAACATTTTGCGCGAGATGACGACCACGGCGCCGCCGACCTTGGCGCGGGCCATGGCCATGCGCGGCTGGTCGTCGACCAGCGCCATTTCGCCGAAAATGCCGCCCTCGCTGATGGTGCCGAGCACGACCGGCGCGCCGTCGATCGATTTGATGATCTCGACCTCGCCGCTCTGCACGAGATAGGCGTGGAAGCCTTCATCGCCTTCCTTGAAGAACCGGTACCCGGCCTCCACGGTTTTCCGTTCAAGAACTGCGTCACTCGCCATTTCGTATATTCCTCGCTCGTCTGAAACCTTCTTCAATTCCACCCGGGAAAGGTCGGCCAATGGCTGCTCGTGCGCCTGAGGCGCATCGCTGGCTATACCCTGCGAGTTTAGGGTTAAATTGTTATTGATTTGTAAAACCGCTTTTTCGCCGCCGGAGGCGCCGCTCAGCCCAGCTTTTGGAATGGCGCCGCGTAGATAACCTCGCCGCCCATCCCGCTAAGCGCGCCGGGCGCAAGTTCCAGGGCCATGAAATAGGGTTTGGGGTAGGGCGATTCGAAACTTTCAGCCAATTCCGGGGAAAAGCCGAAGCGGCGGTAATAATCCGGCGCGCCGAGCAGGAAAACGCCGCGCCAACCGGCGCTTTTCGCCCGCGCGAGACCCTCGCTGATGAGCTTCGACCCGATGCCCCGGGACTGCCGGGAGGGGGCGACCGAGACCGGCGCAAGCGCCAGACAGCGCTCCGGCGCCTGGAGCTTGGAAAAGAGGATATGGCCGACGATATTGCCGCCATCCTCCGCCACCAGCGATATCGCCGCATCGCCCGAGGCGCGGAGCGCGTCCACCAGATCGGCCTCGGCCTCCTGGCCGAACGCGGCGGTGACGGTGCGCCGGATGGCGGGGCGGTCGTGCGGGGCCTCAATGCGGATGATCATGGCGGAGGTGTTATAGCGCGCTTTTTTGACGTTCCCTCAAGCGCCGGGCGGTCGCGTCCGCTCCCTTGGCTTGCCCCACTTTCCTGTCTAATCGATCAGGGTGTCCAAGACGCCCTTCAAGATGTCCTGCGGTGAGAGGGGGTCGCTTTCGGCGCGCTCGGGGATCGGCTCCAGGACCGGCGCCGGCGCGGGGGCGCGTTCGGGCGCGCGTTCGCCCTGTTGCGGGGCGAGCTCAGACGATCCGCCGTCATCGCCCTGCTGCGGTGCGAGGCCGGTGGTGCCGGTGCCGCCCTGCTGCGGCGCGAGGGCGGGCTCGCTTTCGACCGGCGGCGGGGTGGTGGACTGGCTCGGCGCGCCGTCGTCCGGGTCGCCGAAAATGCCGCGCAGCAGCGTATCCTCGATCGAGCCCGGCTCGGCCTTGGCGCCTTCGCGCAGCTTGGGCAGGACGACATTGCCGATCGCCGTCTTGGCGATATGCGCCTGCATGTCGGCGGTCAGCAATTCGCGCGCCGGGCTGTCGATCGCGCCGGTCATGCGCACGCCCACCGGCGGCGCCTTGGGATGATCGGTCAGATGAAAGAGCGCGGTGAGGTCGAGCCGCCAGGACGGCAGATCGGCGGTGCCGCGCACCGTGCCGCGCCCGCCGTCGGCGAGGAGGGTAAGGTCGTTGGTGGTCGCTAACCCGTTCCGCACCTGAATCGTGCCGTCGAGGGAATCGAGCCTGGTGGTGCCGCCCGACAGCCCGTCGCCGGCGAGCCGGAGAAAATCGGTGGGGTCGTTGAGATTGGCGAGCTGATCACTGAGGGCGCGCAGATCGAGCCCCTCGACCGTGCCGCTGCCGGCACTTAAGGCAGCGTCGCCCTGCAGCGCGCGCACGATATCGTGCTCGCTATAGCCTTCGCTGGCGAAGCGGCCGTCCAGGCTGGCGCGCCCGGTGACCGCGTTGATACCGCCGGCCTGACGCAGCGCTTCCGCCAAATCCACATTGTCGAGCTTGAAGGAGAGATTGGCTTGCGGCGGCTCGGCGTCGGCGATGCGCCCCTGGGCCTCGAGCACGCCGTCGAAGATACGCCCGCGCAGGGAATCGATCTCAAGCGCGCCGCCGGTGATACGGAAGGCGAACGCCGCCTGATCGAAGCGGTAGCCGCCGGCGAGAATCGCTTCGGCGACGATTTTGATATCCGCCTCGAATTCCGCCAGGGGCGCGAGGCCGAAGGGCTCGTTCGACCAGCGCTCCGCCGCGTTTCGCCTTGGCTGGCCGGCACTCTCGGAGGCGCCGCCACCCGAGGACGCGGTGCCGCCCGTGGAAGCACTGGCCGTATCCTCCCCGGCCACGGCGCCGCCGATAAAGAGGCCCGCATCGAGCAGGCCGGCATCGAGATCGGCGCGTAACACCGGCACCGGGCCGCCCAGCGCCACATCCGCATTGCCGGAAATACGGGTCTTGCCGAGGGCGAGGCTGAGGTCCGACAGGTTCGCCGCCGCATCGTCGCCCTTGATGCGGCCCTTGACGCGCACGTCGCCGACTTCCGCGCCGTTATAGGGCTCGCCGCTCAACAGTTCGGCGAGAGCGGCGAAGCTCGGATTGGCCAGGTCGAAGGCGAGATTGTAGCGCCCGGCGCCGGAGAAATCGGCGAGATTGCCGGCGATCTGCAGATGATTGCCGGCGGCGCGCGCCGAGAGGCTCATATTGAGCGCTTCGAGACCGCCATCGAGCCCGCCATCGATGGCGAGCGCGCCGAGGCGCCTGATCAGCTTGGGCGGCGCCATATCGGCGGCGCGCAGCAGCTCGGCGGCATCCGGCGCGCGCATCTCCAGGCCGAGATTGAGCGCGGCGTCCTCAAGCGGGTCGTTGATGCTGCCGATCAGCGACAGCTTGGCCGGGCGGGTATCTAGCTGGGCATTGAGATTGACCGCGTCGCGCCCGCCGGAGAGGGTGCCGGAAAGATGCACGGCGCCGAGATTGTCGGCGCGGAAGCTGGGATCGATGCCGGCGACGCGAATGAGACCGAGGATCGATTCCGCCTGTGCGTCAAAGGTGAGATTGACGTCCGGCTCGCCGGTGGCATCGCGGATATCGCCGCTCAGCGCCAGCTTGGCGCCGGAGAGATCGGCGACGTCGAGGCGCTCAATGGAGAGCACCCTGTCCTGGAGCGCGCCGTCGAGCGAAACGCCCGAGAGGATCGCTCCGCCATAGCTCAAGCGCCCGGCGGTGAGCTTCAGCTTGGCGTCGAGCGTGTCGAGCAACGCCGGACCGCTTTCCGCCGGCGCCGCGCCGGCGGGCGCATCCGCCGCGCCCGTGGCGCCGTCGCCGGCATTTGCCGCCGCACCGGGCGCGTCGCCCGCGGTGAGATAGGCGTCGGCGTTGAGCCGGTCAAGGTGAAGATTTGCATCGATCCGGTTGCGCGCGCCGAGAGTAAAATTGGCGAAGCCCTTGACGCGCGACGCATCGATGGCGAGATCGAGCTCCGACAGCTCGCCGCCCTGTTCGCCGGCACTAAGCGCGGCGGTCAGGCTGAAGCGGCGCAGCCGGTCGCTCGGGATGCCGCCAAGCTCCATCAGGTCGAGCCAGGAGATGACCGCGCGCACATCGTCGGACACCATCTCCACTTGGCCGTCGAAACGCGGGCCATCCTCGCCCGGCGACAACTGGCCGAAGAGCGCGACATTGCTGCCGCCCGGCAGCAGCGCCGAGGCCTGCTGCACGGTGATGACGCCGTCATCGAGCGAGACCACCGTGTGCGCCTGCTGCACCAATGCGCCCCGGTAGCGCAGAGTCTGCACCGCGAGATCGATGGTGGCGGCGATATCCGCCGGCAGCATGGCGAGAGTGTCGCCGAGCCCGGCCTCGCCGTCCGCGGCGCCTGCGTTCTCCCCGCTCTCTCCATCGGAGGCTTGCCCGTCGTTGCCGCTGCTTTCCGCCGGCGCACCGTTTTGAGTGATCTTGTCGAGGTCGAAGCGGTTGATCGCGAGGATCGCTTCCAACTGCGCCGGCGTGCCCATGGCATAGGCGATGGTGCCGCTCGCCTGGGTCTCGCCGACGCGGAACTGGAGGTCGTCGAGGGTGACGCCGGTGTCCGACAGGGCGGCCTCGGCCTTGAGGGAGAATTTCTCCGCCGCCAATTGCCGCGCGCCGCCGGTGCCGAGCGCATCCATGAGATCGGCGAGATTGCCGCCGGAGGCGCGCAGCGTGCCGGATCCTTCGCTGCCGCCTTCCCCTATCGCCAGATTGCCATCGAATCCGAGCTGCGCCAGGCCGTCGCCGAGTTCGGCCTTGAGCGAGACCGGCATATGACCGTCCGCGCGCTTGCGCCCGCTGGCGAATTGAAATTCGGTCTCCAGGCCGCGCAACGCCATGCTGCCTTCGCCGCGAAACGGCCCGTCGAGGGATTTGGCCGAGAGGGTGCCGTTGAGCTGCTGGATATATTCGACCTGCCCGGTCGCGCTGTCGCGATAAACCAGGGTGCCGTTCGAGATCGACATCGAATCGAGGCTGAAGGCCGCATCGTCCTCTCCCGCGTCGCTCTCGCCGCCGACGCCGGGGCCACCCGGGCCGCCGGGGCCGTCATCGGCCGGCTCGAAGCGCCAATTCTCGCGCCCGTCGGCGAGCCGTTCCAACTCGATCACCGGGTCGATCAGATTCAGGCTGGAGACCTGGAAATCGCCTGACAGCAGGGGCCCGAGCGCGAGTTTCAGGTCGAGCGCGCGCAGCCGTGCCATATCGCCGGCCGTGGCGCCGTCGATATTTGCCAATCGGACGTCCGAAATGCGCAATTTGGGGGTCGGCAGAATGGCGATATCGATATCGCCGTCGATCGCCAGGCTGCGTCCGGTCAGCGCCTCGACTCGCTCGGAAATCTCCGGCTTGTAGCTGTCCCAGTCCATCACGCTCGGCACCACGAAGGCGGCGATGACCAGCAGCACGATGAGGGCGAGCACGCCATAGAGGATTTTCATCATGGTCTGCTCGCCACCATGCCGGAAACGCTGTTAACTTCAGGTTTCATTTGAGTTAGGCTACATTACCAAGCCGGTTGGAGTGAAGCGCCACAGGTGTGCCTGAACCCGTAAGCCAAGGAAAGTCGAGAGCGATGGCCGAGATCACGAATCTCAACGAATACCGCAAGCAGCGTAAAAAAGAGGATAAGCGCAAGACCGGGGCCGAGAACAAGGCGCGCAAGGGCCGCACCAAAATGGGCCGTCTGGCAGAGAAGATCATCTCGGAGAAGCGCGAACTGGAGATGGACGGCAAAAAGTTCATCGACCGCGCCCGCTCGCGCGACAAGGACCCGGACTGAGCCAGGCTTAGTCCCGCTTAACCGCCAAAGCATTTCACGTTCACTCGCGTTCACGCGAACTGCTCTAGCTCTTTTTGATTAAAGCAAATGCGTCGTCGCAGGTGATTCCACCTGCTCGGGATTTGCTCTAATTGATATAGGGCTGGAAATACAGCCGGATTCCCTGCTCCTGACTGGCGTTGAAGTCATTCATCAGCACCATCGCCAGATCATTGTAGATTCCATCCCGCTCATTCAGCGTGACGTTCTCAGGCGTTGTGCGTGAGCGCACCGCTTCCGCGCTGGTATAGGCCTTCACCGCGCCGTTCTCGTCGGTAATTTCGATGCGCACCTGGAGCCGGGCATCGATCCGCTCGGCCTGCTCCGTGGTGAACAAGGCTTCGAGATCCTTGTTGGTCTCCAATTCCTCGGCCACCGCGCTGGCGTCCTGGACGATAATGCGCATCACATCGGTGCCGCCGACCGCCTTCAGCCGGTCGCTGCTCCAGCGTTTGAGCGCTTGGACGATGGGCGTGGGGAAAAGGTGCTCCACATTGGGCGAGTGCAGGGGCGAAACGAATTTTTCGATGAACTCGATCCGCGCCACCGCCAAATTCAGGGTCGGCAGATGTTTGAAGGAGAGCTCCGGGATGACCGGGCGCGACACGGTGGTCGCGCAGCCGCTTAAGGTGAGCACGCCGATCAGCGCCACGGCGAGAGCCCAGGGTCTCATTTTGCCCCGTATCCGCATCATGGGTGATGTCCCGCGAGGCATGGCGGCTCAGCGCGCGCGAAGGTGATTATCTTCATGCCGCGTATTATGCCGCATAAATGGCATCCAGTTCCAATTCTCCGAACGATTCGGATTTATTGCAGAATTGGCAAGTGACAATGACAAGCCCATCGATCGTCAGCGTCTCGATTTCTTCTCTCGGCAGGGCTTTCAGCGTCGCCTCCACGCGATGGCGCGAACAGCGGCAGCCGAAGGCGAGCGGGCGCGGCAGATGGGCGCGCACGGCTTCTTCGTGAAACAGGCGGAACAAGAGCCGGTCGGAGCCCAGTTCGGGGTCGAGCAACTCGCCCAGCGACACGCTGCTCATCAGGATCACCGCGCGGCGCCAGTCTTCCTGTTCCTCCTGATCCTCGAGCTTGTCGCCCGGCGTTTCGGGCCAGGCGTCGCGGCCGAGCGGCCGGTCATGGCCGCCATCGGCAGGCTCGCGCTGGAGCATCAGCGCGCCCGCGCGCCAGCCGCCTTTGACGCGCTCCGCCGTGAGCTGGATCGCCGTGGCGATTTGCTCGGACTGGCGAAAATAATTATGCGCGCAATCGCTTAAAGACGCGCCTTCGAGAGCGACGATGCCCTGATAGCGGTCCGTCTCCGGCCCTTGATCGACGGTAAAGGCGAGATGGCCGACACCCAGGAGGCGCGGCACCGAGCCGTCCTCGTCTTCCGTTGGCAAGGCGGCGAGGGCGTCGGCGTCGAAATCGGCATAACCGCGCAACGCGCCGGCGCTGGTGACATCCGCCACCATCATGCGAAGCGGCCCGTCGCCGCTCGTCTGCACGGTAAAGACGCCGTCATATTTGATCGTGCTGGACAACAGCGCAGCGAGCGCGATCAATTCGCCCAAGAGGCGCGAGACCGGCAGGGGATAATCATGCTGCGTCAGGATCGTGTCGAGGGCGCGCCCCAAGCGCACCTGGCGGCCGCGCACCCCGGCGCCATCGAGCCGGAAGGTGCGGACGAAATCGTCGCTGACGCCGCCTTCGCTCATGCCTCGCCCGCCAGACACCAAAGAAGGATCGCTTTCTGCGCATGGAGCCGGTTTTCCGCCTCGTCGAAGACTTTGGAATAGGCGCTGTCCATCACGCCTTCACTGACCTCGAGGCCGCGCTTGGCCGGCAGGCAATGGAGAAAGATGGCACCCTCGGCGGCCTTCGCCATGACCGCTTCATTGACCTGATAGCCGCGCAAATCCTCGATCTTCTGCGCGCCGGCATCGTCGGTCATCGAAATCCAGGTGTCTGTGACGACGCAGTCCGCGCCTTCCACGGCGTGATTCACGTCTTCCGTCACGGCCACGTCGGCGCCGCGCTCGCGCGCCCAGTCGAGATATTCCGGCCCTGGGGCATAGGCCGCGGGGCAGGCGAGCCGCAGCGCGAAATCGAATTGCACCGCCGCCTGAATCCAGGTCGCCGCCATATTGTTGCCGTCGCCCAGCCAGGCGATGCGGTGTCCGGTGATGGCGCCGCGATGTTCCTCGAAAGTGAGCACATCGGCCATCAACTGGCAGGGATGCGTTCGGTCGGTCAGGCCGTTGATGATCGGCACATCGGAATTTTCGACCAGCTGCAGCAGCGATTCATGGTGCTTGGAGCGCAGCAGCACGGCATCGACATAGCGCGACAGCACCCGCGCGGTATCGCCGATTGTCTCGCCCCGGCCGAGCTGCAGCTCGTCCGGCGAGAGCGCGATCGAGCGGCCGCCGAGCTTGTTCATGGCGACGTCGAAGGATATCCGCGTGCGCGTCGAGGGGGTCTCGAAAATCATCGCGAGGGTCTTGCCGGCGAGCAGGTCGCGGCCCGATGCCGGGTCGCGCTTCAACGCACCGGCGCGCTCTATCATATGACGCAGGGTCGTGGGCTCGAACGCTTCGAGCCCGATAAAATGGCGAATGCCGCTCACGATGCGATGGCGGCGCAGGCGCGCTCCACGGCCGCGCACGCTTCGTCGATTTCCGCCTCGCCGATGATCAGCGGCGGCAGGAGACGCACCACATTGCCGTCGGCGACGACACTGAGAAGGCCTTCCTCGCGCAAGGCGGTCATGAAATCGAGATTGGAATCGGTGCATTGCAGGCCGATCATCAGGCCGGCGCCGCGCACTTCCGAAAACACCCGCTTGTTGCCGATCAGCCCTTCGAGACGCTTCCGCAACAGCGCGCCCATTTTCTCGACATGGGCGAGGAAGCCGTCCGCCAGCATCTCGTCGAGCACCGCATTGGCGACCGAAGTGGCGAGCGGGTTGCCGCCGAACGTGGTGCCATGCTTGCCCGGGACGAGAGTTTCCGCGACCGCATCGATGGTGAGTACCGCGCCGATCGGGAAGCCGTTGCCGAGCGCCTTGGCGATCGCCATGACATCCGGCGCGACGCCCGACCATTCATGCGCCCAGAGCTTGCCGGTGCGCCCCATGCCGCACTGGATTTCGTCATAGATCAGCAGAATGCCGTTGTCGTTCGCGAGCGACCGCAAGCCCGCCAGGAATTCCTTGTCGGCGGTATGAATGCCGCCTTCGCCCTGAACCGGCTCGACCAGGATCGCCGCGGTCTCCGGCCCGACAGCGGCTTTCGCCGCGGCGAGATCGTTGAGCGCGACCTGATCGAAGCCGTCGACCCGGGGGCCGAAGCCGTCGAGATGCTTGGCCTGGCCGCCGGCCGAGATGGTGGCCAGCGTGCGGCCGTGAAAGGCGTTGGCGAAAGTGAGCACGCGGTAGCGTCCCTCGTCGCCCCGGCTCGAGTGATAAATGCGCGCCATCTTGAGCGCCGCTTCGACCGCCTCCGCGCCGGAATTGCAGAAGAACGCCTTGTCGGCGAAGGAATTGGCGGTGAGGCGTTCGGCAAGCCGCGTCTGGGGGTCGATATTGTAGAGGTTGGAGACGTGCCAGACCTTCTCCGCCTGATCCTTCAGCGCACGCGTGACATGCGGGTGCGCATGTCCCAAGCTGGTGACACCGATACCGCTGGCGAAATCGAGATATCGCCTGCCGCCCTCGGCAATCAGATGAGAGCCCTCGCCATGCTCGAAGGCGATATCGATACGGGCGTAATTTTGCACCAATGCGGATGACACGATTTCCTCCTCGCCCCGCGGAATTGTTGACGTGGCCCGCAGGAAAGCAGGGAATATCGGGCCGCGCGCTCCGGAAGTCAACGGACCCGCCGATTATGGCTTGAGGCGGTAGCCCTTGGTCAGAATTCTGAGGCAGATCAGCCACATAACCGCGACACAGCCGAGCACCACGGCGGCGCCGACGGCGAGCGAGCCATCCGCATGGCCGATCATGCCGTAGCGGAAGCCGTCGATTAGATAAAAGAACGGGTTGAACTTGCTCGCCGTCAAGAGCGGCTCGGGCAACCGTTCGATGGAATAGAAGGTGCCGGAGAGAAAGGCGAGCGGGGTGACGATGAAATTCGTCACCGCCGCCAATTGGTCGAATTTCTCGGCCCAGATCGCCGTCAGCAGGCCGAGGAGGGCGAGCATCAGCGAGGCGGCGAAGGCGTGCAGCAGCATGAAGCCGAGATTGTGCACCTCGAGATGAACGAAGGGCAGCATCACCAGCGACAGGAGGAGCGCCACCGTGAGGCCGCGCGACACGCCGCCGAAGGCGAAGCCGACGAGCAGCTCGCCCGGGCTCAGGGGCGGCATCAGCACATCGACCACATTGCCCTGCACCTTGGAGATCATCAGCGAGGAGGACGTGTTGGCGAAGGAGTTCTGCATCATCGCCATAACGATCAGGCCGGGCGCCATGAACTGCAGAAAGGGCACGCCGCCGAGCTCCGGCACCGAGCGCCCGAGCGCCAGCGAGAACACGGCGAGAAACAGCATGGAGGTGACGGTCGGCGCGACGAGGGTCTGGGCCCAGACCTTGAAGAAGCGGCGGCATTCTTTGCCGTAGAGCGTGCCGAGGCCGACCCAATTGACGGCGCCGATATGGCGCTCGGGCGGCAGCTGCTGGCTATTGTCTACCAAAGGCCATGCGCTTTCTTCTACATCCCATCGCCGGCGTCGCCGTCGTCTTCGCCGGCTGCGGTGGGCCGGCGGCGACCCGGCGGGCGTCTCTTGATTTCGGCGGAAGCCAGGGCGGCCGCCGGCGCCTCTCTTTTATCGCCTTCCAGGCTGATATGAGCGGGCGGCGCGAGGCCTTTCTTGTCTTCGCCGAAATAGATCGTCTGGTGCGGGAAGGGTATTTCGATGCCGCGCGCATCGAACGCCGCCTTGAGCCGGCGGTTGTATTCGCGCCCGATGCTCCATTGCTTGCCTGCCGCGGTCTTGATGCGGGCGCGCACGACGACGGCGGAATCGCCGAAGCTGTCGAGGCCCATGATGTCGATCGGCTCGAGAACATCGCCGCCGACCTCGGCATCGTCTTGCAGCTCCTCGCCGACCTCGCGCATGATGTCGGCGACCTCGTCGTAATTCTCCCGGTAGGCGACGCCGGCATCGACCAGATAATAGGAGAATTCCTTGGTCATGTTGGTGACCGTCGAGGTCGCGCTGAACGGGATGGTGTGGACATTGCCGCGCACGTCGCGGAGACGAATGGAGCGAATCGAAATGCTCTCGACCACGCCCGAGGCGCCGCCGACGCTCACCACATCGCCCACCGCGAGGCTGTTTTCGACCAAAATGAAGATGCCGGTGATGACGTCCTTGACCAGGGTTTGTGCGCCGAAGCCGATGGCGAGGCCGATCACGCCGACTCCGGCCAGGATCGGCGTCACATCGATGCCGATCTCGCTCAGGATCATCAGCATGGCGACGACGCCGATCACCACGCGGAGTGCGTTGCGCGCCAGCGGCAGCAGCGTGCGCGCGCGCTGGCTGCGCTCTCTTTGCTCGCCTTCCTCGTCGGTCGCGGTGAGGTAGCGGTCGATCACTGAGCTGAGGATTTCCCAGACCGCCAGAGCGATCAGGCCGATCGCGATGATCGCGGCCAGGCGGCCGATAATGATGCCGCCGGTCTCGGTGGCGAGCCAGGTGAAGACGTCGATATTCCACGCTTCGGCGACCAGGATGATGGCCAGCGCGATCACCAGAATCTGTATGATGATTCGCGCGACCGGCAGATAGCGGTTGATCCGCTCCTGCATGCCGGGATAGCGCACGACGACCTTGGGGCGGAGGCGGAAGCCGCGGTCGACCGCTTTCTGGATGCCGATCAGGGCGAAGCCCATGGCCCAGACGATGGCGATGCTGGCGGCCGAGCTTTTGAGGAAAAAGAGGAAGCCATTGAGCCCGAGCGCGGCGGCAAGCATGCCGCCCGCAAGCACATACATGATCGCCAGAACATGCCAGAAATCAGCGACCCGGTAGGCGACGATGAAAAAGGCGCGCCAGCGCTTGTGCTCGCCGCCGGAGCGGATCCAGTCGGCGAAGATGATGCGGTTCTGCAGGATGAGGGAAATCAGTAGCGCCACGACAATAATGCCGAGCACCTTCACCAGCGCCTGATAGCCGACCTCCGGCAGGCCGAGGAGGAGCGCCGCCTGGCAGATGAAATAACCATAGACGGCGATGTTGATCAGCCGGCGCCACCAGATAACGCAATACATCGCCGTGCGGTCGCTGATCGTCGCCATGCGCAGGTTCGGCGTATAGGGCGCGAGACCCTGATTGGCCGCCGCCTTGAGGAGGACCGCGACGACATGGGCGTTGATCGCCGAGAGCGCCACCAGGCGCACCACCTCATGCGGATCGAGAACCGTCAGCAGGCCATAGCCGGCGCCGGCGAAGCCGAGCGCCGGTATCACGCGCAGGAGATTGTAGGCCAGCAGCATGAAGGGGCGGAGCCAGGCCTTGGGGCGCGGCAGTTTTTCGAGATATTTTCGCGGCCGGCGCAGGCCGAAGGAGACGATGAAGGCGGCGATGATGCCGCCGCCGATCACCACCGCCAGCTTCCACACCATCTCGATCCAGATTTCGCGCGATTCCTCCTCCGCCCACTCGTCGCCGAACCAGCGCGCGGCCGCGGGAATATCGGCGATGCCCTTGGCGAAATTGAGCAGCTCGTCGCCTACATGCGACAGGCCGTCGGAAATATTCTTGAGCGCCGAAGCGCCGGCGCTGGCGCTCGTGCCGTTTTCGTCGAGCGCCTCTTTTGCCGCGAGCAGCGCTTTGAGCTCGGTGACCAAACGCGCGCGCTCGTCCGGGTCCTCGAGCGTCTCGACCAGCTCTTCGATTTCGCTTTGATTGATGGTCTGGCCGCCCTCGGCCTCCTGCGCCGAAACGGGCGCGGCGGCGAACAGCAGCAGGCACAGGAAGAGCGCTGTCAGCGCCGCCCATGCGCCGGCGCGCCGGCTGGGATTTACCCGCCGCGCCATTACCGTTCGATGCCGAACGCGCACGCGGCGCGCCGGTTTCCGTAATATTCAAAGCTCATTTCGCGCAAACAAACCTCGCCCGACGAAAATTTTCAACAATTTCCTCGATTTACACGTCTTCACCGGGCCGCGGGGCGGCGAGCCTGGACAGCTTTTGGCGGGCGTGACAGATTGGCCGCGGGAAGAAATCAGGCCCGGAAGAGGCATCGATATGAGCATTACCATCTATCACAATCCGCGTTGCTCGAAATCGCGCCAGACCTTGCAATTGCTGCGCGACAAGGGAGTTGAGCCCGACATCGTGGAATATCTCAAGACCCCGCCGAGCGCGGCCGAGATCGCAAAGCTCCTCGGCCTGCTGGCCATGACGCCGCGCGATCTGATGCGCAAAAAAGAAGCGCCTTACGGCGAGCGCGGCCTGGCGGATATGAGCCTGTCGGACGCGGATTTGATCGCCGCGATGCATGCCGACCCGGTGCTGATCGAGCGGCCCATCGTGGTCAAGGGCAATAAGGCCGTGCTCGGCCGCCCGCCGGAAAATGTCCTCGATCTGCTCTGAGACCATGGCGTCCGCTCCCGGCATCGTCTTTCATCCCGATTACACGGTGCCGCTGCCGCCGGGCCACCGCTTTCCCATCGGCAAGTTCGGCCGCATCAAGGAATTGCTCCTGGCCGACGGCGCGGTGGCGCCGGAAGCGCTGCGCCGGCCCGAGCCGGTAAGCGATGAAGAGCTTTGCCTCGCCCATGACGCCGATTACGTCCGGACCATCGTCGCGCTTGCGCTCGATCGAAAAGCGGAGCGGCGTCTCGGCTTGCCTTTGTCCGAGGCGTTGGTGCGGCGCGGCCGCGCGGCGGTCGGCGGCACCGTGCTGACCGCGCGTCTCGCCCTCGAAGAAGGGCTCGCCTGCAATATCGCCGGCGGTAGCCATCACGCCTTTCCCGGTCATGGCGCCGGATTCTGCATCTTCAACGATGTGGCGGTGGCGATCGCCATTCTGCGACGCGAGGGTGCGTTCAAACGCGCGCTGGTGATCGATTGTGACGTCCATCAAGGTGATCCCGACATCTTTACCTTCTCGCTCCATTGCGAGGCCAATTATCCAACCGCCAAGGAAGTGAGCGATATGGATATCGGCGTGCCGGCGGGGACCGGCGACGCGGTCTATCTCTCGGTGATCGAGAGCCATGTCGCACCGCTCCTCGACAAGCTGCGGCCCGATATCGTGTTCTATAATGGCGGCGTCGACCCGCATGCGGACGACAAGCTCGGCAAGCTTGCGCTCAGCGATCAGGGCTTGCGCGCGCGCGACGCTCACGTCATCGAATGTTGTCTTGAGCGCGGTGTGCCGCTTGCCTGCGTCGTCGGCGGCGGCTATGCCGACGATCTCGATATTCTCGCGCGCCGCCACGGCACGCTGCACCGCGCCGCCATCGCCGCCTTCGCGGCGTACCGTGGCGCGCTCACGACGGAACGGAAGGAAGCGATATGAAAGCGGCGGTGATTCACGATTACGGCGAGGGCTTCGACACCATCAAATATGAAGACGTTCAGACCCCCGTGCCGGACAGCGGCGAGCTCTTGATCAAGGTGCATGCCAATGCGGTCAATCATTGCGACACGGACCTCCGCAAGGGTCTCTTTGGCGTCGCCAGCGAGATGCCCCATGTGATGGGCGTCGATGCGGTGGGCGAGGTGGTTCATGTCGGCGACGGGGTGAAGGCGTTCAAACCAGGCGACCGCGTCGCGCCGCATTTCATGCTGACCTGCGGCGTCTGCCGCGATTGCATCGACGGCAAGGAGAATCTCTGCGCCCATGCCGACGTGCTCGGCGTGACCGTGTGGGGCGGTTACGGCGAATACCTAAAATGCGGCCAGAACCATGTCGTCCGCATCCCCGATGGCCTGAACTGGGTCGATGCGGTGGCCGGCCAGGTACCCTTCGCCACTGCGTGGGAGGCTCTTGTTGAGGTTGCCGGGATTCGCGCCGGCGAACAGGTGCTGGTGACGGCGGCGGGCGGCGGCGTCGGTTCCGCCGCGGTGCAGATCGCCAAGCTTGCCGGCGCGCGGGTGATTGCGGCGGCGGGCGACGACGCGAAGCTC
>CAZUVO010000084.1:0-4625 GCA_964623955.1 uncultured Rhizobiaceae bacterium
ATGCGCACCGCCGGGAAGATCAGCGCGCCTTCGTTATACACATCGCGCGCGGCGCCGTGATAGGTGGTCGGGATCGAATTGCCGCAATCCGCCTGATGCGCCTTGGCGACCATGGTGAAACGGTGCACACCGTCATCATCGACCACCGGCACGAGATAGGTGTGATCGGCGGGATGCGAGCCGCCGTGATATGGCGAGTTGTGCAGGAAGGCATCGCCGCGCTTGAGGGTGGGGTGAAATTCCTGCATCGCCTCACACATCATATCGGCACCGCGCAGAACATGAATCGGCAGACTGTCGGAGACATTCAGAAGCTGGTTTTTCGCCGTCACCAGCACACAGGAAAAATCGCGCGCGCTGTTTAATACGCCGGAGCGTCCGGTGCGGAACAGCGTGTTGGCCATCTTGAGGCACACGCCTTCCAGGCGCTTGTTGAGTATCGCCAGTTGAACGCCGTCGAGGGGAGCGGCGCCGGCCATGACTTAAGCGGGACGCCCGGCGCGGAGTTCTTCCGTCGCCGCCTGGTCGACCACCCCGGCGGCATCGACGACGACGCCGTAGGTCTCCTTGGCCGCCTCGACGGAAACCCATTTCTCGCGCACATCGTGGCTGACTTTGTCGACCGCGCGCTGATAGGGATCGCCGTATCCGCCGCCGCCGCAGGAATAGGAGACGATGGTGTGGCCCTCGGGGATTTCCGCCTGGGCGCAGGCGTCGAGCTGATGGAGATCGCCATTCGGATCGCGGCGGAATTGGTTGGCGCATGCGCCGTCGCCGCCGCCGCGCGTGCCTTCCGGCGCGTGGTCATTGCCATCCGAGACATAGCCGACTTCCATATCGCCCTCGAGGGGACCGAACTCGCAAAACACCGCTTCGCCGCCGCGCGTCCGTCCGGAGCCGCCGCTGTCGGTGATGAAATGGCGCCCGGCGACGCGCACGGGAAAGCGCATCTCGTCCAATTCGATACTGTCCTGATAGGAGCCGCCGGCATTGCCGATATGGCCGATTGAAATCCACGCATCGACCTTGGGGCCGGCCGCGCCGCCGCCCCAGCCGAGGAAAATCTGATTGACGTATGCGCCGCCGGTCTTCTCGCTCGAGCCGGAGATGACGCCGATGCTGGGCGGAATGATCGAGCCCGCGCTCGCCATGCCGTAGCCGTCGCCGAGCTCGGCAATGGCGCGCGCCACCGAATTGCCGACCCGGTCGGCGACATTGGTGGTGGCGACGGAACAGCTTGTCGGGTGGCGCGGAATACCGACGACGCAATTCTCACGGAGATGCATTTTTACGCGGCGGAGCGAGCCGGCATTGGTCGGCACGTCTTCCTGGATGGAATTGAAGATGCCGAGAAGAACGGAGGATTCGGTGCAGGCCTGGCTGAGATTGAGGCCGCAGGGGAGACAATCCGGATTGTCGCGGAGATCGACTTCGATCATCGCGTCGTCGGGTCTGATTTCGAGCTCGATCTTGACGTCGATGCCGTCTTCCGCGCCGGGGAACGGATCGTGCCGGCTATAGGTCGTGACCTTGCCGCCGGGCATCTGGCGGATCGAGTTGATCATCAATTGCTCGGAATAATCGAACCATTGCCCGGCAAACTGATCAAGCGTGTCCCAGCCGACTTCGGCGCCGAGCGCCAGCATTTCACGCTCGCCGATGCGCGCGGCACCGAGCGCCGCGAGATAATCGCCCCACCATTGCTCCGGCACGCGGATGCGCATCTCGCACATGCGGATGATGTCGAGATTGTCCTGGTAATCGGTCTGGATGCGCACGGCGGGGAAGATCAGCGCGCCCTCTTGATACACATCGCGCGCGCTGCCGTGATAGGTCGTCGGGATCGAATTGCCGCAATCCGCCTGATGCGCCTTGGCGACCATGGTGAAGCGGTGGATGCCGTCATCGTCGACCACCGGCACGAGATAGGTGTGATCGGCCGGGTGCGAGCCGCCGTGATAGGGCGAATTGTGCAGGAAGGCATCGCCGCGTTTGAGCTCGGGATGGTTCTGCTGCATCGCCTCGCACATCATGTCGGCGCCGCGCAGCACATGAATCGGCAGGCTCTCCGAGACATTGAGAAGCTGGTTGTTCGCCGTCACCAGCACGCAGGAGAAATCGCGCGCGCTGTTGAGGACGCCGGAGCGCCCGGTACGGAGCAGCGTGTTGGCCATCTTGGCGCAAATCGATTCGATGCGCTTGTTGAGGATGGCAAGCTGGACGCCGTCGAGTTTTTCGCTGCCAGCCATAATCTAGCCTCCCACCACCGGATTGATCACCAGGCTGCCCGAGGCACTGCGCACCGCCGACGCGCCCGGGTCGACCACCACGGTGGTAAAGGAGGATTCGATGATCGCCGGGCCGGAGACTTCCTCGCCGCGCGCCATATCCTCGAAGCGCAGCACCCTTGCGTCGGTCAGGCCGCCATCGTCGAAATAGGCCTCGCGGTGTTCCGGCACTTCGACATCGTCCGCCGCCGCCTCCTTGACGTTCCACTGCACCCCGTCGCGCAGGCGGCAGCGCACATTGGCGCGCCAGCCGACGATTTCGACCTCGGACTTATTGTCGGCGATGGCGAAGATTTCTTCATGCGTGCTATGAAAATCATCACGCAAATCCGCGACATCCTTGTCGGAGGCGATGCGGTTGCCACGGAGCGGCACCTCGATCTCCCAGATCTGGCTGGGATAGCGCGCCTCCGCGGTGAACTCGATGATCTGCTCAATCGAGCCGGCGCCGGGCCCGGCGATGAACTCCTTGCACTGATCTTCGAGACGGGCGAGCAGCTCGTTGACCCGGTCGGTCTCGAAATCCGCCGTCTGGGTATAAAGCGTGCCGCTAAACTCGGCGCGGAGATCGGACATCAGCGCGCCGGCCGCGCTCAGCGCCGCCGCGACATCGGGAATGATCGCCCGTTCGCAGCCGAGCCGCCGCGCGATGGCGGTGACGTTGAGACCCGCCGCGCCGCCGCCGCCGATCAAGACGGCGCCGCGCGGATCGATGCCCTGATTGACCGTGATGTCCTCGATTGCGTGCACCATGTTTTCGGTGGCGACGCTCAAAATCGCGGCGGCCGCCTCGTGCAGGCCGAAGCCGAGCTTGTCGCCGACATGGCTTTGAATCGCCTTGGCGGCGGCGTCGCGGTCGAGGCTCATGGCGCCGCCGAGGAAGAAGTCCGGATCGATCCACCCCAGCACCACCGAGGCGTCGGTCACGGTCGGCTCGGTGCCGCCCTGGCCGTAGCAGGCCGGCCCCGGCACGGCGCCGGCGCTCTGCGGCCCAATATGAAGCAGCCCGCCCTCATCGACCCAGGCGATCGAGCCGCCGCCGGCGCCGATGCTTTTCACATCGACCGCGGGAAAGCCGGTCATATGGCCGCGGTAAGGCTGGCCGATCCAGGTCTCGCGCGTCCACGGGATACGTCCGCCGCGCACCAGGCTGACATCGAAGGTGGTGCCGCCGGTATCGGCGATAACTGCGGTGTCGGCGCCGCTGTCGGCCTCGGCATAGGCGCGGCCCGCGAGCGGCGCCATGGCGGGGCCGGAATTGATCGAATGGATCGGCGATTTGGCCATGTCGGCGGCATCGATGGCGCCGCCCTGGGTCGTCACCACCAGCACGCGGCCGTCGAAGCCGGCATCGCGCAGGCGCGATTCCAGGCCGCCCATATATTCGCCCATCAGGGGCTTGAGCGAGGCGTCGATCGCGGCGGAGGAGGCGCGGCGATATTCACGTAAAGACGGATTGAGCACATGGGAGAGCGTATAGGGCACGCCCGGCAGATGCTCTTCGAGCAACTCGCCGACGCGGAATTCATGCGCCGGATTGACGATCGACCAGAGGAGACAGACGGCAACCGCTTCTACCTCGGCCTCTTTCAGCGCGGCGATGGTCTCTATCGTCGCCTTTTCGTCGAGCGCCTCGCGCACGGTGCCGTCATACATGATGCGCTCGGATATCTCATGAGTCAGCGAGCGCGGCACATAGGGCTGCGGATAAGGCACGGTGAAATTGAACGGCTCGATGCGCCCGCCCTCGCGCAGCACCAGCACGTCCGGGTGCCCCTTGGAGGTGAGAAAAGCGGTGCGCGCCGTATTGCCGGTGACGATGGCGTTGATCGCATGGGTCGTGCCATGGATCAGCATGTCGCCCTTGGCGAGGAGATCGGGGCGTGAGAGGCCGTAATCCTTCGCCGCCAGTTCGAGCGTATCGAGCACGCCGGCCACCGGATCGGTGGGCGTGGTCGCCGCCTTATACATGCGGACTTCGCCGCTATCGTCCTCGACCACCAGATCGGTGAAGGTGCCTCCCGTATCGACTGCAAATCGCATGGCTTTGCCTCGTCCCCTAGGGTGAGCGCTCTACGACGCCGGCCCTACTGCATTTGATTTTGTTATCCGAATTCGCGCCGCAACCTAACTTGAATCCGCGCCCGCGCCAATAGTGTGATCACAGCATTGGGGCGGGATTGGACGAAACGGGGTATAAGGCCCTCCGTCGACGGGGAAATATGATGGGCGCTCGATTGGGGAGAGATGGGTAAGCCAATTCCGGCAATCTGCGAACTGGCCGCCGAGGCCGGGCTCGACTATTGCCTGCTTTATGAATCAGGTCCGCGCGAGGAT
>CAZUVO010000084.1:4635-14718 GCA_964623955.1 uncultured Rhizobiaceae bacterium
GAGGCCGCGCGGGTGAGCCATGCGGCGATATTGCTGCGGCCGGGCCATGCGCGGGCCTTCCGGGCGATGGTCGCGGATTGGGCAGGGCGCGAAGGCTGGGTGCTCGACCTGGGCGGGCGGCGCATGCGCGGGTCGCACACGCTACGCCTGGTCAACGCGGCCGCGCCCGACGGCGTGGAACTCGCCTGCATCGAGGTGATGGCCGCATTTAGAAGCGCGGCACTCGGCTGGATCAATGCCCGCAGAGTCCTCGGCGCCCGGGCGAGCGCCGACGGTATCTGGCGATTGCCGCCGGACTGGCACGCGGCGATGGCCACGCATCTGGCGTCCCTCGACAAAAGATATGCGCTGGCGGACCCGGCGGCGGCAGCGGAGGCAGGGAAACCGCTGGCCGAACTGACCGGGCCGCGCGCGCTGGCGATGGTGAGCGCCCTGCTCGCTGCCCCCGCCACGATCTATTTCGCCATCGCGCGGCGGCTGCGGCCGAGTGGCCTATCGGTGGTTCTGTTGGGACCGGACGGTGTCGGCAAATCCGCCGCTCTCGACGCCATTGAAGCGCGCCTCGAAAAGCTCTTTCCAAATATCGAACGGCGTAAATGGCGGCCGGAAATGCTGCCCTCCCTGAACCGCCTGAGAACCGGCCGGGACCCGGTAACGCCGCTCGGCGAACGCATGGTGATGGCCGGCATCCGGCGGCGGACCGGGATTTTGCCTTCGTTCATTCGCCTGATCTATTACGGCTTGGATTACACCTTGGGCTATTGGCTCCGCATCCGCCCCCATATGAACCGCGGCGCTCTCGTCCTCTGCGACCGGTATTTCTACGATTATTTCGTCGACCCCGGATCGCGCCGCGTCACCGCGCCGCGCTGGGTGTTGCGCGCGTTCTGCGCCTTCTATTCGAGACCGCAACGGGGTTTCATCCTGTTGGCCGATGCGGAGCACATTCGCGTCCGGCGGGCGGATTTGCCGGTGGACGAGATCGAACGGCAGAACCGGGCATTTCACGATCTCATCCGCCGCTATCCGGAGCTCGAGCCGATCGAAGCGAATCTCGGGCGCGATGCGGTAGTCGATCGCATCGTCGAACGGATATTTCACATGGAGCGGAGCGAGCCGGATTAAACATCCGGCTCCCTTGCCGGTGAACAAACGCCGGGCTATCGTCACCCGCCGATACAGGTCCGAAGGGAGAGGGACATGGCGAGCGACGCGGCCCCCGTGCGGGGACGGAACATCGATTTAGAGGCGCTTCACGGCGGCCAATCCGGAAAGCCACGCGCAATATAAGCGCGCCTGCGACAGCCTCCCCGGCGGCAATACACGGACCGGCATGTATTACGCCCCCTACCCGCTTTCCATGGCAAGCGGCGAAGGCGCCTATATGTGGGATCTCGACGGGCATCGTTACCGCGATTATGCCGGCGATTTCTCCGCCGGGCTTTACGGCCATACCAACGATATCGTCCATGCGGCGGTGCGCGACGTGCTGGCCGACGGCGTCACCTTCGGCTCGGCGAGCGCCCATGAGGCGCGCCTCGCCGCGCTCGTTTGCGCGCGGGTGCCGTCGATGGAGCGTATCCGCTTCACCAATTCCGGCACCGAGGGCAATATCATGGCGCTGGTCACCGCCAACGCGGTCACCGGGCGCGACAAGATCATGGTGTTCGAGGGCGCCTATCACGGCGGCACCCTTTCCTTCCCGCCGGGCGGCTCGCCGATCAATGTGCCGTTCGATTTCGTCCTCGCGCCCTATAACGATCTCGCGGGCACCGAAGCGGTGTTCGACGAACATGGCGACGGCCTCTCGGCAATCCTGGTGGAGCTCATCCAGGGCGCCGGCGGCTGCATCCCGGCGACCGACGAATTCGTCGCGCTGCTGCGCGAACGCGCCACGCGGCACGGCGCGGTCCTCATCTTCGACGAGGTCATGACCTCGCGTCTCGGCCCGACCGGACGCCAGGGCGCGCTCGGCATCACCCCGGACATGACGACGCTGGGCAAATATGTCGGCGGCGGCATGACCATCGGCGCCTTCGGCGGACCGGCCGACATCATGGACCGCTATGATCCACGCGCGAAGGGCCATTTCGTTCATAACGGCACCTTCAACAATAATGTCATTACGCTCGCCGCCGGCGCGGCGGGGCTGGAGAAGGTGTTCACGCCGGAGGTGGCGGCGGCGCATTTGGAGTCCGGCGAAGCCTTCCGCCAGCGCTTGAACGCGCTCGGGCCGAAACACGACCTGCCGTTCCAGGCGACCGGCCATGGCTCGCTGATCAACATCCATTTCGTCGATGGCGAGATCCTGAGCGTCGATGATCTCGCCGGGCGCAACCTCACCGCCCTCGACCTCTTCCACCTGGAGATGATCGAGGCCGGCATCTACCTCACCCGGCGCGGTTACATGGCGCTCAGCCTCGCCCTCACCGAGGACGACCACGACGCCTTCATCGGCGAGACGGAGAAGTTCCTCGAGACCTATGGCGATCTGCTGCGCGGCTAATCGAGCTTGTCCATGCCGGCATAGGTTTCGAGATTGGCATCGATATTGATCGCCTGGCCGGAGATATGTCGGCCTTGGGGCGAGCAGAGATAAAGCACGAGATCGGCGATTTCCTGCTCCTCGATGCCGGTGCGCATGGAAATGCGGCTGAGGATGATGGCCTGCATCTCTTCGAGCGACTGGCCCGACGCGTCCGCCTTGGCCTGGATCACCCGGCGCGCACGGTCATTCAGCACATAGCCCGGCAGCACCGCGTTGACGCTGATATTGCGCGGGCCGAGCTCCATGGCGAGGGTATCGCTGAGGCCGATCACGGCGCGCTTCGCCGTGGCGTATGGGAGACGCAGGGGAAAAGCGAGGCGCCCGGCGGTCGAGGAGATATTGACGATGGCACCGCGCCCGGCTTCCATCATCAGCGGCACGGCGCGACGCGCGCAATAGAACTGGCCGTCGACATCGACGCCGATGGTGGCGCGCCATTCCGCGTCGCTCACATCCTCGACCCGCTTGGTCGGCCCGGCGACGCCGGCATTGTTGATCAGCACATCGACGCCGCCCATGGTCTTGGCCGCTTCGTCGAACAGCCGGTCGACATCGTCGGACTTGCTGACATCGGCGGCGATGGCGCCGATATCCGGGCGAGCTTCACCCAGCGCCTGCAAGAATTCTTCGGCAACATCGCAGACGAAGACTTGCGCGCCGTTATCCGCAAGCGTTTGCGCGATGGTGCGGCCGATCCCCGATCCGCCGGCGGTGACCACGGCGCGCCGTCCCTGACAATTGACATCCATCTTCGGCGTCCCTCCTGAATATTTTTTCTAACCTAACCGCCCGAAGGCGGTTTGCCGAGAGGGATTGTCACGCGGCCTTCACGCGCGCATAAACGGGGCCGACAAGAACAAGGCGGACGGGCAATGGCAAGTTGCGATTTTCTCGTGGTCGGCGCCGGCATGGCCGGTTCCTCGGCGGCCTATGAACTGGCCGCGCTGGGCTCGGTCATTCTCATCGAGCGCGAAGATATGCCGGGCTATCACACCACCGGGCGCTCCGCCGCGGTATTCACGGAAGCCTATGGCAATCGCGCCATTCGCGGCCTGACGACAGCGAGCCGCGCGTTTTACGACGCGCCGCCCGAGGGCTTCGGCGAGGACCCATTGTTGTCGCCGATCGGCGCGCTCTTTATCGGGCGGGATGATCAGCGCGCGACGCTGCAAGAGCATTACGAGGCGTGTCACGCCCTGGTGCCGAGCGTCGCCCTGATCGACGGTGACGAGGCGCGCCGGCTGGTGCCGATCCTTCGCCCCGGCTACGCCGCCGGCGCGGTGCATGAGCCGGACGCCATGAGCATCGACGTCAATGCGCTCCATCAGGGCTATCTGCGCGGGCTGAAAGCGCGCGGCGGCGCGCTGGTGACGGATGCGGAACTGACCGGTCTGGCACGGCAGAGCGGCGTATGGCGGGCCGAAACCCGCGCCGGCGCTTACGAGGCGCCGGTGGTGGTGAACGCCGCCGGCGCGTGGTGCGATGTGGTCGCCGAATTGGCCGGAGCAAAGCCCGTCGGACTGGTGCCGAAGCGGCGCACTGCCTTCATCTTCGATGCGCCGGAGGGAACCGACCCGATGAGCTGGCCGCTGATGGCCGATATCGACGAGGAATTCTATATCAAGCCGGATTCGGGCCGCCTGTTGGGCTCGCCGGCCGACGAGACGCCGATGCCGCCGCAGGATATCCAGCCGGACGAGCTAGACATCGCCATCGCCGTCGACCGCATCGAAAAGGCGACGACGGTGACGGTCAAGCGCATCCACAATAAATGGGCGGGGCTCAGGAGTTTCGTCGCCGACAAGACCCTGGTCGCCGGCTTCGACGCCGAGGCCGAGGGCTTCTTCTGGCTCGCCGGCCAGGGCGGCTACGGCATCCAAACCGCGCCGGCGATGGGCAAGATTACCGCGGCGCTGGCGGCGGGTGGTGAGTTCCCGGCCCATGTCAGCGAGCGCGGCGTTAATGCCAGCGATCTCGATCCAGCGCGCCTGCGGTAGCGTTTATTCGGTCACCGGCTCGCTGATCACCACCACCTTGCCGTCGCGCACGGCGTGGAAGAAGCAATTGGGGCGGTTGGTGTGGCAGGCCGGGCCGGTTTGATCGACGCGCAGCAGCACGGCGTCATTGTCGCAGTCGTAACGCAGCTCGACCAAGCGTTGGACATGGCCCGAACTTTCGCCCTTGCGCCAGAGCTTTTGCCGCGAGCGCGACCAGTAGCACACCTGCCCGGTCGCGAGCGTCTCGTTGATGGCGTCGGCATTCATATAGGCGAGCATCAGCACTTCGCCGGTCGCGGCCTCTTGCGCGACGGCGGGCACGAGACCGTTGGCGTCGAAGCTGAGATCGGCGATCACGCGCGCGGCGATGATTTGGGCGGCGTTGTCTGGGGCTTCGCTCATGGCCCTGCTATAGGCCGATGGCGCGGCGGAATCAATTCGCGCCCGGCACCGGCGGCGAGGCCGAGCAGAAAGACGGCGAGCGCCGCGACGACGATCGAGGGGCCCGACGGCGTATCCCATTCGAGCGAGCCGTAGAGCCCGCCGACGACCGCGAGCACGCCGGCCAGGCTGGCGAGAATGGCCATTTGCTCCGGTGTGCGGGCGAGGCGGCGCGCCGCCGCGGCGGGGATGATCAGCAGGGAGGCGATCAACAGGATGCCGACGATCTTCATGGCGAGCGCGACGGTCACCGCGATCAGCAGCATGAAGGCGATGCTGACCGGCGTGACCTTGGCGCCCTCGGCGCGGGCCAGTTCCTCATGCACCGTGAGCGCGAGGAGCGGTCGCCAGAGCCAGGCGATGACGGCGAGGATCACCGCGCCGCCGGCGTAGATCCATATGAGATCGGTGCGCCCGACGGCGAGAATATCGCCGAACAGAAAGGCCATCAGATCGAGCCGCTGGCCTTCGAGAAAGCTCACCGCCACCAGGCCGAGGGAAAGCGCGCCATGGGCGAGGATGACCAGCAGCGTATCGCCGGCGAGACGGCGCTGGCGCTGTAAGAGAAGCAAGAGCGCCACCAGGGCGACGGAGCTGGCGATGATGCCGATGGTGAGGTCGATGCCGAGCACCAGCCCGAGGGCGACGCCCAAGAGCGCGCCATGAGCGAGGGAATCGCCGAGATAGGCCATGCGCCGCCACACCACGAAACAGCCGAGCGGCCCGGCCAGGAGCGCCACGCCGATGCCGCCCAGAAGGGCGCGCCAGAAGAAATCGTCGAGCATGATCAATCGCCGTGCGCGTGGTCGTGCGGCTCGGCATCCGCCGGATGGACATCGCCGGAAAGATCGTGTTCGTGACGGTGATGGTGGTGATAGAGCGCGATGCTTTCGGCGGCGCGCGGGCCGAAGAGGGCGACATATTCCGGATGCGCGCTCACCGCCTCGGGCGCGCCGGAGCAGCAGATATGGCCGTTCAGGCAGAGCACCCGGTCGGTCGCGCGCATCACCATATGGAGATCGTGGCTGACGACGAGAACGCCGCAGCCGCGCCGCGTGCGCAACTGCTCGATCAGCTCGAACATGTCGATCTGGCCTTGGAAATCGACCTGCTGGGCCGGCTCGTCGAGCACCAGGAGATCGGGATTGCGCAGGAGAGCGCGCGCCAGGAGAACGCGCTGAAACTCGCCGCCGGAAAGCGTTTGCACTTGCGCTTCGAGCAATTGCGGTACGCCGACCTCGCCGAGCACTTGGGCGATCTCCTTTTTTCCCGCCTTGGCCGCCATGCGGAGGAAGCGGCGCACGGTCAAGGGCAGCACCGGATCGATGGTGAGGCGCTGCGGCATATAGCCGATCACCAGATCGGGCGCGGCGATGATGCGCCCTTTCTGATGCGGGATGAGGCCGAGGATGGCGCGGATCAGGGTGGTTTTGCCGGCACCGTTGGGGCCGATCAGGCTGACGATCTCATCGCCCGACAATTCGAGATCGACGCCGGAGAGGATTTCCTGTCCGTTCAAGCGCACGCCAACGCCCTCGACCGAGACCAGGCTGCGCCGGCTTGCTGGGAGTATCGTATTCATGGCGCCGCGCATGCCGGGCATTCGCCGTGCAATTCGACCGTCTGGCGGTGCACGGTGAAGCCGGCATCGGCGGCCTGACGCACCACCGCCCGGCCGATCACGGCGCCGTCCATCTCGCTCACCTCGCCGCATTGCTGACAGATGAGAAACTGCGCATTGTGCCGCTCGTCCGAGCCTGAGCAGCCGACAAAGGCGTTGAGGCTATCGACCCGGTGCACCAGGCCATGCGCCATGAGAAATTCGAGCGCGCGGTAGACGGTCGGCGGGCGCACGGATTTTTCGCTCTCGCTCAGCCGGTCGAGGAGATCATAAGCCTTCACCGCCTTGTGGCTGTCCCAGATCAATTCGAGCACGCGGCGGCGCATGCGCGTGAGGCGCGCGCCGCGCTGGCGGCAGAGCGCCTCGGCGCGGTCGAGCGCGCGGCCGACACAGGGGCCATGGGCATGCTCCGCGCCGTGAAAGGTGATGGAACCAGAGCTCGCGCTTTTTGTTTTCGCCATAGCGGCCTCATTCACTTGACGGCCAAATGTTACTTTATAACAATGCATTTTACAATGCGCACCAAAGCAACCATGACCGCCATCCGCCGCCTCATCCTCGCCCTCGTGCTGATTCTCGCCGGTACCGCCAAGGGCTTTGCGGAGGGGCCTGTCGTGGTGACCAGCATCTTTCCGCTGCACGCGCTCGCCGCCGGGGTGATGCAAGGCGTCGGCGCGCCGCGCCTGCTGCTCGACGGCCAGGCGTCGCCGCATGATTTCGCCCTGAAGCCGTCCCAGGCGCGTCTGCTGCAATCGGCCGATCTTGTGGTTTGGATCGGCGAGAGCTTGGAATATCCCCTTGCCCGCTATGCCGCGAACTTACCGCCGGAAAGGTCGTTCCCTCTCCTGCCCGGACCGGAAGGGGCGCGCAATCCGCATATCTGGCTCGACACTCGGGCGGCCAAGGAGATCGTCTCGAATCTGGTGGAGAAACTGCGCGCGCTCGACCCGGCCCATGCCGATGACTATGCGCGCAACGGCGCGGCGCTCGCCAACCGCATCGACGGCTTGGAAAAAGAACTGGCCGAGGTGCTGCGCCCGCACCGGAGCGTTCCCTATATCGTCTATCACGACGCCTATGCCCCGTTCGAGCGCCGCTTCGGGCTGGAAAATGCCGGCGCCGTGACCGCCCACCCGGAGCAACCGCCGAGCGCCGGGCAAATCCGCCGGATGCGCGAAATCATCGCGGCGCGGGAGATACGCTGCGCTTTCCGCGAGCCGCAGTTCGAGCCGCGCGCTCTCGCCGCCATCGCCGAAGGGAACGATATCCGCATCGGCGAACTCGACCCGCTCGGCCACGGCCTGGAGCAGGGTGTTAACGGATATTTCCTTCTGATGCAGAGGCTTGGCGACAGCATCGCCGCCTGCTTGGCGCACCCCTAAGGCCTCAAACACCCCAATCTCAGCCTATTTTCGGCCGAAAAAGGCCAAAATGGCGAAAAATTTTTTATTTAAAATCAATATGTTAACTATTGACCCGGAATCATAGGTTGAACTTGTGGATAAGTTTCGAATCAATGGTAGTTGGCCGTCGCGGATGGGAATGGTAATCGCACTCATTTTTTGTGGTTAACCATTCGCTAACGAATTCTTAACGAAACGGGATTTACCTTTTGTTAACGGATGGCCCTTGCCCCACGCCGAATCGATTCGGTCGAGGCTGGAAGAAACCTAGAGTATGAGCGCCACGCGACAGAATGGCGCCAAAGAAGGAAACAGGAGGCCGGAAACTGTGCCGAGCATTGTTATCGTCGACGACCGCGTGACCAATCGGAGAATCCTTTCCCGACTGGCGAGCGAGTTGGATTCGAAACCCGAGGTCGAAACCTTTGGCGACCCCATGCTCGCGCTCGGCTGGCTCGAACAGAACGAGCCGGATCTGGTGGTCACGGATTATAAGATGCCCAATCTCGACGGCGCCGAATTCGTGCAATCTCTGCGCCGCCTGCCGACCTGCAGCGACGTGCCCGTTATCGTCGTCACCGCCTATGAGGATAAAGGTTTCCGCTATGACGCGCTCAATGCGGGCGCGACGGATTTTCTCCTCAGCCCGGTGGACCATGAAGAGTTCCGCGCCCCGGCGCGCAATCTGCTGACGCTGCGCTTCCAACAGAGCCTCCTAAAGCGCCGCGCGGCGCAATTGCAGGACAAGCTCGAACAGAGCAACCGCCTGCACAAGGTCGCGCTCAAGGAGAGCAAGGAAAAGCTGCGTCTCGTGATGAACACCATCCCAGCGATGATCAGCGCCACCAATGCCGAGCACCGCTATGTGTTCATGAATAATTTCCAGGCCTGGATGCTGGGCATCGACCCGGACGAGATCGTCGACCGGCTGGCCGAGGAGTTCATGGGCGAGGATTATGCCGCGCGCAACCGCCGGCTCGATCGGCAGGTGTTCGAATCAGGCGCCCCCATCCCGGCCTATGAAGAGGAATTCTTCGACGCGACGGGCCGGCGGCGCATCCTGCTGACGACCAAATCGCCGTTGCGCGACAGCGCCGGCGCGGTGGCCAACGTGGTCAGCGCCTCGGTGGAAATCAGCGACCGCAAGGCCGCCGAGCTGGCGCTCGAGGACCAGCGCAGCTTCCTGCGCAACGTTATCGATCACGATCCCAATGTCATTTTCGCCACCGAGCGAAAGGGCGCCTTTACGCTGGCAAACCGGGCGATGGCGGAATTGTGCGGCCACTCGCCGGAACAGTTGATCGGCGAGGCATTCGTGGATATTGCGCCTCTCCCGGCAGAGGCCGAAATCTTTCGCGCCGACGCACAGCAAATTCTCGACGGTACGACGCGCAAGCTCACCACGGAACGCTGCCTGACGGACGTGTCCGGCCAGGCGCGCTGGTATCATGTCGTCAACCTCGCTTTCGAACAGGGCGCTGATAATTCGCGCGCGGTCCTCACCGTCGCCTCGGAAATCTCGGTCGTCAAAAAAGCCGAGGCCGAAACGGAGAGCGGCGAGCGCGCGCAAACCGCCGCCGATGTCGACCAGCCGAAGCTTGTCGGCGAGGATCTGCGCACCCCGTTAAACGCGATCATCCGCTATTGCGAAATGATCAGCACGCCGCCGCCCGGGACGGATGGCGGCCCGAGCAGAGGCGAATTGGCCGAGGAAATCAGCGCCAATGCGCGCCAACTGCTCGGCCTGGTCGACGGCATCGTCGATGTCTCCAATTTTCAGGAAGGCAAGAGCATCCTCGACAATCGCGAGCTCGATATCGCCGCGCTTGTGCGCGAGATTGCCGGCCAGGCCGAGCGCGAGATCGCCGCTCCCGGGTTGCGGCTCAGCCTCGATATCGCGCCACATTTACCGGCCCTGATCGGCGACCCGGAGCGCCTGCGCCAGGGATTGCTCGGCATGCTGACGAGCGTGGCGGAAATCACCGCGCCGGACGAGCGGGTGATGCTCAGTGTCGGGCTGACGGAGCAAGGGGCTGTGTGTATTTCGCTGCGCCGCCCCGATGCATCGGCGGA